>CAZMUG010000071.1:0-12521 GCA_964569165.1 uncultured Gaiellales bacterium
TGCGGTAGCGGACGAGGCGCTGGGCGCGGAGCAGCCGCAGGTTGTGCGAGCACGCCGTCTCGGAGAGCCCGGTCACCTCCGCGAGGTCGCAGACGCAGAGCTCGTCGGCTGCGAGCAGGGCCGCGATCAGGCGCAGCCTTCCGGGATCGGTCAGGAGCCGGAACGTCTCGGCGAGCTCGAGCGCGGCCTCCTCGGGAATGGCCTCGCGCAGCTCCCGGAGCTGGTCGGGCGGGACGCGGTCGGCCGCGCACGTCTCGTCCGCATCGCCTCGGATATCACTCAACACCTTCACAGACATGAAGATGATGATACCGCGCTCACCGGCGGGGAGAGACGGAGCGCTCCCCCGGCCCGGGCGACGACGGGCCGGGGGAGCTTCGGAGGAGGAGGCTCCTACCGAATCGCTAGGACGGTGCCGGGCTCACGAGACGACGAGGACGCCCTCCATCCCCGCGTCCTGGTGGCCCGGGACCGTGCAGTAGTACTCGTACGTCCCGCGCGGAAACGTCGCGGTGACGCTCGTATGCTCGCCGTTCACGACCCGCCTGCTCTTGACGAAGACGCCCTTGCCCACGACGGCGACGTCGTGCGGGACCGACGAGTCGTTCGTCAGGACGATGGTCACCTTCCCCGCGGGCGCCTCGAGCCGCTGCGGGTCGAACTCGAGCTTCCCGGTCGGGTCGGCGGCGAGCTGGATGGTCGTGCCGGCGGTCGTCTCCGTCTCCGCCCCCGGGGTCGTCGGCGTGGCGGTCGCGCTTCCACCGCAGCCGGCGGCCGCGAGCGCCAGGAACGCCGCGAGGAGGACCAGGGGGAGCCGACGCCGCGCTCGTCCGGCAGAGGCCGGGGACGCTCCGGTCATCCCGACGTGGGCGCGCATGTGCGCTGGATGCGGCATCCCCGGCCTCGCCTGCGACGCTTCTACCTCTGGCCGGCGAGGGCTCCGTTGTCCGCCGGCAGGAGGTTGGAGATCTCGTAGAACTGGACCTGGCGGTCGTCGAGCCGACGGCCCAGCACGTCCTGCACGGCCGGCTCGATCTGCTCCCGGCCGAAGCGCCTGAACTCCTCCTGGGAGCTCCAGACGTCGTACACGTACCACCCCTCGAGCGTCGGCCCGGCGGTGTGGAGGACGAGACCGCTCGGTGCGTCCTCCGGGCCCATCGGGTACTTCCCGAAGATCTTGCGGTTGATCTGCTCGTACTCCCGCTGGGTGGCATCGGGCATCGAGATCATGACCCCTACCGCCATGGGTGACCTCCTTCGCTCGCTGGACTGCTCACGTCCACGAGGATGGTTCGGCAGCGCATCCCGCGCCATCGGCCGATCGGAGGATCGAGGAGCCGAGCTCGCGGCCCGCCCGGAGGCGGGCTCAGGCTCCCGTTTCTCCGTGAAGCGGCATCCGGATCTCGACCCGCGTGCCCTGAGCGGGGCTCGAGCTCACGAGCATCGTGCCCCCCGCAGCCTCGACGCGGAAGCGCTGGGACGCCAGCCCGACGTGGCCGTCGGCGAGGCGCTCGGCGGGCAGGCCCTCCGGGAAGCCGCAGCCGTCGTCCTCGACGAGGAGGTGCGCGGACCTGCCGTTCTCGACGAGGCGCACCGCGACCGTGCGGGCGTCGGCATGGCGGACGACGTTCGCGAGCAGCTCGCGCGCCGCCGAGTAGAGCAGCTGGTCCTCCGGGTGGCGGTGCGGGTAGCGGAGATCGAGGCGCAGCTCGAGCCCGGCGCGGCTCGCCGCGCGCTGCGAGACCGACCGCACGGCCGCCTCCAGGCCGGCCTGGTCGAGGACGTACGGGTGCAGCTCGAAGACCGCGTCGCGCAGCTGCCCCACCGTCTCGGCGATCGCCGCGTCCGCCCGCTCGAGCGGGGCGCTCGCCGGGAGCTCGTCGGCCGCCTCCTCGAGCTCGTGCCGCGCCGAGAGCAGGTTCTGGAGCGCGTGGTCGTGCAGGGCCTCCGCGAGCGCCCGCCGCTCGCGGAGCTCGGCGTCCTGGACGTCGCGAAGGAGCCGGGAGCGCGCCTCGCCGAGGTGCGCAACCTCCTCCGTCCGCCGGGCGAGCAGGAGCGACAGGAGCACGCAGGCGACACCCATCCAGGCGAGGAAGCCCGCCTGCGTGAGGATGAACCGGGCGGCCTCGGGCTCGCCGCGCGACGGGTGCGTGACCGCCTGGCCCACGTACGCGCCCACGGTCACGACCGTGGCGACCGCCGTCACCCAGGGGCGGAACCTGAACGCGACCGCGACCGGGACGAGGAAGAGCGCGAGTCTCGCGTTCGAGAACGCGCCCCCGGAGAGGACCGCCAGCACGCTGATCGCCGCGATGTCCACGCCCGTCGCGGCGAGCGCGAGGCGCGGCCCCGCAGGACGCACGTACACCCAGACGAGGATCCCTGCGCTCCAGAGGGCGAAGCACGCGAGCATGACCGCGAACGCGGTGGTGTCCCGGTGCGGGTGGACGAGGCTCTGGCCGAGCGCGACGAGCGCGATGACCGGGATGCGGAGCCAGGCGACGACGCGCTCGGCCTCGGCGATCGCCTCCCCGGACTCGGGGAAGGTCGCGCGCTGCACGCTACTCGAGCAGGCCCCGCCGCATCGCGACCGCGACCGCGGCGGCCCGGTCGGAGACGTCGAGCTTCGCGTACAGGTGCTGGACGTGCGTCTTGACCGTCGTCAGCCCCAGGTACAGCTCCTTCGCGATCTCGGGGAGGCTCTTGCCGGCTGCGATGAGATGGAGGATCTCCTGCTCGCGGGCGGTCAGCACCGGTGCGCCGTCGTTGCGGCGAAGCCGGATCTCCGACACGAGGCCGGCGGCGACGTCCTGCGGAACGACGTTCTCGCCCCGAGCGCAAACGAGCACCCCGTCCACGATCTCCTCGCGGCGAGCTTCCTTGGCGAGGAAGCCGGCCGCGCCGGTCTCGAGCGCGCGGTAGACGATCCCGCTGTCCGTGTACGCGGACACGAGCAGCACGCGCGTCGGCAGCTGCTCCCGCACCACCGCGTTGACCACGGCGACGCCGTCGAGCTCCGGCAGCTTGTAGTCGAGGAGCGCGACGTCCGGCGAGTGCTCGCGGATGCCGGCAAGGGCCGCGCGCCCGTCGTCCGCCTCCGCGACGACCTCGATCTGCCCGCTCGCGACGAGCGCGCGGACGACACCCTCGCGGAACAGGGGGTGGTCGTCGGCGACGACGACGGTGACTCGCTTGCCGCTCGGGCCGGGCATGGTGCCGCCCGACATCGTACGCCCGCGGCTACGGGCTGAGGGGCGGGCGGTCTCCCGGCCGACGAGCACGAGCTCGCGGGCAGGCATGGTGACGCTGGGCAAGACGAGAGCCACGCTCGCCGGCCGGGTCGGATCGGAGGGATTGACCGCACACGGTCGGGATCCTCGCCGTCCGGCCTCGCCGCCGCCATCCGCCGCCCGTGCCCTCCGGCGCACCCTTCGCCGGGTACGACCGCAGGACTCGCCTGTCGTCCCTCCGCTCGTCCGGTCGGCGGCCGACGCCGCTCAGAAGATCTCGGGGCACCAGGGAGCGCGCTCGGTGCGAAACATCGCGTCCGCGCGCGCCGCGGCGCCCCGCCGGAGCTCCTCGACGCGCCCGGCCCGCACGAGCTCCGAGAAGGAGAACGCCCCGAGGTAGACGGACCCGAGCGCCGTCACGTCGCAGCGGAGGTGCGCGCCCGCCTGCGAGCGGCGGGCGCGGCCGTCCGCGATCCGCCAGCGGCCCTCGTTCCAGGGGCAGAAGGCGTCTACGACGTCGATCACGAGCGCGCCGTCGGCCGCGTACGCCCGGGCGGACAGGGCCTCCCCCACGTCCACGAGGCGCACCCAGATGCCGTCCCCGAGGCGCATCCGCATCCGCCTCGGCTGCGCGAGCAGCGTCCAGAGCGCGTGGTCCGGGGGGAGCAGGCCCGCGGTGATCCGCGCCGACCAGTCGATGTCGAGGAGGAAGCGCCAGATCTCCGCCGTCGGCCGGCCGTCGAGGGCGATGGCCTCGACGACCTGGAGCTCGCCGTCGGACACACCGTGCTCCATCTTGAAGTTGTGCCGGTAGATCGCGTACCCCTCGGGCTTTCCGTCTCGCTCGAGCACGGCGAACCGCTTCGGCCCCGAGGCCGGCTGCGGGAACAGGACCCGGTACTCCCACCAGTCGCGGCTGCGGGTGAGCATGCCCGGGTACCGCCGGCGCACGGCGTCCCAGACACGCGGGAAGAGCCGCCGCGCCTCGTCCGCCTCGACGAGCCGGACGGTTCCCTCACGGTGGAGCGGAAGCGCGAACGACGCGTGCTCGCGGGGCAGCACGATCGAGCCTGCGAGGGAGGCCATCCCGTACCCGAAGCGCCCGTAGATCGTCTCCTCGGACGCCCACAGCGCCGCGACCGGCTCGCCGCGCTCGTGGAGGTGATCGAGCTGCGCCCGCATCAGCGCCCGCAGCACGCCCCGGCGGCGATGGGTCGGAGTCGTGCCGACGACGGTGATCCCCGCCGTCCGGGCGACGCCGCCGGGAACCGTCATCTCGAAGGGGAAGGCACCGGCGCCGCCGACGATCTCCGTGCCGTCGAACGCCGCGTGCACGCGCTCGACCGGGAGGTTCTTCGAGAAGCGCTCCAGCCGCTCGTCGTCCCGCTCCATCCCGAAGTACTGGCCGATGGCGAGAACGGCGTGACCGAACTCCTCGAGGCCGGCGCACGGCCGCGCCCGGATGCTCACGAGACCTTCTCCAGGGGTGCGTACTCGACCATGAGCCGACGCTCGCTCCCGTCGCCGGCGAAGCGGACGACCACCACGCCTCCGGGCTCGACCCCGGTCACGATCCCCTCCCCGAGCGAGCCGTGGCGGACGACGTCGCCCGTGGAGAGCGCGATCCCGGGCCGCGGCTCCGGCGCCGCGGCCGCCGGCGACCCGTAGCCGCTCCACGAGGACGGCCGCAGACGCTCGCGCTCGACCTCCCGCGGCAGCTCGTCCAGGAAGCGCGAGGCGAGGTTGTGCTCGCGCCGCCCGTACAGCGTGCGCGACATCGTGTGCGTCAGCGTGAGCCGCTCCATCGCGCGGGTCATGCCCACGTAGCAGAGCCGCCGCTCCTCCTCCACGCCCTGCTCCTCGATCGAGCGGGAGTGCGGGAAGATCCCCTCCTCCATCCCGATCATGAACACGGCCGGGAACTCGAGCCCCTTGGCGTTGTGGAGCGTCATCAGCGTGACGAGCCCGCGGTCGTCCGAGATCGTGTCCTGGTCGGAGACGAGCGAGATCTCCTGCAGGAAGCCGGCGAGCGTCGCGTCCGGGTCCGCCAGCCGGTGCTCGCGGGCGACGCCGACGAGCTCCTGGAGGTTCTCGATCCGGCCCCGGGCCTCGATCGTGCGCTCGGCCTCGAGTGCCTCGAGCGTCCCGCTCTTCTCCAGCACCCGCTCGAGCAGCTCGTCGAGCGGGAGGTCCTGCGCGAGCGCCATGAGCGACTCCATCGTCTCGTGGAAGGAGCGGATCGCCCGGCACGAGGCAGGCGTCACGCCCGCCGCCTCCGGGTCGGCCATGGCCTGGAAGAGGGTGCGGCCGGTGTTCTCGGCGTGCACGACGAGCCGCTGCAGCGAGGTGTCGCCGATCCCGCGGCGCGGGCGGTTCGCGATCCGCAGGAGCGAGGTCGCGTCCTGCGGGTTCACGAGCACGCTCAGGTACGCCGTCACGTCGCGGATCTCGGCGCGCTCGTAGAAGCGCGGGCCGCCGATGACCTGGTACGGGACGTCCTGCCGCACGAGCACGTCCTCCAGCACGCGGGACTGCGCGTTCGTGCGGTAGAAGACCCCGATCTCGCTCGCCGAGCGCCCGGCCTCGATGAGGGACGCGATCTCGGCGGCGACGAACCGCGCCTCCGCATGCTCGTCCTCGACCTCGACGACGCGAACCGGCTCGCCCTCGCCGAGCTCCGAGAAGAGCCGCTTCGGCTTGCGCTCGGTGTTCTGCTCGATCAGCGAGTTCGCCGCCCGGAGCACGCTGTTCGTGGAGCGGTAGTTCTGCTCGAGCGCGATGACCTGCGTGCCGGGGAAGTCGCGCTCGAACTCCATGATGTTGCGGAGGTCCGCGCCCCGGAACGCATAGATCGACTGGTCCGGGTCGCCGACCGCGCAGACGTTCCCGTGCTCGCCGCCGAGGAGCTGGAGCAGCCGGTACTGCGCGTGGTTCGTGTCCTGGTACTCGTCCACGAGGACGTAGCGGAACGCCTTGCGCCAGCGCGCGAGCGCCTCGGGGAAGCGCTCGAAGACCTGCACCGTGAGCATGAGGAGGTCGTCGAAGTCCACCGCGTTCGAGGCGTGGAGCCGCCGCTGGTAGAGCTCGTACGTCTCGGCGACGGTCTGGTCCCAGAACGAGGCGACCCGCTGCGCGTACTCCTCGGGCGTGACGAGCTCGTTCTTCGCGCGCGAGATCTGCGAGTGGATGCCGCGGGGCGAGAACCGCTTCGGGTCCTTGCCCAGCTCCTCGAGGCACGCCTTCACGAGGCGGACCTGATCCTGGTCGTCGTAGATCGTGAAGGTCGAGCGGTAGCCGAGCCGCTCGGCCTCGCGCCGCAGCATGCGCCCGCACGCGGCGTGGAAGGTGAGGATCCAGATCGCGCGCGCCGTCGTCCCGAGCATCCGCTCGAGGCGCTCGCGCATCTCCCCCGCAGCCTTGTTCGTGAACGTGATCGCGAGGATCTCGTTCGGCTTCACGCCACACGTGCGGATGAGGTGCGCGACGCGGTAGGTGAGCACGCGCGTCTTGCCGGAGCCCGCTCCGGCGACCACGAGGAGCGGCCCCTCGGTCGCCAGGACCGCCGTGCGCTGGGCCTCGTTCAGGTCGGCGAGGTAGGTCTCCGGCGTCGCGACGGTCACCGTCCGATGCTAGCCGCCGATCCGGGCGCCGCTACCAGCGGACGGTCAGCTCGACGTGCGCAGGGCGGGGTGCTTCAGCGCCCTGCCCCGGCGTGCCGACCCAGGTGATGCGCCAGGTGTACGTGCCCTTCGGCAGCGGCTCGTACGACGCCTTGCAGTAGAACGACCCGGCCGCGCCCTGGCAGGCCCCGCTCGGTGCGGTGTTGCTGGTCGAGATGAGCGGGCCTCCCTTCGGCGCCTTCTTCCCCAGGAGGTAGAGCCTGGCCCTCCCCGTGGTGGGGACTCGCAGGAGCACCCGGAAGGACGCCGCCCGGTGGGTCGTGATCGTCACGGACGACGATCCCCCCGACGGGACCGTGTCCTCGAACGCCAGCATCCCCTTCGCCAGGGCGGCCGGCGCCAGGACGGCCGCCGCGGCGACGACGACGGAAACCAGGATCCTGCGCATGGGCTCTCCTTCGACTCGACGACGTCTCAATGGTGCCCGCTGCGCCGGGGGACGACCGCGATGCGCTCGCCGATCTCGACGACGTCGATCTCCGCCCCGTAGTGGCCGGCGACGAGCGCCTCGGTGAGGACGTCCGCAGGCGCGCCCTCCGCCGCGACCCGGCCTCGGGCGAGGAGCAGCACCCGGTCCGCGTACTGGGCGGCGAGCGTGAGGTCGTGCATGGCCGTGACGAGCGTGAGCCCCGACTCCGCCCGGAGGAGGTCGAGGAGCTCGAGCGCCTGCTGCTGGTGCCCGATGTCGAGCGACGCCGTCGGCTCGTCGAGCAGGACGATCGGCGCCTCCTGCGCCAGCGCGCGCGCGACGACCACGCGCTGTCGCTCACCGCCCGAGAGGGTGCCGAGCCGCCGGTCGCGGTAGCCGAGCAGGTCGAGGCGGGCGAGGGCGCGCGCGGCGAGCTCGCGGTCGCGCACGCCCTCGCGGGCGAGCGCGCCGAGGTGCGGCGTGCGCCCGAGCAGGACGTACTCCGCCACGGTCATCCACGGCGGGGTCGAGGGCTCCTGCGGCACGACGGCGAGATGCCGGGAGAGCTCCGACCGCCCGAGCCCCGACGAGGGCTGCCCGGCGAGCGAGATCGAGCCCGTGAAGGCGACCAGGCGCGCGATCGCGCGCAGGAGGGTCGTCTTCCCCGCGCCGTTCGGCCCGATGAGCGCCAGCCACTCGCCCGTGCCGACCGTGGCGCTCACGCTCTCCACGACGCGGCTCCCGCCGAGGGTGACGGAGACCTCGCGCAGCTCGATCGCGCTCATCCCGCCCCTCCCCGGGTCGTGCGCAGGACGAGCGCGAAGAACGGCGCGCCGAAGAACGCGGTGACGACGCCGAGTGGGAGCTCCGCGGGGGAGAGCGCCGTCCGCGCGACCACGTCCGCGAGCACGAGGAAGCCCGCGCCGATGACGACGGAGAGCGGGAGCAGCGCGCGGTACCCGACGCCGGAGACGAGCCTGACGGCGTGCGGGACGATGATCCCGACGAAGCCGATGAGCCCGCTCACGGCCACCGCCGCGGCGGTCCCGAGCGTCGCGGCTGCGACGAGGGCGAGCCGGACCCGCCGCACGTCCACGCCGAGCGCGGCCGCCTCGTCGTCCCCGAGGCTGAGGACGTCCACGACCCGCCGCAGCGACAGGATCACGATCACGGCAACGGCGACGTACGGGAGGATGAGGACGACGTCCGGCCAGCCGCTCGACGGGATGCTCCCCAGGATCCACGAGTACACCTGCTGCAGCGTCTCCGAGTTCTGCTGCTGGACGAACGTCTGCCAGGCGGTGAAGAAGGCGGCCACCGTCACGCCCGCGAGGACGAGCGTGGCCGCGTCCCGCTCGCGCCGTGCGGAGCGCCCGACCGCGTAGGTCAGGAGCACCGCCGCGATCCCGCCCGCGAACGCGGCCACGGGCAGCGCGCGCTGCCCGCGCAGCCCCTCCGGGAGGTACGCGATCGCGACCGTGGCGCCGAGGCCGGCCCCGGCCGCTACCCCGAGGAGGTACGGGTCGGCGAGCGGATTCCGGAACACGCCCTGGTACGTCGCCCCGGCGAGCGCGAGCATCGCGCCGACGAGCGCCGCGAGCACGACGCGCGGCACGCGGATCTCCCAGAGGATGGCCTCCTCGGTCGGGGTCAGGGAGCTCGTGAAGCCGGGCAGGTGGAGCCGCGCGGCGGCCGACTCGAGGACCGCTCCCACCCCGAGGTCGACCGGGCCGGCGAGGACTCCGATCGCGAGCGAGCACACGAGGAACGCGGCCGCGCCGCCCGCCCAGAGAGGCGAGATCCCGCGCGGGCGGACCTCCGCCACGCGCTCTGCGGCGACGCTCACGTCCTACGGCTCGAGGCGCGCGAGCGCGGACGACAGCGCCCGGAAGAAGTTCACGAGGCGTGGGCCCCAGCGGGACGCGATCGCGTCGTCCAGGCGGACGATCGAGCCCGTGCGGACCGCGCTGATCCTGCTCCAGCCCGGGCGCGCCGCGACGGTGGACGGCTTCTGCCCGCAGCACACCGAGTCCGCGAGGACGATCACGTCGGGGCTCTCGGCGACCACGTACTCGGAGGAGAGCTGCGGGTAGCCCGTCCCGACCGAGTCGGCGGCGTCCGCGATGTTGCGGAGGCCGAGCGCGGTGTAGACCTGGCCGACGAACGTCTTCGAGCTGGCCGAGTAGAGGGTCGGGTCGAGCTCGTGGTAGACGGAGAGGCGGCGGGCGGACTTTCGCTCCTTCACGATCGCGGCGATCCGCTTCTGCATGCGGTGCACGAGGCGGCTCGCCTCGTGTGCGTGGCCCGTGACCCGCCCGAGCTGCCGGATCTGCCGGTAGGCGCCTGCGAACGTGCGCGCGCCGTCGTGGTGAACGACGGGGATCCCGAGCCGGCCGAGCGCGCCCGACAGGCCCTTCGGGTCGTACGCGATGACGACGAGGTCGGGCCGGTAGGCGGCAATCGCCTCGACGTTCGGAGTGAAGCCGGAGAGCGACGTGCGAGGAGCGCTCGTCGGGTAGTCGGACCGGTCGTCCACGGCGACGACCTGGTTCCCCGCCCCGATGGCGAAGAGCGACTCGGTGGCGGTCGGCGAGAGCGAGACGATGCGCCGCGGCCTCTTCGGGACCGTGACCTTGCCGTTCGAGGCGACGATCGTCACCGGGAACGGGGGCGGAGTCGGCGTGCCGCCGGCCGCCGAGGCGGCGAGCAGCACGAGGACGGCCGCCAGGAAGCCGGCGAGGAGAGCTGGAGAGCGAAGCACCTTGATCCTCCCTTCCGCGAGGGGTATCGGCTGCGAGGAGGCGGCAGGTCTTCTGACTCGGGGCTCCCTCCTCCGCCGCCTTCCCGGCTCGCGCCAGTGGCTCCGTGGCGGGGGAGCGTCTCCCCTCACAGCGGCGGGACCGTCCCGGACTCGCACCGGGTTCCCTTACCGCGCTCCCTGGTAGGACACCGAGCCTATCATCGGACGGTGTCTGACACCGCCCCACGTAACCATGCGGGTTTGCGAGCCGTCGGTGTCAGACACCGGCTTCGCCTGTGGCTTCCCGTGGTCGCCTGGGCGGCGCTGATCTTCACGTTCTCCTCGGTGCCCGATCTCGGAACCGGGCTCGGCGGATGGGATCTCCTGCTGCGGAAGCTGGCCCACACGGCGGAGTACGCCGTGCTCGGGGCGCTCCTCGCCCGCGCGACGGGGAGAGCCGGGCTCGCGGTGGCGCTCGGATCGCTGTACGCGGTGAGCGACGAGGTGCACCAGACGTTCGTGCCCGGTCGTATGGGCTCGCCCGTGGACGTCGCGATCGACGCAGCCGGCGTGGTGATCGGCGTCCTCGTGTGGCAGTCGATCCGAGCGCGGCGGCTCGCGTGAGCGACCCGCGCCCGCTCGCGATCGACCTCGACGCCCTCGGGGACACCCGCAGGCTCTGGGATGACTGGGTCGCGGCGGCGGGAAACGTCCTCGGCGTCGACGCCGGCACGCTTCCCAGCGATCGCGCGGCCGCTTCCGAGTGGCTCGACGGCGCGGGAGCGGGCAACTGGCGTGCTCTCCTCGAGCGCTTCTGCGAGGACCGCGCGCCCGTGTACCTCCGTCGCGACGCCGCGGTCAGCGCGGCGCTCCGGAGCCTCGCCGGCCGGGGCCGGCGGCTCGGCGTCTTCACCGACGCGCCCGAGCCGCTCGCGCGGGTCGCCCTCGCGCAGCTGGGGGCGGACCGGCGCGTGGACGCAGTCGAGACGGGGGCCTCCGCCGCCGAGCGGCTCATCGGGCGTCTCGGCGGCGACGCGCTCATCGTGAGGACGAGGGAGGAGCTGCGGGCGGCCGCCGAAGCGACCTGACCGGAGTGCGGCGGTCGGGCCGCCCTCGTACAATCTGGCCCGTGGAGCCGAAGGACGTCGGAGACCGCCAGCTCGACGCGCTGCTCGAGCGTCTCGACCGCATCGCGGGCGAGCTCGAGAGCCTCAACCGGACCGCGCAGAAGCAGGACGGGTTCCTGCTCGTCGCGCGCGAGATCCGCGAGCTGACGGAGTCCATGAACGCCCTCGCGTACGCGGCGCTGGGGCAGGCGCCGCCGCGCGTGCGCCGGCGGGCAGGCTGACCTGCCGGTGCGGCGCTGAAGCGCCGCACCAGGCCTGGCAGCAGGGATGAACTGCCGGTGCGACGCTGAAGCGCCGCACCAGGCCTGGCAGCAGCTATGAACTGCTGGTGCGACGCTGAAGCGCCGCACCTGGCGTGGGAGGAAGGAAGAACTGCCCGTGCGACGCTGAGGCGCCGCACCAAGCGCTGCACCAGGCCGGCAGGGTGCTTCAGCGTCCTGCCTGCTCTTCCCTCAGCCTGGCAGGGTGCTTCAGCGCCCTGCCCGCTCTTCCCGCTCCCCGGCCAGGGTGCGTCAGCGCCCTGCCTGCTCTTCCCGCTCCGCGGCCAGGGTGCGTCAGCGTCCTGCCCGCTCTTCCCTCAGCCTGGCAGGGTGCGTCAGCGCCCTGCCTGGTCTTTCGCTCTCCCCTCCTCTGCGATGCGCGCGACCTGCTCGTCGACCAGCTCCGCGAGACGCGCGCGGGCGGCCTGCGGGTCGGGCGCGAGCAGGCCGAGGAGCGGCGCCGTGGGCACGAGGCTCCGGCGCAGCTCGACCGCGTCTTCGTAGCTGCACCACCTCCAGGTCGAGGGATGCCGGCAGAGCCCGGCTCGGACCGGGTTGACGAGCACGTACAGCGTCGCGGCGAGCACGTGCTCGTCGCTCTGGAGCCGGCGCGAGAAGAACGGAGTCCCGAACAGATGCCCCTCGCGACCGTGGCGGCCATTGAACCAGCGCGCGTAGCCACCGAGCAGCCTCCCCACTCCCCGCCCGAGGTTCGGGTCGCGGGTCTCCACGACGACGTGCAGGTGCGTGGTCATGAGGCAGTACGCATGAACGCACCAGCTGTACCGGCAGGCCGCGTCTGCGAGCTGTTGCAGCAAGGCGGCCCGGTCTCCGTCGTCGAGGACGATCGCCTGCCGGTTGTTCCCCTTCGCGACGACGTGGTGGGTCGCGCCCGGGGCCTCTCCCCTGGTTCTGCGGGGCACGGCTCCACGCTGCCTGCACGTTGTCCCTTGCGCAAGATGGCCGCCTGGGACAGGGCTGGAAGAGCGGGTGGCCTGATGAACTGCCGGTGCGGCGATGAAGCGCCGCACCAGGCCTGGCAGCAGGGATGAACAGCCGGTGCGACGCTGAAGCG
>CAZMUG010000072.1:0-7208 GCA_964569165.1 uncultured Gaiellales bacterium
CTTCGTCTCGGCGAGGTCGCCCTGCGGCGTGGAGGTTCCGTGCGCATTGATGTACCCGACCCGTTCCGGCGCGACCCCCGAGCGCAGGAGCGCGGCCCGCATCATCTCGCCCACGCCGACGGACTCGGGGTCGGGCTGGGCCATGTGGTGCGCGTCGTTCGACGTCCCGTAGCCGAGCACCTCCGCATAGATCCGTGCGCCGCGCGCTCGTGCGCGCCCGAGCTCCTCGAGCACCATGACGCACGCGCCCTCGCCCATCACGAACCCGGCGCGCGTCGCGTCGAAGGGGCGCGAGGCGAGCGCCGGATCCACCTCCTCGGCGACGAGCCCGCGCATCGCGCAGAAGCCCGCGAGGATGACCGGGTGCATGCACGACTCCGTGCCGCCTGCCAGCACGACGTCGGCGTCGCCCCGGCGAATCGTCTCCGCGCCCTCCCCCACCGCGTGCGATCCGGTGGCGCAGGCCGACACCGGCGCGTAGTTGGGCCCCCGAAGGCCGAGGTCGATCGCGATCTGCCCGCTCGCCGAGTCGACGAGCACGTTCGGGAGGAACCACGGCGAGACGCGGTCGTGCCCGCGCTCGCGGCGGACCCCGTCCTGCGCGAGCACGCCCGTGACACCGCCGATCGCGGAGCCGACGAGAACGCCTGCGCGAGATGGATCCACGCCCTCGACGCCGGCGTCCGCCCACGCCTCGCGCGCCGCGGCGACGGCGAGAACGACGTTGCGCTCGAGCCGCCGCGCGTCCTTCGACCCCACGACGTCCGCGGGATCGAGCCCCTTCACCTCCGACGCGATCCGCACCGGGTAGCCGCTCGCGTCGAAGGAGCGGATCCAGTCCACCCCGCTCCGGCCGGCGACGGCTGACTCCCAGGTCGAGCGCGCGTCGAGACCGAGCGGAGTGACCGCTCCGAGACCGGTGACGACGACGCGCCGCATCGCCGTAGCCTACGGCTCGACTCGAGTGACGGTCTCGACTCGGTCGAGTGACCGATCGAACGAGGCAACCGACGCGTCCGTAGCCTCGGCGAGCGCCGCCAGATAGGCCTCGGCGAAGTCGAGACGCCTGAACTCGTACAGCTCGAGGGCGCGCCAGAGGACGGGCGCATCGACGACGCCGATCCTCGGCGAGCCCAGCGCCGTGCGCACATGCTCGGCCACCGTCTGGCGCGGCGCCTCGTAGTACGACTCGAGAACGTAGACGACCTCTGCCACGACGAGATCGACGAGGAAGAGCCCGTCGGTAGCCCGAAGGAAGGAGCGAGCCCTCGCGGCGAGTGCGGGCGGGTCGTTCGTGAAGTGTCGAACGAGGACGTTCGAGTCGAGGAGGACGGTCACGCGCGCTTACGGCTGCGAGCCGTGTGCGTTGCGCGGAGGATCTCCGTCCAGCTGGCTCCCCTCTTGCCGTCGGGCACCGGGATCGTGCCGGCGAGATCGAGAAGGTCGACCGTCTTGGCCAGCAGCACGCAGCCGTCCTCGACCCGGAAGACGACTCGGTCGCCCTGGTCGATTCCCAGTGCGTCCCGTACCGACTTCGGAATCGTCAGCTGGCCCTTCGACGTGACCGTGGCCAATGCGTACATGTCCTTACTCATTCGAGAAGTAAGGATAGTGAACAGCAGACTCGGCGTCTATACGCTCTCTCGGCCATGGCCAGGTCGCGCATCGGCCCGCGCGGGACGCTCGAGCGTCCCCCCGATCTTCACCCCGCGATCCCCTTCCCGCCCATGGAGGCGGAGCTCGTGCGCGAGCTCCCGGAGGGCGGCGAGTGGCAGTACGAGCCGAAGTGGGACGGGTTCCGCGGCCTGCTCGAGAACGGATCCGGCGAGCTCCGGCTCTGGTCGCGGAACGCGCGGCCGCTGCTTCGCTACTTCCCGGAGCTGCGCCCGCTCGAGAAGCTCCTCCCCCCGCTCTCCGCGCTCGACGGCGAGATCGTGATCGAGCGGGACGGCGTCCTCGACTTCGACGCCATGCAGACGCGCCTGCATCCGGCGGAGAGCCGCGTCAGGAAGCTCTCCGCGGAGATCCCGGCGCGGTTCGTCGTCTTCGACGTGCTCGTGTTGAAGGGCGTCGAGGCCTGGCACGAGCCGCTCACAAAGCGCCGAGCCCGCCTGCAGCGCGTCGCGAGGCGCTTCTAGCTCTCGCCTGCGACGCTGGACCGAGAGGTCGCCCTCGGCTGGCTCGCGCGCTTCGAGGCGATCGGCCTCGACGGCGTGATCGCGAAGCGGCGGGACCTCCCGTACCTCCCGGGCTCGCGCGACGGCGTCGTGAAGGTGAAGCCCGAGAAGACGGCCGACTGCGTCGTCGTCGGGCTCCGCTGGAAGGGGAAAGCAGGTGCGTCGCTTCAGCGACGCACCGATATCGCAACGCTGTTGCTCGGCCTCTATCGCGACGACGGCGCGCTCGACTACGTCGGCTCGGCTGCGGTCGCCCCGGCTCGCCACGCCGAGATCGCCGCCCGCGTCCTCCCGCTGCTCGAGCACGCACCCGAGCGCGGCTTCTCGGAGCCGAACCGCTGGGGCAGCGGCGAGCTCGAGGAGTCTCCGGTTCGCCCCGAGCTCGTCGTCGAGGTGCGCTACGACAAGGTGCAGTCGAACCGCTTCCGGCACGGGACGAAGCTGATCCGCTTCCGAGACGACAAGGACCCCGCCCGGTGCACGTGGCGCGAGCTACGTCCGGCGCGCGGCAGCGGCGACACGGTCGCAGCCCTGCTCGGCTAGGACTCCGGCGCGCGAGCTCGCGACGGCTGAACGCGCGGCGGCTCGCCCGGCATCTTCGGGAAGTTCGGCGGGTACGGCGCCTCGCCGAGCCCGGACTGCGCATCCCGCTCGACCCACTCCAGGAGCACACGCAGGTCGCACACGGCCTCGTCGATCCCCGCGTGCACGTCCCCGAGCCGCGCGAACCGCTGCGGCATCGTCGCCATCGTGAAGTCCCCGGTCTCGACGTCGGGGAGCTCGTCCCAGGTCACGGGCGCGGAGACCGTCGCGTCCGAGCGGCCACGCACCGAGTACGCCGAGGCGATCGTTCGATCGCGAGCGTTCTGGTTGTAGTCGATGAAGACGCGCCTCCCGCGCTCCTCCTTCCACCACGCGGTCGTGACCTTCTTCGGGAGCCGCCGCTCCACCTCTCGCGCGAAGGCGAGCGCAGCACGCCGAACGACGGGGAACTCCCAGCTCGGCTCGATGCGGCAGGCGACGTGGATCCCGCGATTCCCCGACGTCTTGACCCAGCCCGTGTACCCGATCTCGTCGAGCACCTCGCGAACGAGCGCAGCGACGCGCTTCCCGTCGCGAAACGTCGTCCCGGGCTGCGGATCGATGTCGATGCGAAGCTCGTCCGGGCGCTCGGTGTCGCGGCGCCGCGACGGCCACGGGTGGAAGTCCACGACGGCGAGGTTCGCCGCCCAGATCACCTGCGCGAGCTCCGTGACGCAGAGCTCGTCCGCATGCCGCCCGGAGGGGAACATGACGCGTGCCGTCTCCACCCACTCCGGATGGTGCTTCGGCACACGCTTCTGGTAGATGACCTCGCCCTCCACGCCGTCCGGGAAGCGCCGGAGCTGCGTCGGGCGCTCGAACAGCGCGCGCACGATTCCCTCACCGACCGCGAGGTAGTACTCGGCGAGGTCGCGCTTCGTCCTGCGCGCCTTCGGGAAGAGCACCTTGTCGGGGTTCGTGAGCTTGACGACGCGCTCTCCGACCTCGAGCTCGACGAACGGGCTCGCCATGGCGCGCACCGTAGCTGGCTCATGAGCCTCAGCCGTGCGCGGCAGCTCGAGCTGCCGCGCTTCCGGGGTCTTCGAGGGTGGGTCGGCGCGAGCCGACCCCGCCCCTGCGGGCGACATTGCTAGGCTCGCCGCGCCCCGGTCATCGTCTCGAGGAGTGGATCCAGGATGCGTGCAGGAGCTCTACTCGCAGGTCTCACCGTTCTCGCGCTCGCCATCGCCGCGACGGCGACGGGCAAGCCCGCGTCGCCGTCCGCGCTTCCCGGCTGCGCGAAGTCGAGCCTGAACCTCGTCCAGGAGGGCCGGCTCAGCCTCGCGACCGACAACCCCGCGTTCGATCCGTGGTGGAGCGGCGGCTCCAAGACGAAGGCCTGGGAGATCAACGACCCCTCGACCGGCAAGGGCTTCGAGTCGGCCGTCGCGTACGGAGTCGCCAAGCGCCTCGGCTTCTCCAAGGCGCAGGTCTCCTGGTCGGCCCTGCCCTGGAACAAGTCGTTCGCGCCGGGCAAGAAGTCGTTCGACTTCTACCTCTCGCAGATCTCCATCCTCCCCGCGCGGGCGAAGAACGTCACGTTCTCGACCGGGTACTACGACGTGAACCAGGCGGTCGCGGGCCTGAAGTCCAACCCGATCTCGAAGGTGCGCTCGCTGAAGGGGCTCAGGAGCTACCTGCTCGGCGCCGCGCTCGGCTCGACGAGCTACGACTACATCGTCCGCTACATCCGTCCGACGCAGAAGCCCCGCGTCTACGACACCGTCAACGACGTCGTGACCGCGCTCAAGACGAAGCAGATCGACGGCCTCGTCACCGACTTCCCGAGCATGGGCTACCTGACGAACGTGCAGGTGCCCGGATCGACGGTCGTCGGGCGGCTGCCCACGAAGGGGAAGAAGGAACAGTTCGGCCTCGTGCTGCAGAAGGGCAACCCGCTCGTCGGCTGCGTGAACAAGGCGCTCGCGAAGATGCGGGCGGACGGGTCGCTGAAGCGGCTCGAGGCCCGGTGGCTGGGGCAGACCGGCGCCCCGATCCTCAAGTAGCACCGGCACGCTGGACGAGAACCGCGGATCGAGGATCCTCGGCAGCCTGACGAAGGGCGGCGGCGGCAGGAGCGTCGCCGTCGCCCTCGTCTCGACCGCCGTCTTCGTCGGCGTCATCGCGCTCGTCGTCGTCAACTCGGCGGGCTGGGACGACGTCAAGCAGGCGTTCTTCGACCGCCAGGAGTTCGCAGAGGCGTTCCCGGACATCCTCTCGGCCTTCTGGCTCAACGTGAAGATCTTCCTGTCCGCGGAGGTCCTCATCCTCGTCCTCGCGCTCGGGATCGCCGTCCTGCGGAGCCTGCCCGGCCCGGTCTTCTTTCCGCTCCGCGCGTTCGCGGTCGTCTACGTCGACCTCTTCAGGAGCGTCCCGACGATCCTCGTGATCTACATCCTCGGCTTCGGCGTCCCCGCGCTGCAGCTGCCCGGCGTTCCGATCGACCCGCTCTTCTGGGGCGTCGTCTCGCTCGTTCTCGTCTACTCGGCGTACGTCGCCGAGGTGTACCGGGCCGGGATCGAGTCCGTGCACCCGAGCCAGTCGGCGGCGGCCCGCTCGCTCGGGCTGACGCACCTCCAGACGCTCCGCCACGTCGTCGTCCCGCAGGCGGTGCGCCGTGTGATCCCGCCGCTCCTGAACGACTTCATCGGCCTGACCAAGGACACCGCGCTCGTCGGGCTCCTCGGCGTGGTCGAGGCGTTCCGGCAGTCGCAGATCGAGGTCGCGGCCTCGTTCAACTACACGCCGTACATCGCGACCGCGCTCATCTTCATCGTCCTGACCGTGCCCATGGCGCGGTTCACGGACTGGCTCGTCGCCCGGGACAAGCGGCGCCAGCAGGCGGGAGCGACCGCATGAGCGACGCCGCGCTCGTCGTCGAGGGCGTCCGCAAGTCCTTCGGCCGGCTCGAGGTGCTGCGCGGGATCGACGTCTCGCTCGCCGAGCACGAGGTCGTGTGCCTCATCGGCGCCTCCGGGTCGGGGAAGTCCACGCTCCTTCGCTGCGTGAACCTGCTCGAGCCGATCGACTCGGGCCGCATCGTGCTGCACGGGGACGAGATCACCCGCCGGGGCGTGGACGTCAACGCCGTGCGCCGCAGGATCGGGATCGTGTTCCAGTCCTTCAATCTCTTCCCGCACATGAACGTCCTCGACAACGTCACGCTCGGGCCCCGAAAGGCGCTCGGCCTCGGGCGCACGGAGGCGGAGGGACGAGCGGACGAGCTCCTCGCCCGCTTCGGGCTGGCCGACAAGCGCGGCGAGTACCCCGACCGGCTCTCGGGAGGGCAGCAGCAACGGGTCGCAATCGTGCGTGCGCTCGCAATGCAGCCGCGGCTGCTCCTGCTCGACGAGGTGACGAGCGCCCTCGACCCGGAGCTCGTGGCGGAGGTGCTGGAAGCGATCCGGGAGCTCGCCGCCGAGGGCATGACCATGCTCGTCGCCACCCACGAGATGTCGTTCGCGCGCGACGTCGCGCACCGCGTGTGCTTCCTGGACGCGGGGATCCTCCTGGAGGAGGGCCCTCCCGCGCAGATCTTCGGCGCGCCCCGCGAGCCCCGGACGCAGCAGTTCCTGCAGCGGATCGTCCAGGCCGGTCGCCTGTAGGCGTATCGTTCGACCCGTGATCGAGGAGCACCGCAGCGTGGACGTCTCGCTGGAGCCGCTCGACGAGTTCGTCGTCGTGCAGCCGGTGTCGGACGAGACCGAGACACGGTCCGGGTTGATCCTCCCCGCCTCGGCGGCAGCGGCAGTCGCCTGCCGGACGGGAATCGTGACCGCCGTCGGCGGCGACGTCACCGGCGTGGACGCGGGCGACAAGATCCTCTACCCGCGCGACGCCGGGTACGAGGTGAGGCTCGGCGGCATCGAGGTGCGCCTCATCAAGCGCGAGGACATCATCGCGCGGGTACACGACTGAGTAGGCTCCACGAGTGCTCCTCGCAACCGCAGCGGCAGTGGCGTGGATCTGCGTGTGGCTCCTCGTCGCGGTCCGGGTCGTGAAGCGGAGCGACATCGGCGTCGGAGGGAAGATCCTCTGGCTCGTCGTGATCCTCCTGCTGCCGTTCCTCGGGCTCCTCCTCTACTTCCTCTGGGACGCATCGCGCACGCGACCGGCGTAGCGGGGAAGCGCCAGCGGAGGGGGAGGGATTTGAACCCTCGAGAGGCTTGCACCCCTAACGGTTTTCGAGACCGCCCCGTTCGACCGCTCCGGCACCCCTCCGTGGGACGCACAGGGTAGCCGTGCCGCAGCGAGGGTGTGCGCTACAGGGAGCCGAAGGACAGTCCGATATCCTGAGCGTCCCGCGGAGAAGTGGCCGAGTGGCTGAAGGCGGCGCCCTGCTAAGGCGTTAGGTGGGGAAAACCCTGCCTCGAGGGTTCGAATCCCTCCTTCTCCGCCATCCGAACCGTCTCGGGGGGGGGGCGCCGCGGGGCCGGGCCCCCCCCCCCC
>CAZMUG010000072.1:7218-9596 GCA_964569165.1 uncultured Gaiellales bacterium
GGTGGGAAACACCGTCCCCGGCGGTTTCAAACCCCTCCTTCACCCCCATCCCCACCGCGTGGGGGGAACCCCCCGGTTCCCCCGAGACCCCTCCCCCAACTCGATCGGCGGAACGCGCACCGCGCTCCACGGCCATGGCTACCCGGCGCGCCGCAGGGGAACGACGTCCGCGAGCGCTGCGGGCTCCCGCTCGCCCTCGAACGCGCGGGCCCTGGCGACGATCTCCTCTCCCGGGATCGGCCGCCCCAGGTAGTGACCCTGCGCGATGTCGCACCCGGCCGCACGGAGCCGCACGAGATGCTCGGGTGCCTCGACTCCCTCGGCGACGACCTCGAGGTCGAGGCGGTGGGCGAGCTCGATGGTGGTGTTGACGATCGCCTCGTCACTCGGGTCCGACTCCATGCTCGAGACGAAGGAGCGGTCGATCTTGAGCGTGTGCACGGGAAGGCTCTTCAACTGCGCGAGTGACGAGTAGCCCACGCCGAAGTCGTCGATGGCGACGCGTACGCCCTGCGTCACGAGGCGCTCGAGCATCCGGCTCGTGCGCACGCGGTCCGAGAGGAACACGCTCTCCGTGATCTCGAGCTCGAGCCAGGAGGGATCGACCCGGTGCTCGTAGAGCGCACGTGCGATCTCCTCCGGGAAGCGCACGTCCGCGAGATCGCGCCCCGACACGTTGACTGCGAGGTCGATCTCCACGCCTTCCTCTCTCCAGGCCCGAAGCTGCTCCAGCGACTCGTCGAGGACGTACCGGGTCAGATTCCTCATCAGGCCTCCCTGCTCGGCAGCAGCGAGGAACGCGTCCGGCCCGAGGAAGCCGCGCGTCGGATGGCTCCAGCGGACCAGGGCCTCGGCGCCGTGGATCGTGCTGGAGCGCAGGTCCAGCTGCGGCTGGAAGTGGACCACCAGCTCCGAGCGCTCCGTCGCACGCCTCAGCTCGCCCGTCATTGCGAGCCTCATGGGCGAGTTCTCGTCGAGCCCGGGCGCGAAGATCTGGGGGGCTCCGATTCGCTTGCCTGCATACATGGCGATGTCCGCTCGCCGGAGGAGCTCGTCGCGGGACGTCCCGTGTCTCGGCGCGAGCGCGATCCCGATGCTCCCGTGCACTTCCAGAGAGACGCCCCCGATCTCGCACGGCGTCATGATCGCCTCCTGCAGCCGCTCGGCAAGCGCGAGAGCCGACCGCTCGCCCACCGCCCGGGTGCTGATCACGCCGAACTCGTCTCCCCCGAATCGGGCGACGAGCCCGTCGGTGCCGACCGTCTGGGCGAGGCGCCTCGCAACGACCTGCAGCAACTCGTTGCCCGCGTCGTGGCCAAGCGCGTCGTTGACCTCCTTGAAGCGCTCGAGGTCGATGAAGAAGACCGCGAGCTCGACCTTCTCGTCCTCGTCCGCGCCCAGGGCCTCGTCGAGCCGGACGGCGAACTGCGTCCGGTTCGCAAGGCCGGTGAGATCGTCGTGAAGGGCCTGGTGGGCGATGGTGTCGAGCTGCCGGTTCATTCGCCGAGTCACGCTGCGCATGATCGGAAACAGGCAGAGCCAGAGCGAGAGCAGCACGAACTCGAGGACAGCCGCCACGGTGATGGCCGCCCGGCGCGCGGCGGTCGCGATCGGCGCGTAGTCCTTGTCGACCACGAGCACGCCCGAGGTGTCCCCGTCCAGACGGAACGGTGCGAATGCCCGGAGCACGCGCCTCGAGTCCTTGCCGCCCGTCGACGTCACCTCACTCGACACCCTGCCGGCGAGGGCATCGCCGAGCCGCGGGGACGTGATCCGCTCGGCGATGCGCCCGGGCTCGGTCGAGTAGGCGATCCGACCGTCCGGCACCGCCACGGCCGACGCGAGCGTGACGTCGTCCAGCACCCTGGTGTCGAACACCCGGTCGAGCTGCGCGCGCCGTCTGTCGCTGAGAGGCGCGTTCAGATCAGAGGGTCGCAGCCTGTCGACGACGGCCTGCGCAACGACGCTCGCCTCGAGCATCGCCGTCCGCTCGGCCCGCTCCCGCTCGAAGTGCCTCAGGTAGAGGAGCAGCGTCGCCGCTCCGACACCCAGCGTCAGAGCCGAGAACAGGGCCACACGCAGGACGAGTCGCGGAGGGCGCTGTCCGAGTGTCGCCGCGCCGCCCGGCAGCGCGGGCCTCATGAGCCTCACGCCGAAGAGCCCTCGTTGTCGCCGGGCCCCGCGTCCGAAGCGTCTGCCGAGCCCGCGCCGCGACCGCAACCGCGCGCGCCCCGGTCCCCGTGCTCGTCGCGGTCTCCCCAATCCCCCCGGTCCCCGTGCTCGTCCCGATCGTCGTGACGCCCATGCTCGTCCCGCTCGTCCCACTCGTCGTGACGCCCGTGCTCGTTCCGATCGTCCTCGTCCCCGTGCTCGTCCCG
>CAZMUG010000072.1:9696-12335 GCA_964569165.1 uncultured Gaiellales bacterium
GCCGCTCTCGTCTGCCTCGCCCGGGTCGCTCTGGTCGCCGCTCGGGTCCGAATCGTTGCTCTGCTCGCCCTCGCCCTCGCCCTCGCTCTGCTCCTGCTCGCCCTGGCCCGCCTCGCTCGAGCCCGGATCGCCGCTCTGCTCCGGGTCGCCGCTCCCGTCCGCCTCGCCCGGATCGCTCTGGTCGCCGCTCTCGTCCGCAACGCTCTGGCCCTCGTCCTGCTCCGGGTCGGCGCTCTGCTCCGTGTCGCCCGGCTCCCCGTCACTCTCGCCCTCGTCCTGCTGGTCGCCAGAGGCTGGCCCCGTGGTGGCTGGCGCGTCGGTGCGCGCGGACGTGTCTCCCGCACCCGTCGAGATCCCTCCGTCTGCCTGGCCCTGCGATGCCCCCGAGCCCCCCGGGCCGGCCTGTTCCTGTTGTCCCGAGCTGTCCCCGGGCCCGGTCGGGCCGGCGTCCGAGCCGGACGGTGTCCCGTCGCCCGTTTCGGCGCCGCCGGACGCCCCCTGGGAATCGTCCGAACCGCCGGATGCGATCCCGCCGTCGGGTTGCTTGCCGTCGCTCCCCTGCTCTCCCGCCTCGTCCGTCGTGGGCCGGGCCTCGTCGGACGCCCCCGCGCCTCCACCGGCAGCTCCCGAGCCGGGCTGCTTGCCGGCCGAGGCCTCGGCAGGCGGGCTCGGAGGCGCGCCGGACACCCCCTCGCTCGACTCGCCGAGCTTCGTGGTAGACGGCACGCTTCCCCACGATCCTTCTGCCGGAGTCGGCCCGTGCGACGGTACTGCGTCCCGCTGCCGTGGAGCCACGCGTGAAGTGCGGCCGGGATCGGGGGCGGCGCCGTGCGACCCCTCGAGGAGCGCCGAGCCCGCGGAGGCGATCGTGACGGCTACGGAGGAGCTGGCCCTGGCAACGAGCGCCCCGGGCTTCGATCCGGATCTCCCGAGCACGGGAGAGACGATCCGTTCGATCGCCGCTGCCGGGAGCTCGAGCACCGTGAACACGAGCAGGGGGACGAGCAGCGATGCGCAGACGGGAAGTGCAATACCCTCGGTCGAGCCGAACAGCCTCGGTTTCGAGATCCGCGAGATGCGCCGCAGCACCCGTGTCTCCTTGATCGTCGCCGCAGAAGAAGTCGAGACGCACCGTAGGTGTGCATGCCGGGGAAGCCTCCCCCGAAAAGGGGGCCTCGATCCCTGGCTCGAGGGAACCCGCACTCCCGGTCGAGGGAATTCCTTCCCCCCTTTCGCGGGTATCGGGCCGAGCGAGGTGTCCGCCTCGAGCACGCCGCGGGAGCGTGGGACGGCGGCGGTCTCCGCGACCGGACCGGTCGGTCCGACCTGCCACCGGCGGGGTCAGACCCGCGGGGCCTGACCCCGGAAGAGCGGAGAGGGCGGGATTTGAACCCGCGACGCACCTTTCAGCACGTACGCGATTTCCAGTCGCGCTCCTTCGGCCGCTCGGACACCTCTCCGAGGAGCTACAGCCTACCGGGGCGGCGCTCGGGGCTAGCTGCCCGCGACCGAGGAGACGTACGCCGCGACGTCCTGGATCTGCTCCGCGGTGAGGGTGCCTTCGAAGGAGGGCATCACCCCGCCGCCGTTCGTGACCTGCGTGACGACCTTGTCGTAGCTCGGCTTGACCGCGTCCAGGTTCGGCCCGACCGAGCCGGACGTGCCCGCGTCGGAGAGCGTGTGGCAGGAGCCGCACGCCGCGGTGCCGAGGAAGACCTCCTTGCCAGCGGCGGGATCCCCCTGGCCCGTGGTCTCCGTGGTCTCCGTGGTCTCCGTGGTCTCCGTCTCGGTCGTCTCGGTGGTCTCCGTGGTCGTGGTCTCGGTCTCCGGAGCGGTCGTGGGAGCATGCGTCCCGGCCTCGGCGTGCTCTCCGTGAGACGCGTCGACGAGGACCGCGGTCAGCTGTGCGGCGAAGAGGCCCAGACAGACCGCGACGAACAGCCAGAGCCCCTTCTGCCCCGGGAAGTCGGGACGCGAGCGAGGGATCACGACCGCGACCACGAGCGCGAAGACCACGAAGACGGCAGCGACCGCGAGCAGCGCGAGCTCGTACCCGGTCAGCGCCAGCAGCACGCGCGAGACGCTACCACGGTGCCCGGGACGGAGTGGTGTCAGCGCTCGAGCGGAGCCATCGTGAGCCCGTGGTCGCGGAGCTGCGTCCAGTACAGCTCCGCCTGCTCGCGCAGTCCCGTCCACACGATCGCCTGCCCGGTCGAGTGGATCCGGTCTGCGAGCGCCAGGCCGTGGTCGTACGTCACCTCGGGGAGCACGTCCGAGAGCGCGAAGGCGACACCCTGGAACGTGTTGTGGTCGTCGTTCAGGACGATCACCCGCCAGGGCTCTCCGAGGCCGCTCCCTCCCCCGGCCCGCACGCGTTCACGTGGCGGCGTCAGCGTCGCCGGTGGCATACGCGGACCGTACCAGGGGCTGCGCTAGCCTTACCGCTCGCCCGGGCGCATAGCTCAGCGGGAGAGCGCTCGCTTCACACGCGAGAGGTCCCTGGTTCGATCCCAGGTGCGCCCACTCTCCCCACCCCCCGAAAATGGCTTGGTCAAGCCGTTTGCGGACCTCCGGCCGCGGCCGTGTCGCATCCGTGTCAGGTCCGTGTCAGATTCGGCCCTTCGGACGCCCTCCGCGGT
>CAZMUG010000073.1:0-12320 GCA_964569165.1 uncultured Gaiellales bacterium
CGGCCCAGACGAGGCTCGCTGCGAGCCGTCCGCGCGCGAGCAGGAGCCCGGTTGCCGCAACGAGCCCCACGAGGAGCACCAGGACGGCGCTCCATGCTGCCCTGGTGGCGTCGTAGTCACCGCCGCCGTCGAAGTAGCGCGACCAGATCTCCCAGGTGATGAGGCCGAGGCAAACGGGGGCTGCGCCGACGACGGCCCAGCCGAGCAGCTGGACACGGCCGCCGCGCTCGACCAGGGCCAGGCCCGCCAGAGCCGTGCCGCCCGTGTACAGGAGAGCGGCGAGCGTCCCGAGGATCCGGCCGTCCGTGTCCGAGAAGTCACCGCGGAGGACGGCGACGAGCGCGACCAGCGCGGCGGCGACGAGAATCGCCGCCGCGCCGATCCAGAAGATCCGGCTCAGCCGGAGCCGGCTCACGCCTTCGCGGCCACCTTCTTTCTGGCCACCGCGTTCTTGACGATGAAGCGCTCGATGTCCTCGCGCGCCTCGTCGTCGCGGATCTGCTTCGGCGGCGACTTCATGAGGTACGCGCTCGGCGCCTCGAGCGAGCCCGCGATGCCGTTGTTGAGAGCGAGCTTCGCGAGGCGGACGGCGTCGATGACGATGCCGGCCGAGTTCGGCGAGTCCCACACCTCGAGCTTGAGCTCGACGTTGAGCGGCACGTCGCCGAACGACGAGCCCTCCATGCGGATGTACGCCCACTTGCGGTCGGTGAGCCACGGGACGTAGTCCGACGGGCCGACATGGACGTTCGTGGATCCGATGTCGTAGTCGAGCATCGACGTGACCGCGTTCGTCTTCGAGATCTTCTTCGACTCGAGGCGCTCGCGCTCGAGCATGTTGAGGAAGTCGGAGTTGCCGCCGACGTTCAGCTGCATCGTCTTGTCGAGATGCACGCCGCGGTCTCCGAAGAGCGTCGTCAGCACGCGGTGCGTGATGGTCGCGCCGACCTGCGACTTGATGTCGTCGCCGATGATCGGGCAGCCGGCGTCCTCGAACCGCTTCTGCCAGTACGGCTCGCGCGCGATGAAGACGGGCATGCAGTTCACCATCGCGACGCCGGCCTCCAGGATCTGCTCCGCGTACCACTTGGTCGCGGCCTCGGAGCCGACCGGGAGGTAGTTGACGACGACGTCGGTGCCGGTCTCCTTCAGGATCTTCACCACGTCGTCGGTCTGGCCGGGCGCCTTCTCGACGACCTGCGCGAGGTACTTGCCGATGCCGTCGTGCGTCATGCCGCGCGAGACCTTCACGCCGGTCTTCGGCACGTCGGCGAACTTGATCGTGTCGTTGGGATGCGCCCAGATCGCGTCGGCGAGGTCGACGCCGACCTTTCCCTTGACGACGTCGAACGCGGCGGTGAACTCGATGTCCGAGATGTGGTACCCGCCGAGGTCGACGTGCATGAGGCCGGGGACGGTGTCCTCGGGCTTCGCATCCTTGTAGTACTCGACCCCCTGCAGGAGCGAGTTGGCGCAGTTGCCCACGCCGATGATCGCGACGCGCACCTTGTCCTTCGCGCGCCCGTTCTGCTTGCCGTTCGTCTGAGCCATGAGTTCCTTTCCTTGGCGGTTGCTCCGCGCAGGAACGCCGAGACCGTCGGCGAGCGCGGTGAGGATGACGTCGTTCGCGTTGGAGTCGCGCCGCGACGCCTCCGCATGGATGGCGTCCTTCAGGTCCTGCGGGACGCGCAGGAGAAGGACGGGGCTGGAGCCTGCTAGCACTTTGCGGCGACGTCCCGTGGGGGAGTAGGGGACGCCGAACTCGTCGGCGAGAATGCCTGCCGCGACGTCGTTGACGTTGGACGCGCGACGGGCGGTCTCGCGAACGAGGGCTCCCTTGAGAGGAGCGGGCATCCTGACCAGGATGCCCGCTCGTTCGCTTGAGGTGCTAGCAGACATGCTGCTAGCACTTTACACGATCAGTCAGCTGGCATGGAGACAGATCGCGTAGGCCGACGCTGCCCAGGTGTCGGTGGTCGGAACGTCCTCGCGTGCGCGCATCTCCCAGCCAACTCCGAAGTAGGGCAAGCTCGCGGTGACATGAAGGCCGATGGCACCGCCCACGAAGAAGCCGCCGCCGACGACCGAGTCGCCGGCGTCACACGTTGCTCTGACTTGCTTCGGAGAGGAACTGTCAAGGTCGCTGTCGACTTGTCGCGTGTAGGTTGAGTACGCCGACGGCCCGCGAGGCCCGGGCTCACCCTGTGGGCCCCGCGCTCCCGGAGCACCGTCCGCACCGTTCTGGCCGGGATCGCCCTTGTCGCCCTTCGGTCCCTGCGCTCCCGGCTGTCCGTCTGCACCGTTCGCGCCGTCCTGCCCAGGTGGCCCCTGTAGGCCCTGCGGCCCCTGTAGGCCCTGCGGCCCTTGCTGGCTCCACGAGACCTCGGTCTCGAGCGCCGGCTTGCAGTGGCTCATGAAGTTGCCGGGCGGGAGCGACTTGTCGATCAGCCGCACCGTCCCGATGTTCTTCAGCATGCAGGCGCTGTAGACGCCGCTGTCTCCGGGGATCGCCGCCCACGCGACCGATCCCGCCAACACGATCACGATCGCTCCGCCCATGAGGGTCGCGATCAGGTCTCTTCTTCTCATCTCTCCTCCTCTCGTGAGTGGACGGCTCCCTCGACCGCCTCGACGATGCGCTCGAACCGCAGCGCTGCTCGCCGCCCGGCCTCGTCGAGGGCCGCAGCCGACGGCGCCTCGAACAGGTGCAGGATCGTCTCGTCACCCGGCAGGAACGTCGTCCGCACGTACCGGACACCCGTCCCGAGCTCGGCCGTTCGCCGCGCCTGCGCTCGCGCGGTCTCGACCGCGGCGGGCGTCGCCGGCAGATACGACTCGACGAGGTAGCTCGGCACTAGCCGGAGCCCTTCAGGTTCCAGGTGTACGTGCTCGCGGTCCCTGTCGACTCGTAGCGACCCTTCACGACCTTCCCGTCCGTGTAACCGCCGCTGCCGCCGAGCCCGATCCCCGGCGGCCCGGTGTTGAGCGCGCCGCCCGGCATCCACGGCTGCTTCATGGGGCCGCCTCCGCAGTCCATGTCGATCGTGAGCTGTCGCGGCGACGCAAACGACGCTGTGATCGCATAGCCGTACCCCTTCGCCGTCCGGTTCTTCTGGATGACCAGCACACCGCGCGTCGCCGAGCCGTTCGCGGTCGCGGTGACCTGCGCGGTCGCATTCGCCTTACACGGCGAGCCGGGGAGCGGCGAGACGCGGTGCGTCCACGACACGCGCTCCAGGCGGTAGCTCGCGATCTCCGCTGCGCTCCGCTCCCGGACGAAGGAGATCGTGCCCGAGTACGTGTTCTTCAGGGCGGTGCGGTTCTCGCCGCTGAACGTCCCCGAGAAGCGCGCCGGGAGCTCCTCGCCGCCCTGCACCCAGGTGTCTGCGGCGACTCCGGCCGGGGACGTCGCGCGGAAGCTCGCGCTCACCACGCGGTCGGCGTTCGTCACGCGATAGGAGAACGACGGCTTCGCGCCCGAGGCCTGGGCCGGGCTGACACTGACGTTGCGCTGGGCGCTGCGCCGCCAGCGGCCGTCCTTGGCCGGTCCTCCGCGCTTCGCCTTGACGACTGCCTTCAGCGTCCCGGACTGACCGTCGCGCAGGCGGAGCGTGCGAGATGCGGGCGTGAACTTGAGCTCGGCACAGGTGTTCGGCGACTGCCACGCGTTCTCGCGCCTGCGGTACTCCTCGATCGCGTACTTCACGGTCCGGGCGAAGGTGGCGTCCGAGGCCTTCTTGAGCTCACCGGCCACACGCTGCTTGGCGAGCGCGTCCCGGACGAACAGCGAGAGGATCCCGGTGTACGAGACCTGGACGTCGACGACGTTCGTCTGTCCAGGGTCGTACCGCCCGGTTCGCATGTCGACCGTCGCGACGCGCGTCACGGTCCCCCTCTCCGACGCCGGCCCCCAGAAGATGCTCTGCCCGGACGAGCGCATGGTCGAGGTGTAGACATCCTCGATGCGGACGCGATCGAGCTTGGCGTCGACGGCGACCGTTCCGAAGCTCTTGGCCTGATGCTTGATCTCGACGGTTGCCGAGTGCTCGATCGTGCCGTTCCTGAGGCTCGAGACCTTCACCGTGAAGCTCGTCTTCCCGGAGCCGTCGAGCTTGCCGTCGGCGGTCGGACACTCGGGAACGGAGAAGGAGAGGTTCTCGTCGCAGAGGTCGAAGACGGCGTCCCAGCGGACCGTGCGGTCGGAGCCGTCCTTCGCCTTGCCCTCCAGCCCGAACCCCACGGTCGCCTGCCCGTCACCGGTGGTGAACGTGACGTCGAAGGCGGCGCCGTTGCCGAGGCTCTCTCTCTTGGTGTCGGTCTTCTTGGGGCCGCCCCGCGAGCCGCAGCCGCCGGCCGCGGTTCCCATGGCCGCGGTCAGACCGCGCGCCTTCGGGCGGTCGAGCCGATCGAGGGCCGCGGGGACACCGGTGATCGCCCGGCGGACGCGCGCGGCCGCGCCGGGGCCGAAGTCGGCGAGCAGCTGCTCGATGGTCGGTGGGCGCCTTCGCTGCGTGTCCGGTGGATCGCCCCAGGTGCTCGTGAGCAGCTGTCTCAGGATCGTGAGCCGCTCGTCTCCCTTGGCCGGGCGCGGGAGCGCGCGAGCAGCCGGCTGGCAGCTCGTCTCGCCCGCGAGCGTGACCGCAACCCGGCCGTCCCTGCAGCCGGCGGCACTCTCGGCGCGGGAATCGGACATCGTTCCGAGCGCGAGCGCCGACAGCATCGCCACCGCCGCAGCGCCGACCGCTCGCGCACGCGAAGGCCTCATGCGCTGTCCTCCGCGTTTGCCGCCACGGATCGAGAGTGGCATGCGACAGCGGTGCCCCGAAACCTGGAAATCCCTAGTGTTTGCGCGTCACCGGCTCGTGAGAGCGGCGCCATAGAGCAGGCGCTCGTCTAGACGCGCGCTGGCCTATCGACGGATCAGTGCAGCGGGACGACCGTGGCGAGGACGTGCCCGCGCAGCCCGTTGTTGGAGTACGACTGCGCGTACACGAACCCCTGCGGCGAGAAGGCGCCGGCGAAGAAGCTCCACAGCGGCATGCCGAGCGACCGCTCGGGCACCGTCACCGAACCCGCGGGCCGGGCGTTGCGCCCGCGGGCGTCACCGATGACGACGCTCAGGGCCCGGTCGTTCATGGATGACGTCTCCTGGTACGCGATCGCCAGCTTGTTCCCGCGCGATTCGGCGGCGACGAGTTGCGGGCGACCGCTGCCAGAGGGGCTCCGCGGAAGCGCCACGGTCGTGGCGGCTCGCTCGCCCGGCGCCCAGGTGGCGATCCGCATTCCCCAGCCGCCGGTGGGAGGCCGTGGTACGAGCTCACCACCACGCGGCACGTCGTCGTGCACACGTGCGGGAGCGTCTGTGTCGGGATGACGGGATAGACCACCCGTTCGATAGGAGCGACCAGCGCCTTCCCGGTGCGCGGCGCGAGTGTTCTCGGGTCGAGCTCGAGCATGCGAACTTCCGAGCGCCCGATCTGCCCATCCACCCACGCGATCCAGACGCGCCCGTTGGCGTCCACGCCGGCGGCGTGGGCTCGCGGCGGAGACTGGACACGAAACGTCGCGAACCGCGACAGGTTCGTCGGGGTGCCCGTCTCGTCGCAGCAGGCCTGCAGCGTCGGGCGGAAGTTGATTCCTCCGCCGACCGGGGTGTCGCCCGCGAGCACCCAGACGAGGCGGCCGGCCGCGCGGGTCACGGCGACCGGAGGTCCGACCTTGCTCGTCATCGGATCGGGCGACGGTGTCTCGGCCGTGCCGGTCTTGCCGCTCGGCGGCAGGCGCGCGGCGCCGGTCGCGCTGCTGGAGGCCGAGTAGAACACATCCGTCTCGAGCACGAGCGGATACCACGCGAGGGGTGCCGTGACCTTCGTCGCCTGCTCCGCCGTGAGCCGCCTCCCCGTCACGCGGCGCTCGTTGCGAGCAGGCCTCGCTGAGACCCGAGGACGAACCAGGCCCGTCCGCTGGCCCAGGCGACCTTCGCGAGGCCGCTTCCATGGCCGTGGTCGAGGCTGGACAGGTGTTGCCAGGTGGGCGCCGCCCCATGCGAGGACGTCGTCGCGGACGTCAGAGCTGCGGTCGCGGTCGCGAGCGCAGCCAGGGCTGCCCGGAGAAGCCGTCGGCGTGCCACGGCCCGATGATGTCACGCACGGCAGCCGCCGCAACCCGGAAAACCCTAGGCTTTGCTCCTCTCGGCGAGCCTGCGTGCCATCTCGGTCCGCGAGTGCACGTGGAGCTTGCGGTAGATGGACGTGAGCGCGGCCTCGACCGTGTGCACGGAGACGACGAGCGCCGCCGCCACCTCCTTGTTCGACCTCCCTTCCGCAACCAGCGCGGCGACGCGCAGCTCGCCGGGCGTCAAGCCGTCGGGCGAAGGCGCTCGGCCACCGATCCTGCCGAGCTCGGCCTCCGCCTTCGCCGCCCAGAGCTGCGCCCCGAGCCCACGGAAGATCGCAGTCGCCCGCTCGAGCGTCTCCCGGGCCGCGCGCCTGTGCTGCGCACGGCGCTGCGCGGTCCCGAGCGCGAGAAGGGTGCGCGCGCGTTCGAGCGGCAGCGGGAGAACGTCCTGCCCGGCGACGGCTTCCTCGAACCGGGCCAGCGCGGAGTCGACGTGGCCGCGCGCCAGCTGCACCTGTCCCTCGGCTCGCGCGATCAGGGGCCGTGCCCAGTCACGACCGAGCTCGCGGGACTGCGCCGAGAAGACGGCCACTGCTTGCTCGCCCTCGTCCGCTCTTCCGTCACCGGCGAACGCCTCTGCCAGATCGACGAGGAACCGCGTCACGCCCGGCTCGTTGATGCCGAGCTCGCTTCGAATCGTGTACGCCTCGCCGAGCGCGGTGACCGCGGCGGCGTGATCGCCCAGCGAGAGCTCCAGAAACCCGTCGATTGCGAGCGTGCCGAGCAGGTTCAACCGGTCGCCCATCTTGCGCGAGGCCGTGTAGCAGGCCTCGACGAGATCGCGGCAGAGCTCGACTTCCCCCCTGCACGCGGCGACGAGCGCTGCGAGCCGGACGGCGGGGAGACCCAGGACGGCCACCTGCTCGGCGAGGTCGGTTGCCCGGGCGGCGAGCTCGGACGCGCGGTCCCAGTTGCCGGCCAAGGCCTCGACCATGCCGAGCCCGTACGCGCACCACGTCTCCGTCCGAGCGTCTCCGATCTCCTCGGCGCGCCGGAGCACGGCCTCGTAGCCTCGTCTCGACTCATCGAGCTCGAGCGACAGGCGCCCGAGATCGGCGACGACGGCGCTCGGGCTGTGGAGCTCCTCGAGGACGATTTCGTCCTCGAGCGCCAGGGCGCGCTCGAGCGGTGTGCGAAACCCCGGATCGCCGAGCACGCCGCGCACGTATCCCTCCATCGCGAGCGCGAGGGCGAGCGATCTCGTCTCTCCCAGACGCTCGGCGGCGGTGACGCCGGCGACGGCGTCCTCGATGGCGGTATCGCCGTCCACGAAGAGCGCCGCGAGCGCCATCGAGCGCCTCACGTTCACGACGAGAGCCAGGTCGTCGGTGGCGAGCGCCTCCTCCCACTGCGCACGCGAGCGGACGAACCCCTCGGTCTCGTCGAAGATCCGGCCCAGCCTCCAGAGCGCCTCGGGTCGCGCGGCGCCGGGCAGCGCCGCCGCCTCGTCGAGGAGCAGGTGCGCTTGCTGGGCGTCGCCCGCCTCGAAGTAGCAGTCCGCCGCAACGATGAGCCGTCGGCCGCGGTCGGTCGCGTCGGTCTCGGGAGTGAGCTCGGCGGCGCGTCGGAAGAGCTGGGCGGCGCCGGCGCGCGCGCCGCGCGCCCGCACCGCGGCCGCCGCTTGCACCCCCGCGGCCGACACGTCCGCGTCCGGCTCGACCGTCGCCAGCGCGAGATGCAGGCCGCGGCCGTCGATCGACGTGGCGGCTGCCGCGAGGCGAGCGTGGGCATCCCGAAGGACGTGCTCCGGAGCCTCCGTTCGGATCGCGGACGCGAGCACTGGATGCGAGAACCGGATCTGCCGGCCGTCGAGCGAGACCAGTCCCACGTCGAACGCCGGCGCGAGCACGTCGAGCACGTCGGCGTCGAGTGCCTCGGACAGCACGGACACGCTCGGCTCGGGCTCGGCCGCGACGAGCAGAAGCGCAGCTCGCGTCTCGTACGGCAGAGCCAACAGGCGCTGCCGCGCGAGCTCGACGAGCGTCGGTGGACGTTCCGGCGGCGAGCGCCGCTCGTCTGCGAGCTCCGTCCGAGCGAGCTCCACGGCATAGAGCGGGTTGCCGCCCGAGGCGGTATGGACGCGCATGAGCCGTGGGCGCGGCAGAGAGGACCCGAGCTCCCGGGTCACGATCCGGTGGATCGCACCGACGCTCAGCGCTTCGACGTGAAGGCGCTCCGCCTCCGGAGGCGCGACGAGGCCGCTCTCCATGTCGGTCCGTCGGGTGAGCAGTAGCCGGACGCCCTCCTCCGCGGCAACGCGCCGAAACGAGAACGAGAGCACGTCCGCCGACGATCGATCGAGCCAGTGGGCGTCGTCAACGGCCACGAGCGTGACGGTCCCGGTCTTCTTCAACGCAGCCAGCGTCGCGACGGCGACGGCGCGCTCGTCCGGCGGCTTCTCTTCCGGCTCGCGAAGCAGGAGCGCGACCTCGAGGGCGAGCCGCTGGGGCGGCGGGAGCTCGCCGAGCACGTCGCTTGCGGTGGGCCCGAGGAGGTCTCCTAGCCCCGCATACGAGAGGCGTGCCTCGGCCTCGGTCGCCACTGTCGTGAGAACCCGGAAGCCGAGCCCCGAGGCGCGGCGTACGGCTTCCCGCCAGAGCGTCGTCTTCCCGATCCCCGGGTCGCCATCGAGCACGAGGGCCGGCGCCGACGGCTCGTCGAGCCACGCGTCGAGCAGGGTGAGCTCGTCCTCGCGACCGACGATCTCCATGTCCACCCGACAAGGTTTACGCGCGCCGGAACGCGAGGCAAGTCAGGCTTCGGCCAGCTCGCGCAGCTGCCGCCGCACGAAGAGCATCCGCTGTACGACGGTGATCCACGCCATCGCCGCCAGGACGTAGATCGGCCACTGCAGAAGGCCCCAGGGCGCGAGCCCGAGGCCGACCGAGACGAGGACGACGCGCTCGACGCGGGAGCCGAAGCCGACGTCGCCACGGAGGCCGAGCGCTTCGGCCTTCGCTCGCGTGTAGCTCACGAGGAACGAGCCGATCACGGCCGCGAAGGTCGCGATGAGCGCGATCTCGTTCCCGTCGCGCATGAAGACGAGCCCGATGGCCGTGAGCATGGCGGCCTCGCCGAGGCGGTCGAAGGTCGAGTCGAGGAAGGCGCCGAAGACGGTTCCCTTGCTCGCGGCACGCGCGAGCGCCCCGTCGAGGATGTCCGCGACCGAGCCGATCACGAACAGCGCTCCGCCGAGCCAGAAGTAGAGCTTCTCGTTGCGCTCCTCGAAGCCCACGAGAACGGCTCCCGCGAGGCAGAGCGAGACCCCGGCGAGGGTGAGCATGTCGGGCGTCAGCTTCGTCTTCGCGACACCCCGCATGGAGCGCTGGAGGATCTCGCGGGCTGCTGCCGTGTACTCCTGCTTGACCCGGTCGAGCTGGCTCACCCGCGGCTCGGCGGGCTTCTGCTCGGTCATGCGCGCCGAAGGCGCAGCGATCCGGCCCTGCGGAGCGCGTATCCCGTGAGCAGCGCGAGCGCGAAGCCCGCGACGACGTCGAGCCAGTAGTGGTTCCCGGTCGAGATGACGGCGAACGCGACCCACGCAGGCCAGGCGAGCCAGAGCGCCTTCGCCGGGCGCGAGCGCACGAGGCTCGCCATGACGACCCCGACGATGAGCGCGTCCATGGCGTGGAGGCTCGGCATCGCCGCGTACGGGTTCGCGGCGAAGGAGATGAGGCCGCTGTCGTGGTTGATCGACGAGTACCGCGCGAGCGTGTCCACGAAGCCCCACTCCGGGAGCATCCGCGGCGGTGCGGTCGGCATGAGCACGTAGCCGACGAGGCCGACGAGGTTCGCCGCGATCAGCCAGTTGCGGAAGAAGGCGAACCGCTCGTGGTACCGGAAGTAGACCCAGAGGAGCGTCGCGCCGACGACGGCGAACTGCGAGAGCCAGTAGGTGTACGACGTCAGCATGATCAGGATCGAGTGGGTGTCGACGACCTGCTGCACTGCGGGCTCGAAGAGCGCGCCCAGCTCTCGCTCCGTGCGGACGACCCACTCGCCGTTCCGGAACGCCTCGGCGACGTCCCGGTCCGCTGCGCCCCGAGCCACCTGGTACGCGACGTAGAACCCCATCCAGATCACGAACTGGAAAGCCAGGTGGGCCCAGCCGCGAGGCAGGCGCCGGGAGGTCGCAGCGAGTGCAGACACGGCAACTCGATTCTAACGACCGTGCCGATGGGGCTCTTCCGGTCTACCGGCGCGTGCCCGGCGCGTACGACACGAGCGCCTTCATGTAGTTCCCGCGCTCGAACGCGGCGGGGTCGGGGCACGCGATCTGGCTCATGCTGCCCTTGAGCTGCTCGACCGAGGTGTACTCGCGCTCGACCATCCACTCCCGCAGGCCGTCGAGCATCCCGGCGACGACGCCGGGGCCGTGCGCGAGCGCCGCCGAGGCGACCATCGCGACGTCGGCTCCCGCGAGGAGCAGCTTGAGCGCCCCCTGCCAGTCGTGCACCCCGCTCGTCCCGGCGAGGCTCACCTCGACGCGGCCGTACAGGATCGCGATCCAGCGGAGCGGCAGCCGGAGCTCGGACGGCGTCGACAGCGAGAGCCAGGGCGTGATCTCGAGCGTGTCGAGGTCGATGTCCGGCTGGAGGAAGCGGTTGAAGAGGACGAGCCCGTCGGCGCCGGCGTCCCTGAGCTGCGCGGCCATGTGCGCGAGCGCGGAGTAGAACGGCCCCACCTTCACGGCGAGGGGGATCGAGACCGCCGAGCGCACCTCGCGGACGAGACCCGCGGTCCGCTCCTCGACGGCGGCCGCGGAGAGGCCGACGTCCGTCTCCACGGCGTAGACGTTGAGCTCGAGCGCATCGGCTCCCGCCTCTTCGCAGAGCCTCGCGTACCGCAGCCAGCCGCCCGGGGACACGCCGTTCAGGCTCGCGATCACGGGCACGCCCAGGGCCTGCTTCGCGCTCGCCAGGTGCTCGAGGTAGCGGTCCGGCCCGGTCGCGTACTCCTCGAGCTCCGGGAACCACGTGAGCGCTTCGCCGAAGCTGTGGGTCGCATGCTCGAGGAGCTCGTGGACGTCGAGCTGGTCGTGCTCGACCTGCTCCTCGAAGATGGACGGGAGCACGGCTGCGCCGATGCCGGCGCGCTCGAGCTCGAGCAGCGACTCGAGCTTGCCCGTGAGCGGCGAGGCAGAGGCGACGATCGGGCTGCGCAGCCGAAGGCCGAGGTACGTCGTCGTCAGGTCCGGGCTCACGTGTCCTCCTCTCCGCCTCCGGGCTCGACGCCCTCTGCGGCGGCGTCCGGCTCGGCGGGCTCGTGCTCGACCTCCGCCAGCTGCTCGTAGACGTGCCAGCGCTCGTCCACGTCGTGCTGCGCGAGCTCGCCGAGCTCCGCGGCCTCGACCGGCTTGGCCCGGGCGAGCATCGCGAAGCGGGCCTCCCTGGCCATGAACTCGGACACGGGCCGCTTCGGGGGCCGCGAGTCGAGCCTGAAGGGATGCTCGCCGGCGCTCGCGTGGCGCGGGTCGTAGCGGTAGAGCGGCCAGTAGCCGGTGTCCACCGCGAGCTTCTGCTGCTCCATCCCCTTCTTCATCTCGATGCCGTGGGCGATGCAGTGGCTGTAGGCGATCACGAGCGACGGCCCCGGGTACGCGTCCGCCTCCGCGAGGGCCTTCACGGTCTGCGGGTTGTCGGCGCCCATCGCGATCTGGGCGACGTACACGTCGCCGTAGGCGGAGGCGATCATGCCCAGATCCTTCTTCCTCGTGCGCTTCCCTGCCGCCGCGAACTTCGCGACGGCGGCGCGCGGTGTCGACTTCGACGCCTGCCCGCCCGTGTTCGAGTAGACCTCGGTGTCGAGGACGAGCAGGTTCACGTTCCGGCCGGAGGCGAGCACGTGGTCGAGGCCGCCGAAGCCGATGTCGTACGCCCACCCGTCGCCGCCGACGATCCACACCGTCTTGTGCACGAGCGCCCCGGCGACGGCGAGCAGCCGCGCGGCCTCCGCGGTGCCGAGCGAGCGACAGCGCTCCTCGAGCTCGGCGACGCGCGCCCGCTGTGCCGCGATCCCCTCCTCCGTCGTCTGGTCGGCCTCGAGGATCGGGCCCGCGAGATCGGGCGCGACCTCCGTGACGAGGATCCGCGCGGCTGCCTGCTGCTGGTCGAGCGCGAGCCGCATGCCGAGCCCGAACTCGG
>CAZMUG010000074.1:0-2617 GCA_964569165.1 uncultured Gaiellales bacterium
CGGGTGACGATGACGGTGCCGTTCATGCGCGCCTACACCGAGCTGCTCGTCCGCACGTGCCACCGGCGCGGAGCGCACGCGATCGGCGGGATGGCGGCGTTCATCCCCAGCCGCCGCGACCCGGAGGTGAACGAGGTCGCGCTCGCCCGCGTCCGCGAGGACAAGGAGCGCGAGGCCGGGGACGGGTTCGACGGCACCTGGGTCGCTCATCCGGACCTGGTCCCCGTGGCGATGGCCGAGTTCGACGCGGTGCTCGGTGACCGCCCCAACCAGCTCGAGCGGCTGCGCGAGGACGTCCGGGTCGAGGCTGCCGACCTGCTGTCGGTCGCGGCGACTCCGGGCGAGGTGACGGACGCCGGCCTGCGCACGAACGTCTCCGTCGGGATCCGGTACGTCGCCGCCTGGCTCTCCGGCGTCGGCGCCGCGGCCATCGACAACCTCATGGAGGACGCCGCGACGGCCGAGATCTCGCGCTCCCAGGTGTGGCAGTGGGTCCGGCACGGCCGCGTGAGCCGGGCCGACGTCGAGCGCGTGCTCGGCGAGGTCGTGGCGGAGCTGCCCGACGACGACGTCCACCGCCGGGCGCGCGCGGTCTTCGAGCGGACGACGCTCTCGGGCGACTTCGCGGAGTTCCTGACGCTCTCGGCCTACGACGAGCTGCTGGAGCAGGGCGACTGATGGACGGGACGAAGGCCGACGACATCGCCCTCGCGCTCGAGGAGGCGATCGTGCTGGGCGAGATCCCGCCGGGGAGCGTCCTCCGGCAGGAGCACCTCTCCGAGCAGTTCGGCGTCAGCCGCACGCCGGTGCGGGAGGCGCTGCGCCGGCTCGCGGCGCTCGGGCTCGTCACGTTCGAGCCGAACCGCGGCGTTCGCGTGCGGGAGCTCTCGCACGAGGAGATCCGGGAAGCGTTCCTGGTGCGTGCCGAGCTCGAGAGCCTCGCGACGGAGATAGCGGCGCGGAAGATGGGGGAGGAGGACCTCGAGGAGCTCGAGCGTGCCGAGCGCGCGTTCAGCGAGCTCACGCAGCGCCTCGTCGAGGCGAGCCACGCCGGGCGGCAGGACCTCGAGGTCGCGCGCGAGTGGCTGCACGCGAACCACTCCTTCCACGACGTGATCTACGCGGCGGCCGAGGTGCCGTTGATCGAGCGAATGGCGAAGGCGGCGCGCCGGACCTTCCTCGTGAAGCCGGTGTGGGCGACCGGCGCCGACCTCGACGAGCTGTACCTGAAGAACGACCGCCAGCACCGCGCGATCCGCGAGGCGATCGGCGCGCGCAGCCCGGAGGGTGCCCGCGTCCTCGCCCGTGAGCACGTGCTCTCCTCGGGCCGCCTGCTGGAGGCGATCCTGGAGAACGTCGCCAGGCAGGCGCGCGAGCCGATCCCGGTTCGTTAGGAAAGGCGGTCGACGCCGCCGACGAGCACGCGCTCGACCTCGAGCGCGTCGCCGAGGACGACGACGTCCGCAGGCAGGCCCGGCGTGAGGCGGCCGACCGTGTCGAGCCCGAGGAGCCGCGCCGGCACGTCGGTCGCCGCGCCGACGGCCTCCTCGAGCGTCGCCCCGAGCTCGTGCAGGCGGCGGACGGCGCCGATCAGCGGCTGCGTGCTTCCCGCGAGCACGCCCTCGGGCGTGCGCCCGCCCGCGAACGGCGTCGAGTCGCTCACCAGGGCGACGCGCCCTCTCGCCGCCCGCCAGACGAGGAGCGCCGTCTCGGGGGCGAGGTGCACGCCGTCGAGGATCACCTGCACGACCACGTCGTCGCGCGCGAGGGCGGCGCCGATGACGCCCGGGTCCCGGTGCCGGAGCGGGCGCATCGCGTTGAAGACGTGCGTGACCGAGCGGGCGCCGAGGTCGAAGGCCGCGCCCGCCTCCTCCGCGGTCGCGTCGGTGTGTCCGAGCGACACGACGATCCCGCGGGGGGCCAGGTCCCGGACCAGGTCCCGGGCGCCGGGGAGCTCGGGCGCGAGCGTGACGAGGCGCACGGGGCCCGCGTCGAGGAGTCGTGCGAGAAGGGCTGGGTCGGGGTCCCGGCGATGGGCGGCCGGGTGCATGCCCAGGCGCTCCGGCGAGATGAACGGGCCCTCGACGTGCGCGCCGAGGATGCGGGGGCCGTCCGTGCCGGCGGGGAGGCCGCGCAGCGCCCGTACGAGGGTGTCCTCCGGCGCGGTGACGAACGTCGGCAGGTACGCGGTGACGCCGCCCGCGAGCAGGGCCTCGCCGGCGCGCCGATACCCCTCCTCGTCCGCGGTGAGCAGGTCTGCGCCCGCGACGCCGTTGACCTGGAGGTCGACGAGGCCGGGGATCGCGATCCCACGCCCGCCGGGCGCCGCGAGGCCGACTCGCGCGATCAGGCCGTCGGCGATCTCGACGTCGCCCGGAACCACGGCTCCGTCCACGATCGCGGCTTCGACGCCCAGGCGCACGGGCTCATTCTCGCGCGGGAGCGCTATACTGCGGCCTGCGACGCGGGGTGGAGCAGTCTGGTAGCTCGCCGGGCTCATAACCCGGAGGTCGCGGGTTCAAATCCCGCCCCCGCTACTGGTGAGGCTTGGTGAGGCCCTTCAGGGCCTCACTGCTCCTCAGCTCTCCCTGGCCAGGCCCTTCAGGGCCTCACTGCT
>CAZMUG010000074.1:2627-4031 GCA_964569165.1 uncultured Gaiellales bacterium
CCTCTCCTGGCGTCGTGGGGCATCACACTGGCGCTCGCGAGCCACGCCGACCCGGAAGCGGGCGGGATCCCCAGGGTCCCGTGCCCGCGGCTCGTAGGCCCAGCGAGTCGGAGCTAGATCCGCGGCTTGGCCGAACGGGCGGCCGTGAACTGCCGGCCGCTGTCGGGCCCGCTCGGGCACGAGGTCTGCATCAGCGCGCGGCAGGTCACGCGACGCCCCTGGGCTAAGGTCGGCCCGTGTCGGGCCCCGTAGACGAGCACGCTCCTGAGTCCGAGCATCAGGTCACGCCGCTCGAGCTGTTCTTCGACCTGACGTTCGTCTTCGCCATGACCCAGGTGACGGTCTTCCTGGCCGGCGACCAGACCTGGGGCGGCGTCGGCCGTGGGATGCTGATTCTCGCAGCGCTCTGGTGGGGATGGGCCGTGTATTCGTGGCTGACGAGCGCGATGGACGTCGACGAGGGCGGCGTTCGGTTGGCCATGCTCGCGGCGATGGGCGCCATGTTCGGTGTTGCTCTCGCCGTGCCCGGCGCCTTCGGAGACGACGCGCTGCTGTTCGGCCTCGCCTACTTCCTCGTCCGCCTGCTCCACCTGCTCCTGTCCGCGATCGTCGTTCGCGACGACCCCGAGCGGCTGGGAGCGCTCGCCCGGTTCGCCCCGACCGCGATGCTCGGCGCATCCCTGATCCTGGTCGCCGGCGCGCTCGAGGGGCACGCTCGCGTCCTCGTCTGGCTCGTCGCGCTCGGGACCGACTATCTCGGCCCGACCGTGCTCGGCGTGGGGCGCGGCTGGCGTGTCGCACCCGAGCACTTCGCGGAGCGCTACGGGCTGATCGTGCTGATCGCGCTCGGCGAGTCGATGATCGCAATCGGCCTCGGCGCGGGGCTGGAGCTCGATCCGGGCGTCATCGCCGCTGCGATCCTCGGGATCGTCGTCGTCTCGGCGCTCTGGTGGCTCTACTTCGACGTCGCCGCGATCTTCGCCCGACGGCGGCTCATGCAGGCATCGGGACTGGAGCTCCACCGCCTCGCCCTGCACGCCTACAGCTACCTCCACCTGCCGATGGTTGCCGGCATCGTGCTCTTCGCGCTGGGTCTCAAGACGACGGTCGGGGAGACGGGCGAGCCACTCGATCTCGTCCCCGCGGCCGCCCTGTGCGGGGGCGCGGCGTTGTACCTGCTCGCGCACGTCGCGTTTCTCTATCGCAGCACCGGCCGCATCTTTCGGCGACGGACGTACGGTGCGCTCGTGCTCCTCGCGCTCGTTCCGGCCGCCGTCACGACGCCGGCTCTGATCGCGCTGGGCCTCGTCGGCGCAACCTGCGCGGCCGTCGTGGCCTGGGAGGCGATCCGCCACCGCGAGAGCCGCGTGCAGGTACGCCACCCCGAGCGCGTGGGCTGAGGCC
>CAZMUG010000074.1:4131-7763 GCA_964569165.1 uncultured Gaiellales bacterium
CGCCACCGCGAGAGCCGCGTGCAGGTACGCCACCCCGAGCGCGTGGGCTGAGGCCCAGTGAGGCCCTTCAGGGCCTCACTGCTCTTCCAGCCCTCCGCTGCGGCCTAATAGCCCGGCGACCGCTGCACCGCCTTCGCCGCGAAGCGGTGCATGTACGTGAGGATGTCGAGCGCGATCCCGCCGATGACGAGGAGCGCTTCCCAGTTCCCGTTGACGCCGCCCGGCTGCCAGGCGATCACGTAGGCGAGGGTCGTCCAGGGGGCGAAGGCAAGCCCGAGGAGCGGCCAGATCCACGTGTCGAACGCCGCCTCGACCTTGTTCCCGAAGATCCACCAGATGAGGAGCGCGAACCGGGGGCCGATGATCGCCGCGCCGCCGACGAGACAACACATGCGCGCAGTCTCTCCGTTTCGCAGTCCGCGTGCAACCAGGCCCGCCGGCTGCTGCTCGCCGACCCGCGGTCGAGCGCTCCGTCGCCCCGGGTGACGGGGCCGGCTGCTCGTGCCTCGACTACGCTGGCCGGCGTGGCGGGCGGAGCTCACAGCGTCGGCGTGGACACCCCGATCGGCACCTTCGGCGTCGAGGCCACCGCGCACGGTGTCAGCCGCGTGCGGCTCCCCGGAGACGGCTCGCTCCCGGCCGGGGACGGCAGCGCCGACGCCGCGGAGATCGCCGCCCGTGCGGCCGCTCAGATAGCGGAGTACGCCCGCGGCGAGCGGGAGGAGTTCGACGTCCCGCTCGACTGGGACGGCGTCGAGGCGACGCACCGCACGGTGCTCGCGGCGCTCCGCGAGCTCGCCCCGTACGGCCACACGGTCACGTACGGCGAGCTCGGTGCTCGCGCCGGCGTCGCGGACGCGCGCGAGGTCGGCGTCCACATGGCCACGAACCCGCTGCCGATCCTCGTCCCGTGCCACCGCGTGATCGCCTCCGACGGTCTCGGCGGCTACGGCGGTGGGCTCGCGCTCAAGCGCCGCCTGCTCGAGCTCGAGGGCGCGCTCCCGCCGACGCTCGACCTCGGCGACCTCTGACGTGGGCGCCGAGCGCGAGCGGATGGCGACCGTCGGCCACCCCGAGTGGGCGCTGACCGACGCCGGCCCCTGGTACGCGTGGGGCCCGTACCTCGCCGAGCGCGCCTGGGGCACCGTGCGGGAGGACTACAGCCCGGACGGGAACGCCTGGGACTTCTTCCCGCACGACCACGCGCCCTCGCGCGCGTACCGCTGGAACGAGGAGGGGCTCGCGGGCGTCTGCGACCTCCACCAGCGGCTCTGCCTCGCGCTCGCGTTCTGGAACGGGCGCGACCGGATGCTCAAGGAGCGGATCTTCGGGCTCACGAACCCGCAGGGGAACCACGGCGAGGACGCCAAGGAGTACTGGTGGTACGTGGACGCGACGCCGAGCCATTCCTGGCTCCGCTGGCGCTACCACTACCCGCAGGGCGCGTTCCCCTACGACGACCTCGTCGCGGAGAACGCGCGTCGCGGCCGCGAAGTCCCCGAGTACGAGCTCCTCGACACGGGGATCTTCGACGAGGACCGGTACTGGGCGATCGAGGCGACGTACGCGAAGGCGTCCCCGACCGACGTCCTCCTCCGGGTCGCCGTCGAGAACGCCGGCCCCGAGGCCGACACGATCCACGTCCTGCCGACGCTCTGGTTCCGCAACACCTGGTCGTGGGGGGACGGGGGCGAGCGGCCCGAGATCCGCCTCGAGAGCGGAGAGCTCGTCGCCGTCGACGCGCGCCTCGGCACGTACCACCTCGCGGCGACGCGAGTCGGCGGCATCGAGCCCGTCCCCCTCCTGTGCGAGAACGAGACGAACGCCCCGCGCCTCTTCGGCGGCGAGGCGACGACGCCGTACCCGAAGGACGGGATCGCGGACCACGTCATGCAGGGGGCCGCGACCGTGAATCCCGCCGGCACGGGGACGAAGGCGGCCTGGTGGTACGCGTTCGAGGTGCCCGCCGGGGAGCGGGTCGAGCTCCGGCTCCGGCTCCGCTCCGCCGAGGACGCCGCCGACCGCGAGTGGGCGGGCAAGCCGTTCGACGCGACGCTCGCGGCCCGTGAGCGCGAGGCGGACGAGTACTACGCGGAGCTGACCCCGTCCGCTGCGACGCCCGAGGAGGCGCAGGTCCTGCGGCAGGCCCTCGCGGGGATGATCTGGTCGAAGCAGTTCTACTCCTACGACGTCCGGCGCTGGCTCGACGGCGACCCGGGCGAGCCCGCGCCCCCCGCGTCGCGCCTCACGGGGAGGAATGCGGGCTGGCGGCACTTCGACTCCAGGGACATCCTGTCCATGCCGGTCACGTGGGAGTACGCGTGGTTCGCGGCCTGGGACCTCGCCTTCCACACGGTCGTGCTCGCGCACGTCGACGCGGCGTTCGCGAAGTACCAGCTGATCCTGCTCTGCCGGGAGTGGTTCATGCACCCGAACGGCGCGCTGCCCGCGTACGAGTGGTCGTTCGACGACGTGAACCCGCCCGTGCACGCGCTCGCGGCGCTCCGTGTCTTCGAGATCGACGGCGGCACGGACTTCACGTTCCTCGAGCGCGTCTTCCAGAAGCTGCTCGTCAACTTCACCTGGTGGGTGAACCGGGTCGACCCGGAGGGCAACAACGTCTTCGAGGGCGGGTTCCTCGGGCTCGACAACATCAGCGCGATCGACCGCTCGCACCTGCCGCCGGGCTGGCGGCTCGACCAGACGGACGGCACGGCGTGGATGGCGCTCTACTCGCTGACGATGCTCCGGATCGCCCTCGTGCTCACGACGCACGACGAGGCCTACGACGACGTGGCTGCGAAGTTCCTCGAGCACTTCGCCGCGATCAGCCAGGCGGTCGGGGGGAGCGGTCTCTGGGACGAGGAGGACGGGTTCTTCTACGACCAGCTGCACGGGCCGGACGGCTCGCAGACGCCGATCCGCGTCCACTCGCTCGTCGGCCTCATGCCGGTGCTCGCGACCGCGGTCGCCCCGGCGCGGGCCGCGCTGCAGCAGCAGCGCTTCCGGAAGCGGTTCGCCTCGTACATGGAGCGGCGCGGCCTCGTCGGCGACGGTCAGTCAGGGCTCGGCTTCGTCGTCACGCGCGAGCAGGACGACCTGCGGCTGCTCGCGATGGTGCACCCGGACCGTCTGCGCCGCATCCTCTCCCAGGTGCTCGGCGAGGAGCGCATGCTCGGGCCGACCGGGGTCCGCTCGATCTCGAAGGTACATCGCGACCGGCCGTTCTCGGTCACGAGCGGCGGCGAGGTCTTCACGGTCGACTACGAGCCGGGCGAGTCGCGGTCGTACCTCTACGGCGGCAACTCGAACTGGCGCGGCCCCGTCTGGTTCCCGATCAACTGGCTCTTCGTGGAGGCGCTCCAGCGCTATCACGAGTTCCTCGGCGACGACTTCACGGTCGAGTACCCCGCGGGGTCGGGGCAGGAGCGGAGTCTCGGGGAGGTGGCCGGGGACCTCTCCCGGCGGCTCGTCTCGACCTTTCTCCCCGGGCCGGACGGGCGGCGACCGGTGTTCGGCGACGACGAGCGCTTCCGGACCGACCCGCGCTGGAGCGGGAACCTCCTCTTCTTCGAGTACTTCGACGGGGACACCGGGCGCGGGCTCGGTGCGAGCCACCAGACCGGCTGGAC
>CAZMUG010000074.1:7863-12298 GCA_964569165.1 uncultured Gaiellales bacterium
CTACCTGGCGACGAGCACGCTGCAGTGGGCGTGGTGGAGCACCTTGTCGCTCACCGAGCCGACGAGCCACCGCTCGGCCGTCCCGAGCCCTCGCGTGCCCAGGACGATCAGGTCACAGCCGTCCTTCTCGGCCACGTCGAGGATCGCCGTCGCAGGATCGCCGGCGCGCGTCTCCAGGCCGACCGTGAGCCCCTGCGCGGCGAGCGCCTCCCGGGCTTCGTCGAGCGTCCGGTCGCGCTCTGCCTCCTGCTCGGGGGACGGAAGCGTGCCCGCATGGCCGAACAGCGGGATGCCCTCCGCGACGCCGACCACGGTGACCCGGGCCGAGCCGGGGGCGAGCGCGAGGACGGCGTCGAGCGCCCGCTTCGCCCCGTCCGAGCCGTCGTAGGCGAGCAGGATCCTCATGCCCAGATGTTGATGCCGGCGTCCGTCGCGTAGCGGTCGATCTCGGCGAGCTCGTCGGCCGAGAGCTCGAGGTTGTCGAGCGCGGCGACGTTCTCCTCCAGCTGCGCGACGCTCGACGCTCCGATCAGCGCGGAGGTCACGCGCCTGTCTCGGAGCACCCAGGCGAGCGCGAGCTGGGCCAGGCTCTGCCCGCGCCCGGCGGCGATCTCGTTCAGCGCGCGGATCTTGGCGAGCGCCTCGTCCGTGAGGAGGTCCGGCGAGAGCGAGCTCGGCCACGTCGCCCGCGACCCCTCCGGCAGGCCCGCCAGGTACTTGTCCGTCAGCATCCCCTGGGCCAGCGGGGAGAAGGCGATGCAGCCGACGCCGAGCTCGCCCAGCGCGTCCAGCAGCTCCGGCTCGATCCAGCGGTTCAGGAGCGAGTACGAGGGCTGGTGGATGAGGAGCGGGGTCCCGAGCTCGCTCAGGATCGCGTGCGCCGTCCGGGTCTCCGCGGCGGGGTAGGAGGAGATCCCCGCGTACAGCGCCTTCCCCCGGCGCACCGCGGTGTCGAGCGCCCCCATCGTCTCCTCGAGCGGCGTCTCGGGGTCGAACCGGTGCGAGTAGAAGACGTCGACGTACTCGAGGCCGAGGCGGCGGAGGCTCTGGTCGAGGCTCGCGAGCAGGTACTTGCGCGAGCCCCACTCGCCGTACGGCCCCGGCCACATGTCGTAGCCCGCCTTCGTGGAGATCACGAGCTCGTCGCGGAAGGGGCGGAGGTCCTGCTCCAGGAGCTGCCCGAAGGTCTCCTCCGCGGACCCGTACGGCGGCCCGTAGTTGTTCGCGAGGTCGAAGTGCGTGATCCCGAGGTCGAACGCGCGGCGCACGATCGCCCGGCTCGTCTCGAGCGGCCGGTCACCGCCGAAGTTCCACCAGAGCCCGAGCGAGATCGCCGACAGCTTCAGCCCGCTCCGCCCGGACCGGCGGTAGGGCATGGACTCGTAGCGGCTCTCCGCGGGCACGTACGCCACGGGGCGAGGATACGTCTGCTCCACCCGCCGGGGCCGTGGCAGGGGCCGGATCCCCACTACGGGGATACCCCGATACGGGTTGCGACGAAGCCCCGACGACGCCTCGACGCCCCCGGCCTAGGGTCAACGGAAAGGCCTACCAAGGAGGCGTCGTGCCCGCGAACCTGCTCGGCCACGGAGGCGAGGTCGTAGACTCCTCGGCCCTCGAGCGAACCGTCGAGCGGCTCCGGGAGGCGCGGGTCCTGCTCCCGACGTTGGGGCAGCTCGCGAGCCCCGGCCTCGTGCCCGCGGCCGTGCGTGACCGGCTCGGTGCGGTCGGGCCGGACGATCCCGACCCGCTCAATCTCTTCCGCGTCCACTGGCACAACGGCGCCGACCGCATGGCGCAGGTGGACGTTCCCGAGCACCTCGTGCTCCCACGGGAGCTCACGGGAGTCGATGCGAGGATCGTGGTCGCGCTCGGCGACCGCTTCCCGCTGATCGGGGCCCACAAGGTCCTCGCCGCGTACGGCTGCCTCGCTCCTCGCCTCGTCACCGGCGCGTTCGACCCGAGCCGGCACCGGGCCGTGTGGCCCTCCACCGGCAACTACTGCCGGGGCGGGGTCGCCATCTCGCGCCTCCTGGGTTGCCGCGGAGTGGCGGTCCTCCCGGAGGGGATGAGCCGCGAGCGCTTCGACTGGCTCGCGCGGTGGGTGGTCGAGCCCGGCGACATCGTGCGCACGCCGGGCACCGAGTCGAACGTGAGGGAGATCTACGACGAGTGCAAGGTGCTCGCGCAGGATCCCGACAACGTCGTCCTCAACCAGTTCTCGGAGCTCGGGAACTACCTCGTGCACTACCTCGCGACGGGCGCCGCGCTCGAGCGCGTCTTCGAGTCGCTGCGCGAGCGGGAGCCGGAGCTCGCGCTGCGCGCCTTCGTCTCGGCGACCGGCTCGGCCGGCACCATCGCCGCCGGCGACTACCTCAAGGAGCGGTTCGGGTCGCTGACGGTGGCGTGCGAGGCCCTCGAGTGCCCGACGCTCCTGTACGCGGGCTTCGGCGAGCACAACATCCAGGGGATCGGGGACAAGCACGTCCCGCTCATCCACAACGTGCTGGCGACCGACGTTGCGCTCGCCGTGTCCGACCGCGCGACCGACCGGCTCGGCGTCCTGTTCGGCACCGAGGCGGGGAGGAGCCACCTGCGCAGGCGCGGCGTGGCCGACTGGATGCTCGAAGGGCTGCCCTCCCTCGGCCTCTCGTCGATCTGCAACGTCCTCGGGGCGATCAAGACGGCCAAGTACTTCGGCCTCGGCCCCAGTGACGTCGTGGTCACGGTCGCGACGGACGGCGCGGCGCTGTACGAGAGCGAGCGCGAGCTCGCGCTCGGCCGCTACTTCCCCGAGGGCTTCGGCGAGGTCGAGGCGGCGGAGGCCTACGGCGAGCACCTGCTCGGCTGCGCGACCGACCACTTCTCCGAGCTCGGGCACCGCGACCGGGAGCGGGTCTTCAACCTGGGCTACTACACCTGGGTCGAGCAGCAGGGGGTCACGGTCGAGGACTTCGTCGCGCGCCGCGATCCCGCGTTCTGGGAGGGCATCCGCGAGGTCGTGCCCCTCTGGGACGACCTGATCGACGACGTCAACGCGCGGACGGGAGTCCTGGAGTCGCTGTGACGGAGATCCCGTCCCGCCTCGTCTGCGCCGGCTGCGGTGCATCGCCGCGAGCCGACGAGCCGTTTCCGTTTCGCTGCCCGAGCGCGGTCTCCGGCGACGACGTGGACCACGTCCTGCGCCGCGAGCTCGACCTCTCCGGGGTCGCCTTCCCGGCGGACGCCGAGCCCAACCCGTACGTCCGCTTCCGAGAGCTCTCGCACGCCTACCACGTCGCCCGAGCCCACGGTGTCTCGGACGCGGCGTTCGCGGCGCTCGTGCAGGATCTCGACGAGAGGGTCGCCGCCGTGGACGGCCGCGGGTTCGTCACGACGCCCTTCTTCCGCAGCGACGCCCTGAGCGACGCGCTCGGCTTCTCGGCGCGGGGTGGCGTGTGGGTCAAGGACGAGACGGGCAACGTCGCCGGCTCGCACAAGGCACGCCACCTCTTCGGGGTGCTCCTCTGGCTCGAGGTCGCGGAGCTCGCCGGCCTGGCGGGCCCGGAGGCGCGACATCTGCTCGCGATCGCGAGCTGCGGGAACGCGGCGCTCGCGGCGGCGGTCCTGGCCCGCGCGGGCGGGCGCGCGCTCGAGGTGTTCGTCCCGCCGGACGCGGACCCCGTCGTGCTCGACCAGCTCGAGGCGCTCGAGGCGCTCGTGACCACCTGCCCGCGCGACGGGCTGCCCGGGGACCCGGCGTACCGGCGGCTGCTGCAGGCGCTCGACGAAGGCGCCGTCCCGTTCACCTGTCAGGGCAACCTGAACGGGCTCTCGGTCGAGGGCGGGCAGACGCTGGGCTGGGAGCTCGTCTCGGCGCGCGTCCCGCTCGACCGCCTCGTCGTGCAGGTCGGCGGCGGCGCGCTCGCGAGCGCGTGCGTCCACGCGCTCCGCGAGGGGGTGACGCTGGGTGCTCTCGCCACGCTGCCGCGGGTCGACACGGTTCAGACCGAGGGCGCGTGGCCGCTCCGGCGCGCCTTTCTCGAGCTGCGGCGCGCCAGGGACCGGGCGGAGGCGCTGCGCTTCGCCTCCCACCACCGCTCGGCCTTCATGTGGCCGTGGGAGGCCGAGCCGCGCTCGGTCGCCCACGGGATCCTCGACGACGAGACGTACGACTGGCTCGCGGTGGTCGAGGGGATGCTCGCGACCGGGGGCGAGGCGCTCGTCGTGGACGAGGCCGCGCTCGAGGCCGCGAACGCCCTCGCACGCGAGGCGACGGGAAGCGACGTCGACCACACGGGCTCGTCGGGCCTCGCCGGCCTGCTCGCCCTGCGGGCGACGGGAGACGTCGGCGACGACGAGCGCGTCGCCGTCCTGTTCACGGGAGTCGTGCGAGCGGCTCCGACGGAAAGGAGAGAACGAGATGAGGAGCTTCCTCGGACGCGACATCCTGTCG
>CAZMUG010000075.1:0-12147 GCA_964569165.1 uncultured Gaiellales bacterium
TCGGCCTCGTCCTTGGCAACGCCCTCGCGCACCGTGCCGGGAGCGCCGTCCACGAGGTCCTTCGCCTCCTTCAGGCCGAGCGTCGTGACCGAGCGGACGACCTTGATCACCTGGATCTTCTTGTCGCCCGCGGCGGTGATGACGATGTCGAAGGAGTCCTTCTCCTCCTCCGCGGCGGCGCCGTCGCCGCCCCCCGCGGCCGGGGCCGCGGCGACCGCGACCGGAGCGGCGGCGGTGACGCCCCACTCCTCCTCGATCGCCTTCTTGAGCTCGACGAGCTCGAGCACGGTCATCTTGCCGAGCGTGTCGAGCACGCCCTGAACGTCGGTTGCCATTACTCCTCCTTCATGGCCGAGTCTGCTGGCGCAGCCTCGGCCGGGTCAGATTCCTCTTCACGAGTCTCTTCGTCCGCTTCCGGCGTCTCCGCCGACGCCGCCGGCTCCGTCACGGCGGCTGCTTCGGCAACGACCTCGCCCTGCGCCTCGAGCTGCTCGATCCTGGCCGCGACGAGCCCGTGCAGGTCGCGGAGCGGCGCCGAGACGAGGCCGAGGAGCGCGTGGAGCGGGGCGACGATCGCACCCACGAGCTGGCCCCGGAGGACGTCTGCCGGCGGCAGCGTGGCGAGCTGCTCGATCTCCGCGGCCGTGAGCTGCTTGCCCTCGAGGATGCCGCCGCGAAGGACGAGCACGTTGGACTCCTTCGCCGTCGCTGCGAGCGCTTTCGCGACCGCGGCGGGATCGCCGGACGACTCGATGAAGGCGATCGCGGTCGGCCCCTCGAGCATCACGAGCAGCGCCTCGGCGCCCGCCTCCTCCGCCGCGCGGCGGGTCAGCGTGTTCTTCACGATGCGGAACCGTGCCCCGAGGGGGATGAGCTGGTCGCGCAGCGCCTCGAGCTGCTTGTTGGTCAGCCCGCGGTAGTCGGCGACGATGAGCGTCTCGGCGGAGCCGAGGTCGTCGACGAGCTCGGCGACGATCCGTTCCTTGTCCGTTTTCAGCACGTCATGTCCTCCTGAACGTCGAAGCCCGCGCGGAGGCGGGCTCGGTCGGGCGCATGCGCGCTGACGGAACCTGCCTCGGTCGGACCTCTGCTCGCGAGAGCTGCCGACGGTCTTCGGCGGGATTCGCTCTTGGCTAGGCCGGTACTGTAGCCGCCTCCAGCTCGTCGGCGATGTCCCGGGTGATCGTCGAGTCGACGTGGATGCCCGGGCCCATCGTCGTCGTGAGCGTGATCTGCCTGATGTAGCGCCCCTTCGCGGCCGCGGGCTTCGCGCGGACGATCTCCTCCACGAGGGCCGCGTAGTTCTCGAGCAGCGCGCGCTCGTCGAAGCTGCGCTTCCCGATCGGGACGTGCACGTTCCCGCCGCGGTCGGTCCGGTACTCGAGCTTGCCCGCCTTCGCGTCCGAGACAGCCTTGCCCACGTCCATGGTCACGGTGCCCGTCTTGGGGTTCGGCATGAGACCGCGCGGGCCGAGCACGCGTCCGAGCTTGCCGACGACGCTCATCTGGTCCGGCGTCGCGATCGCGACGTCGAAGTCGAGGAACCCACCCTCGATCTTCGAGGCCAGGTCGGCAGAGCCGACGACGTCGGCGCCGGCCTCCTCGGCCTCGCGCGCCTTCTCGCCCTCGGCGAAGACGGCCACGCGGACGTCCTTGCCGATCCCGTGCGGGAGCATGATCGTCCCGCGGAGCTGCTCGTCCGCGTGCCGGACGTTGAGCCCGAGGCGGAAGTGCGCCTCGACGGTCTCGTCGAACTTCGCGGCCGGTGCCTCCTTGAGCACGCGGAGCGCGGCGAGCGGCGAGTACGCCAGCTCGCGATCGATGCTCTCGCGCGCGGCCTTGTAGCGTTTCCCGTGCTGGCTCACTCGGTGTCCACCCCCATCTCGTCCGCAGAGCTCGGGCCCGCAGGAGCAGACCAGAGCACGCGAGAGCCCCTGAAGCGGCCGCTCGCGAGGACGGTCCCAGCGCTCGACGCGGGAGTCACTCGGTCTCCACCCCCATGCTGCGCGCCGTGCCGGCGATGACCTTCATCGCCTCGTCGACGTCGCGCGCGTTCAGGTCCGGCATCTTCGTCTCGGCGATCGAGCGGAGCTGCGCCTGGGTGAGTCGTCCGACCTTGTGCCGGTTCGGCTCGCCCGAGCCGGTGTCGATGCCGAGCGCCTCCTTGATGAGCACGGCGGCGGGTGGCGTCTTCGTGATGAACGTGAACGAGCGGTCCTCGAAGACGGTGATCTCCACCGGGATGATGCGGCCGTTCTCGTGCGCCGTCTGTGCGTTGTAGGCCTTGCAGAACTCCATGATGTTCACGCCGTGCTGGCCCAGCGCGGGGCCCACGGGCGGCGCCGGGTTGGCCTGCCCGCCCGGGATCTGGAGCTTGATGATGGTCAGAACCTTCTTCGCCATGGAAACGGTGGTGGTGCCAGACTGACGTCCGGCACCATCGCTCCTTTCAGTCGATCTTCTTCACCTGGTCGAAGCCGAGCTCGACCGGCACCTGGCGCTCGAAGATGTCCACGAGCACCTTGAGCTTCTGCTGATCGGGGTTGACGTCGACGATCTCGCCGTCGAAGTCGGAGAGCGGGCCGGAGGTCACCTTCACTGACTCGCCGAGCGAGAACTCGACCTGCGCCTTCGGCGCGGCGCCACCGACCGGCGCGCCGTGGTGGAGGATCCGGTCAACCTCACCCTGGGAGAGCGGCACGGGCTTCGTCCCGGCGCCCACGAACCCGGTCACGCCGGGGGTCCCCTTGACCACCGTCCACGCCTCGTCCGAGAGGTTCATGTTCACGAGGACGTAGCCCGGGAGCACCCGCTTCTCGGTCTGGACCTTCTGGCCCTCCTTCGTCTCGATCACCTGCTCGGTGGGGACGACGACGCGGCGGAACGCTCCCTGCTGGTTCATGGAGACGATGCGGTGCTCGAGGTTGGTCTTCACCTTGTTCTCGTGCCCGGAGTAGGTGTTGATGACGTACCAGAGAAACATGGAAGCTCCTAGAGAAGGACCCGGTCGACGAACGGACGGATGACCTGGTCGAGGCCCCAGAGGTAGGCGCTCACGATCGCGCACGCGATGAGCACGACCACGACGCCCTGGAACGTCTGCCGGCGCGAGGGCCAGTCGACCTTCTTCAGCTCGGCGTACGACTCGCGGACGAACTGGCCGCGCTCCCGGTCGGCCTTGCGCCCGGTCTGCTGCTTGACGGGCTGCTGCGCGGGGCGGACGTGGGCGGCCGCCGCCGCCCGGCCCGAGCCGGTGCCGCCTGCGGCCGCGCGGGCCGCGCGGCGCTGCTTCCGGGTCTCGCGCGCCATGCTGTCCTACCTGGTCTCCCGGTGCAGCGTGTGCCCGCCACACCAGCGGCAGTACTTCCTGAACTCGACGCGGTCGGGCGAGTTCCGCTTCGACTTCTGCGTCTGGTAGTTGCGCCGCTTGCACTCGGTGCAGGCGAGCGTGATCGCGACTCGGACTCCGGTTGCCATTCTTCGATTCTCTTGTGGGTGGGACGAGAGGGCGTTCGAGTAGCGGCGGCAGGACTCGAACCTGCGACACGCGGATTATGATTCCGCTGCTCTAACCAACTGAGCTACGCCGCCGCGCGCGCGAGAGTGTAGCAAGGTTGGAGCGCCCTTCTCCGACCTCCGGGATGCCCGCCGACACCCCCTCTAGGATCGCCGCGTGATCCGGATCCCCCCGCAGCGAGGAGGCTGGCTCGAGGTCATCTGCGGCCCGATGTTCAGCGGGAAGAGCGAGGAGATGATCCGCCGCCTGCGCCGGGCCGAGATCGCGGGCCAGCGCATCGTCATCTTCAAGCCGCGGATCGACGACCGCTACGACGCGGCCGACGTGGTGAGCCACGCGGGCGTCCGGATGCGCGCGGTCGCGGTCGGGTCTGTCGGCGAGCTGGTCGAGCGCTCGGCCGGTCACGAGGTGATCGGCGTGGACGAGGTCCAGTTCTTCGAGCCGGCGATCATCCAGGCGGCGCTCCGTCTCGCAGACCGCGGTGCGCGGGTCGTCGCAGCCGGGCTCGACCGGGACTTCCGCCGGCTTCCGTTCGGCCCCATGCCGGAGCTCCTGGCGCACGCGGAGTTCGTGGACAAGCTCCAGGCCGTGTGCCACCGCTGTGGCGGGCCGGCGACGACGACGCAGCGCCTGGTCGGCGGGGAGCCCGCCCCGTACTCGGGCGAGACGGTCGTCGTCGGCGCCGAGGAGCAGTACGAGGCGCGCTGCCGCGACTGCCACGAGGCCGGCGCCGACGCCGTCCTAGTCGCGGCCTGAGAGCGCACGCGCCGACGCGCAGACGCCGAACGTCGCGGCGGCGACGAGGACGATGGTGCCTCCAGGCGGGAGGTCGGCGTAGTAGGAGATGGTCAGGCCGAGCAGGGCGGAGCCGAGCCCTACCGCCATCGAGAGCAGGAAGGCCGAGCGCATGCTCCAGGCGATCCGGCTGGCGGCGCTCACCGGGAGCACCATCAGCGCGGCGACGAGCAGGATCCCGACGACGCGCATCGCGAGCGCGACGGTGACCGCGGCGAGAGCGGCGGTGGCGATGTTGAGCGCGCCGATCGGGACGCCGGCGACGCGGGCGCCCTCCTCGTCGATCGCGATCCCCGCGAGCGGCCGGTAGAGCAGCCCGACCGTCGCGATCCCGACGGCGCCGAGCGCCCCGATGACCGCGAGGTCGGTCCGCGTGACGGTGAGGATCGACCCGAACAGGTACTGGAAGAGGTCCACGTTCAGCGCGCCGGCGGCCGAGACGAGCACGACGCCGAGCGCGATCCCCGTGTAGAAGACGAGAGCGAGCGCCTGGTCGGCCGCGGCACCGCCGCGCGACCGGAGCACCTCGATCGCGATCCCGCCGAGGACCGCGGCGACGAGCGCCGCCAGCACCGGGGCGACGTCCAGGAGGATCCCCGCCGCCACCCCCGCGAAGGCGACGTGCCCGATGCCGTCGCCGACGAGCGACTGGCGCCGCTGGACGAGGAAGAACCCGACCGCCGGAGCGAGAAGCCCGACGACCGCTCCCGCGCCGAGCGCGAGGCGCATGAACTCACTCTCGAGCATGGACGTGCGAGGGGTCGTGCCAGACGCCGGGAAGGTCGCCGGGCGAGCCGTCGAAGACGATCGTCCGGCGGACGAGCACCAGCCGCTGGACGAAGCGCTCCACCGCGCCGAACTCGTGCGACACGTAGACGATCGTCACCCCGAGCTCCGAGTGCAGCGTGTCGAGCAGGCCCGCCAGCGACTCCTGCGACTCGGCGTCGACACCCGTGGTCGGCTCGTCGAGGACGAGCAGTGACGGCTCGCCCGCGAGCGCCTTCGCGATGAACGCGCGCTGCTGCATGCCGCCCGAGAGCGTGCGGAGGGGCCGGTCGGCATGCGCGTCGAGACCGACGCGGCCGATCGCGTCGGAGACGAGCTCCCGGTCGCGACGGCGGAGCGGCCCAACGAGCCCCCGCGACGCCAGGCGGCCGACCGAGACGGCCTCCCTCACCGTGACCGGCGCCTCGCCGCCGAGGACCGAGCGCTGGGCCAGGTAGCCGAGGATCTTCCGCCTGGAGAACCGGTGCGCAGGCTCGCCGTAGAGCAGAGCGCTCCCCCGTGACGGGCGCTCGAGCCCGAGCAGGATCCGGATCAGCGTGGTCTTGCCTCCTCCGTTGGGCCCGGCCACGGCGACGAACTCGCCCTCGCCCAGCTCGAGGTGGACGTCCTCGAGCACGCTCTGCCCCGGCCGGTAGCCGAACCACACGCCGTCGAGCACCGCCGCTAGCGGCATCCCAGCGCCTCCCGCAACACGGCGAGGTTGTCGCGCATCACGGACAGGTAGTCCTCGCCCGCGTCGAGGCGGTCCTGGCTCAGGCCCTCGAGCGGGTCGAGCGTGGCGACCCGGGTCCCCGTCTCGCGCGCAACGGTCTCCGCGAGCCGGCTCGAGACCAGCGGCTCCGTGAAGACCGTCGTCGCACCCGACTCGCGCACCTCGTCGACGATGCGCTCGAGCTCGCGCGGGCTCGGCTCGGCCTCCGGCGTGCGCCCCGCGAGCGGAACCTGGGTGAGCCCGTAGCGCGCGGCGAGGGCGCCGAAGGACGCGTGCGTCGTCACGAGCACGCGCCGCCCGCAGCGGGCGAGGCCACGGCGGTAGTCCCTGTCGAGGCGCTTCAGCGCCTCCACGCCCTTCCGTCCCTCCTCCCCCTTTCCCTGCTCGCCCAGCTCGGCCGCAATCTCCTCCACCACCCCCGCGAAGCGGACCGGGTCGAGCCAGACGTGCGGGTCTTCCCCTTTGCGCAGCACGTCCAGCGAGCGGCCGTCCCGCGAGGCGACGGCATCCTCCACCGACGGCTGGAACCCCCCGCCCACGTAGACGACGAGCCCCGCGCCACGGATCGTCTCGAGGTCGCGGGGAGAGAGCTCGAGGTCGTGCGGCTCGGCGCCGGGCGGCGTCAGGTCGACGACGCGCACGCCGGGGGCGGCCACCTGCTCCGCAGCCCAGGCGAGCGGGTAGAAGGAGGCGACGACGTCCGGCGCCGCGCCCGAGTCGGCCGGCGAGCATCCGGTCGCGAGGGCGACGGTGACGGTGACCGCGACGAGCAGCTCGCGCACAGCATCCACCGTAGCACTTCCCTGAGAACGGTTATCATTATCTTATGGAGCAGACGTGGGCAGACTCGGCGCTCGCCCGGCTGCGAGAGGCGAGCGGCCGGACCGGCGGCGCGCGTCGGGAGGTGATCGGCTTCCTCGGCGCCCAGGACTGCTGCGTGTCCGCCCAGGAGATCCACGACGGGCTCCGCGGCAAGGGCGTGCGCGTGGGAGTCGCGAGTGTGTACCGGGCGCTCGACGGCCTGACTCAGGCCGGTCTCGTGCAGCGGATCGATCTCGGCGACGGCATCGCGCGGTTCGAGCCCGCGAGGCCCGGCGGCGACCACCATCACCACCTCGTGTGCGACGACTGCGGCAAGGTCGAGCCGTTCGAGGATCCCGCACTCGAGTCGGCGATCGAGCGGGTGGGCGCCGGGCACGGATACGCGGTCGCCGCGCACGACGTCGTCGTTCGCGGCGCGTGCGACGACTGTCGGCGCGACCCGGCGCGGTCCTAGCGCGAGCGCGCGAGCGCGAGCGCGAAGTCGCCCGCGGCGTCGGTCCACCAGGCCTCGAGCTCGAGGCCCGCGGCGGCCAGCTCACGACCGACGGCCTCGCGACGGAACTTGGCGCTGATCTCGAGGCGAAGCCACTCCCCGTCCGCGAGCTCGAGCGACAGCCCGAGCCCCCGGACGGTCACGGTGTGCGCCCTCCGGGCCCGGAAGCCGACGTCCATCCACTCGTTCTCCGCATCCCAGAACGCCCGGTAGTCGTAGTCGTCCTGGACGAAGCCGGCGCCGAGCTCGCGGTTCACCGCGTCGAGGCCGTTGCGGACGAATGCCTCCGTGACCCCGCGCGAGTCGTTGTAGGCCGCCTCGAGACGAGCCGGGCTCTTGACGAGGTCGAGCCCGAGCAGGAAGGCGTCACGCGGGCCGAGCACGGACGCGACGTCCCGCAGCAGGCGCGCGCGGCCGTGGGCTTCGAGGTTGCCGATGGTGCTCCCGAGGAAGACGATCAGGCGCTCCTGGCCGTCGGGCACGGCGGCCAGGTGGCGCTCGAAGTCGGCGACCAGCGCCTGCACTTCGACCGACGGGTAGCGCCCTGCGAGCTCGCGGGCGCTCGCGCGGAGCACCTCCTCGCTCGCGTCCAGGGGCACGAAGCGCTCCAGCGTGCCCACGTCGTCGAGCGCATCGAGGAGCAAGCGCGTCTTCTCGGACGTGCCGGAGCCGAGCTCGACCACCGTGCGGGCGAGGGTGCGGTCGGCGATCTCGCCCGAGCGCTCGCAGAGGATCTCCGTCTCGCGGCGCGTGGGGTAGTACTCGGGGAGGCGAGTGATCTCGTCGAAGAGGCGCGAGCCACGCTCGTCGTAGAGCCACACGGAGGGGATCGACTTCGGGCTCCCGCGAAGCGCCAGGAGCGTCGCGTCGTAGAGCGCGGAGCGCCGATCCTCCTCGTCGAGCAGCCTGCTCACCCGGACCCGCGACCCGGCGGCAACCGGGTTACGCACGGACGTACCGCATCCTGGCGGGCGAGAGGCAACCGGCAGCGCGGGCACCGCTCATCCCTCGAGGATAGCCAGCAGCCCTCACCCGCCCGACAGCCCGGCGGGGGCGCGTACAGTGTCGAGCGTCGGAAGACCACCGCCGCGTGCGACCGAAAGGAACGCCATGACCAGCACCCTCGTCGAGCGCCTCGCGGAGCCGGAGGCCCGCGACCCGCTCACTCTCGCCTCCGAGCTCGACCTCCGTACCCGGGCCTTCGTCGGCGGCGAGCTCGTCGATGCCGTGTCCGGGGAGACGTTCCCGTGCGTCAGCCCCTCGAGCGGGCAGGTGATCGCCGAGATCGCGTCCTGTGACGAGGCCGACGTCGACGTCGCGGTCCGCCATGCTCGCGCCGCGTTCGAGTCGGGCGTGTGGTCGCGCATGGCGCCGAGGGCCAGGAAGAAGGTCCTGCTCCGGTTCGCCGAGCTCGTCTCGGAGAACGCCGACGAGCTCGCGCTGCTCGAGACCCTGGACATGGGCAAGCCGATCCGCGACGCGCAGCGGGTGGACATCCCGCTCTCGGCCGAGTGCATCCAGTACTACGGGGAGGCAATCGACAAGGTCTACGACGAGGTCGCCCCCACCCCCGAGTCGAGCGTCGTGATGATCCTGAAGGAGCCGCTCGGCGTGGTCGCCGCGGTCGTGCCCTGGAACTTCCCGACGCTCATGGCGACCTGGAAGCTCGGCCCTGCGCTCGCGACGGGCAACAGCGTCATCCTCAAGCCCGCGGAGCAGTCGCCGCTGACCGCGATCCGGCTCGCCGAGCTCGGGGTCGAGGCCGGCCTCCCGGCGGGCGTGCTCCAGGTGCTCCCCGGCTTCGGCGAGAAGGCGGGGCAGGCGCTGGGTCGCCACCCGGACGTGGACATGGTCGCGTTCACCGGCTCGACCGAGGTGGGCAAGTACTTCCTCCGCTACTCCGGCGAGTCGAACATGAAGCGGCTGGCGCTCGAGTGCGGCGGGAAGTCGCCGCTCGTCGTCTTCCCCGACTGCGACCTCGATGCGGCCGCGACCGCTGCCGCCTGGGGCGTCTTCTACAACCAGGGCGAGGTCTGCAACGCCGCCTCGCGGCTGCTCGTGCACGCGGACGTCAAGGACGAGCTGCTCGAGAAGATCGTCGGCGTCGCCTCGCGCATCCAGCCCGGCGACCCGCTCGACCCGAAGACGCGGATGGGCGCGATCGTGGACGAGACGCAGCTCGACCGCGTGCTCGGCTACATCGACGCGGGCAAGGAGGAGGGCGCCGCGCTGCACACGGGCGGCGCGCGCGTGCTCGAGGAGACCGGCGGCTACTTCGTCGAGCCCACGATCTTCGACGCGGTCTCGAACGACATGAGGATCGCGCGCGAGGAGATCTTCGGGCCGGTGCTCTCGGCGATCTCCTTCACCGAGGAGGACGAGGCGATCGCGATCGCCAACGACACCGTCTACGGCCTCGCGGCGGGCGTCTGGACGAACGACGTGAACCGGGCGCACCGGGCCGCGCGGGCGATCCGCGCCGGCGTCGTCTGGGTGAACACCTTCGACATGGGCGACATCGCGTCCCCGTTCGGCGGCTTCAAGCAGTCCGGGTTCGGCCGCGACAAGTCGCTGCACGCGCTGGAGAAGTTCACGGACCGCAAGGCGGTCTGGATCCAGCTCCACTCGTAGCCTGGAGGCTAACGCCGTGGTTCTCTACACCTGCGGGCAGAAGAAGAAGGCGGGCGGCTGGGGTCATCCCTGCGGCCGAGCGGCGAAGGCCCTCGACGACGCGGGCTTCGAGTACGAGCTGCGGACGGTTCGCGGGTACCGGCTCGCGCCGTGGACGTGGCCGTCACGAGCCAGGGACCGGGCCGAGATCGAGCGGTTGAGCGGGCAGGGGAAGGTGCCGATCCTCGTCCTCGACTCCGGCGAGGTCGTCACCGGCTCCGGGGCCATCGTGCGCTGGGCGGCCACGAACACCTGACCGCCACGGGGTCGGGTGGGACCTGACCCCGGCGTGTCGGAATGCAAGACCTGACCCCGGTCAAGGCACCCGGTACCCCGGGGTCGGGGCTTGGCAGCCAACACCGCTGCCGCGTGCCGACAGGACGCCGTCACGGATCGGCATCCGACCCGCTCGATCAGCTGACGTCAGCCGCAAGCGACGGACAGACGAGCTACGCACACGCCATCGCGCGTCCCGCATCGCGCGTTCCGGGCAGGACCTCACACCCGCGTGTTGGAATGCAAGACCTGACCCCGGTCTACTGTACGAGCTCGAGCAGCTTGAACATCGGGAGGTACATCGAGATCACGATGACGCCGATGATCGCGCCGACACCGACCATCATGATCGGCTCGACGATCGAGGTGAGGGAGGCGATCGACGTGTCCACCTCGTCCTCGTAGAAGTCGGCGATCTTGTCGAGCATGCGCTCGAGCTCGCCCGTCTCCTCGCCGACCTTGACCATCTGCGAGACGAGCGGCGGAAAGACCGGGCTCGCGACGAGCGGTTCCGCAATGGGGACGCCCTCGTGCACCTTCGCCCGCACGTCCGCGAGCGCTGACTCGACCACCCAGTTGCCGGAGGTCTGGCCGGCGATCTCGAGCGCCTTGATGATGTCCACGCCCGCCGCGACGAGGGTCGCGAGCGTGCGCGCGAAACGCGCCATCGCGACCTTCTGCACCACCTTGCCGATGCCCGCGGGGACGCGCAGCTTGAACCGGTCCCAGGCCTGCCGGCCCGCGGGCGTCCGCTTCCACCGGCGGAAGCCGTAAACGGATCCGCCCATGAGCGGGAAGAGGATGAACCAGTAGCCGCGCACGAGGTCGGAGGCCGCGACGACCACCCTCGTCAGGAACGGCAGGTCGCCGCCGAGGTCGGAGAAGATGCCCTGGAAGACCGGGACGAGGAACATGAGCATCCCGATCAGCACGAGGACCGCGAAGCAGAGGACGACAGTCGGGTAGACCATGGCGCCCTTCACGCGCCGCTTGATCTTCATCTCCTTCTCGATCTGCATGGCGACGCGGTCGAGCGTCGTGTCGAGGATGCCCGCGGCCTCGCCCGCCTCGATCATCGAGATGTACAGGCGGTCGAAGACCGCCGGGTGCCGCGCCATCGCCTGCGAGAGGAGCATCCCGCCCTCGACGTCGGCGCGCACCGCCTTGATGACGCCTGCCAGCGCCGGGTCGTCGGTCTGCCTCTCGAGGATCACGAGTGAGCCCACGACGCTGAGGCCGGCGTCGATCATCGTCGCGAACTGGCGTGAGAAGACCTGCAGCGACCGCGCCTTCACCTTCTTGCGCTTCCTCGGCGACCCGCGCACGCCGACCTCGCTCAGCGAGACCGGTCGCAACCCCCTCTGGCGAAGCATCTCCCTGGCCGCGCTGACGTCGGGCGCTGTGACCTCGCCGGCGGATTCGACTCCGAGCGCGTTGATGGCGCTGTAGGCGAACGCAGCCATACCCAAGGCGTATCGGCAGCGGCTCGCGCGGTCTTGAGATGCTCCCGGCGATCGCAGAGCCAGGCCCGGCCGGTTTGCCGGGACGCCCTTACTTGGACGATGCGGCGGACTTCTCGGCAGCGTCCCCGCTGCCGACCGAGACCAGCGTGATCCTGTACTTCGCGCCGGTGGCGGTGTTCACGAGCGTCAGCGGCTTTCCGACCTTCAGCGTGGCCGTCTTCGCTCCGCCTGCGTAGGCACCGCCGACGACGCCGACGACCACCGACTTCGACTTCGGCTGCTCCGAGACCAGAACGAACACCGGGTCCGCGATCGGAAAGGCCTCACCGAGCGCGACCGTCTGGCGCTCCCCGTTGACGCTGACGACCGTCACCGCCTGCGCAGACGCCTTCTCGCCCGTCGAGAAGCCCTTCGACTCCCCCTTCCCCTCCCCGCCCGTCTTTCCACCCTCCGCGGGTGTGTCGTCACCCACGGCTGCGTCGTCGGTGACCACGAGCTGGACGAAGGGGTCCTTCCTCGCGAACGGGCCGAGCACGGTCAGCTTTCCCGGAGTCGCGGCGTTCCCGCCCGAGCCGGCGAGCACGACGGGAGTCGGGGTGCCGGCGGGCGCGGG
>CAZMUG010000076.1:0-1591 GCA_964569165.1 uncultured Gaiellales bacterium
CCTCCCTCTTCGCCGTCAGCGGTCCAGCACGCGGTGCAGGAAGCTGCGGGTGCGTTCTTCCTTCGGCGCCGAGAAGATCTCGGCCGGCAGTCCCTCTTCGACGATAACGCCGCCATCCATGAAGATGACGCGGTCGCCGACCTCGCGCGCGAACTGCATCTCGTGCGTGACGACGAGCATCGTCATGCCCGACTCCGCGAGGTCGCGCATGACGACGAGGACCTCGCCCACGAGCTCGGGATCGAGCGCCGAGGTGACCTCGTCGAACAGCATGACGTGTGGGTTCATCATCAGCGCGCGCGCGATCGCGACCCGCTGCTGCTGCCCGCCGGAGAGCTGGTGCGGGTACTGGCTCGCCTTGTCCGCGAGCCCGACTTTGGCGAGCAGCTCGCGCGCCCGTCGCTCCGCCTCCTTGCGCGGCACCTTTCGGATCCGCCGCGCTGCGAGCGTCAGGTTGTCGAGCGTCTTCAGATGCGGGAAGAGGTTGAACTGCTGGAAGACGATCCCGATGCGCTGGCGGATCGCGGAGACGTCCACGCCCTTGCGCGTGATCTCCTCGCCCTCCAGGTCGATGCGTCCCGCCTGGATCGGCTCCAGGAGGTTCACGCACCTGAGCAGCGTGCTCTTCCCGCTTCCGCTCGGCCCGATGATCACGAGCACCTCGCCCTGGGCGACGGTGAGATCGATCCCGTTCAGCACGACGTGGTCGCCGAACGCCTTCTCCACGCCCTGCAGTCGCACCATGGGCTCCGTGCCCGGCTGCGGCGCCGGAGCGTGCGTGGTCTCGGCGATCATCGCGTCCGGGGGATCAAACGAGACCCGGCCCGGCAAGTCAAGGAGGCGGGCCAGGGTGGCGGACGGGATTCGAACCCGCGACCACCGGGACCACAACCCGGGGCTCTACCAACTGAGCTACCGCCACCGCGCAGGGGACAGGATAGCGCCGCCCTGTGCGCAGTCTCGTGCGGCGCGTGGTGGGGCACTTCAGTGTCCCACCTGCTCTTCCAGCCCTGGAGAGCAGGCAGGGCGCTGAAGCACCCTGCCGGGAGGGATGCTGGGGCCACCTGCAGAGCAGGCAGGGCGCTGAAGCACCCTGCCGTCCTGATGCAGCGCTGGTGCGGCGTGTGGTGGGGCGCTTCAGCGCCCCACCGGCAGTTCAGCCCTCCTTCGCCTCAGTCCGTCAGCACCGCCTGCGTCTGCGTCGTCCGCCCGACGAGCCGGCCCGTCGCGTCGAGGAGGTCCGTCTCGAGGACGATGGTCGTCTTCCCGCGATGCAGCGGCCGCGTCCGGGCGCGCACCTCTCCCTCGCGCACTGCCGCGAAGAAGTTCGTCTTCGACTCGATCGTGGCCGTTCGCGCCCCGGGTGGGAGGTTGAGGAACGCGCAAACGCCGCCCGCGGAGTCGGCGAGCGCCATGAGCACGCCGCCGTGCAGCACGCCCGCCGACGTGCAGAGCCCCGGCGCCCACTCGAGCGTGCACTCGATCTCGTCCGGGCCGCCGAAGGTCCTGATGCCGAGCGTCGTCCCGAGCGGCATCTGCGGGTTGATCATCTCGGTGAGCTCCGGCTTCTCGGCGGCCACGGGTCGTTCCT
>CAZMUG010000076.1:1601-12017 GCA_964569165.1 uncultured Gaiellales bacterium
GTTGACGGGAGGGTCTCCGCACCCTACGCTTCGCTCGTTCCAGTCGTCGAGCGAGAGGAGATTGCGATGAGAGACCTGTTCCGCAGCTCCCGGCTCGCCGCCCTCCCGAGCTAGCAGAGCTCCCCGGAGGCGCGGGCCGGGCTCCGGCCTGTCCCTACCTCCGAGAAGGAGTCTCAGTTGTCCGATGGAACCCTCGCCGCGCTCGGGTGGACCGACGAGCTCGAGGCGGCGTTCACGACCCATGCCGAGCGGGGCTTCGAGCCCGCCCGGGTCGTCGCGGAGCACCGCGGCGGCTACTACGTCCGCTCCGAGCGCGGCGACCGGCTCGCGCACGCCCGCGGCCGCCTGCGCGAGGAGGAGCTCTTCGGCGGCATGCCCGCGGTCGGCGACTGGGTCGCCGTCGTCGACGCCACGGGCGAGCGGTTCGCGATCGAGGCCGTCCTGCCGCGGCGCACGAAGGTCTCGCGCAAGACGCCGTGGCTCAAGGCCGAGGAGCACATCCTGGTGGCGAACGTGGACACCGTGCTCCTCGTCACCGGCCTCGACGGCGACTTCAACCCCCGCCGGCTCGAGCGCTACCTGATCGCGGCCTGGGACAGCGGCGCCGACCCCGTGGTCGTGCTCACGAAGCTCGACGTGTGCGACGACCCCGGGAAGCTCGTCGAGGCGGAGCAGATCGCCGTCGGCGTCCCGGTCCTGGCCGTGAGCGGGATCACCGGCGAGGGCGTGGACGACCTCGGGGCCCTCCTGCGGCCGGCGCGGACGTTCGTCCTCCTCGGCTCGTCCGGCACGGGCAAGTCGACGCTCGTCAACCGTCTCGCCGGCCGGACGCTCATGCCGACCGGCGGCCTGCGCAACGACGGCCGCGGGCGGCACACGACCAGGCACCGCCAGCTCCTCGTGCTCCCCGGCGGCGCGATCCTGATCGACACGCCCGGGCTCCGGGAGCTCCAGGTGTGGGAGGGGGACGTGGACAGCGCGTTCGCCGACATCGCGGAGATCGCCGCGGGCTGCCGCTTCAACGACTGCGGCCATGACAGCGAGCCGGGCTGCGCGATCCGGGAGGCGCTGGACACCGGGTCTCTCGACGCGGGTCGCTGGGCGAGCTACCTGAAGCTGCAGCGGGAGCTGCGTCACGTGGGCATGCGACGCGGGTCGCTCGAGCACCGTGAGCTCAAGCGGCGCTGGCGCGCGCGTGCACGCGAGACGCGTCGCGAGCGTCGCTACGGCGGGAAGCCGTGATGCAGAGGGGAGACGGGCGCAGGCGCCCGTCTCCCCGCACGCGTCGCTACGTCGTCCGGTACACGTCCGGCCGCGTCAGCGCCCAGATCACCCACACGTCGAGGGCGATGATGAGAATCGCCCAGAACGGGTAGTGCGGGATGTAGAAGAAGTTCGCGATCGCGCTGAGCACGGCGAGGACGATCGCCAACGTCCCAGCCCACACCTTGCCGCTGAAGAGCGCGAAGCCGGCCAGGAGGATCACCACGCCGAGGAGGAGGTGCACCCAGCCCCAGGCGGTCGTGTCGAGCTCGAAGACGTACTCCTTGCCGACGACGAAGAGGTCGTCCTCGACGATCGCGGCCAGGCCGGCGATCGCCTGGAACGCCCCGATCATGATCATCATCACCCCGGCGAAGATCACCCCTCCGACCGCCATGCCCGAGGGGCCGGGCTCGTACTGGCTCATGCGTGCAACTCCTTTCGCGTTGTTGGCGAGAAGCCTAGGAAGCGAGCAGGTCGGAGCCGTCGGTAGAAGGCCGCAGCACGCAGGTCCGCCGAGTGGCCCCGGGTGGAGTCGAACCACCGCACGCAGATTCGAAGTCTGCCGCTCTATCCACTGAGCTACGGGGCCTGGTCGACCCAGTATGCCCGCCCCGTCGCCCGGGCTACGCGGCCTGCGCGGCCTCGAGCTCGGCGCGCACCTCGGCGACGACGGCGCGGACGACCGCGGGGTCGAACTCGGTGCCGGCGAGCCGCATCAGCTCGTTGAGCGCCTCCTCGGGCGTCCGCGCGGGCCGGTAGGGCCGCGCCGACGTCATCGCGACGTAGGCGTCGCAGGCGCGAACGATGCGAGCGGCCAGCGGGATGTCGTCGCCGGCGAGGCCGTCCGGGTAGCCGGACCCGTCCCAGTTCTCGTGGGACGAGCGGACCGTGGAGGCGGCGCTGCGCAGGGCCGGCGACGCGCGGAGGATGCGCTCGCCGACGATCGTGTGCTGACGGACGAACGCCCACTCGCGCTCGTCGAGCGGCCCGTCCTTGCGCAGGATCTCGTCGGGGACGGCCAGCTTGCCGAGGTCGTGGAGCTGGGCCGCCCGGGAGAGGTCGTCGAGCTCGTCGCGGCGCAGGCCCAGGCGAGCCCCGGTCGCGGCAGCGAGCGAGCCGACGTCCGCGAGGCGCTCGTGCAGATCGGGCTCCCGCACGAGCAGCGCCTCGAGCAGCGCAGCCATCGTCCGTTCGCTCTCTCCGTGCCTCGAGTACTTCTGCGCGTACAGGCGCTCGTCCGCCGTCTGCAGCGCGTGGCTCGTGTTCGTGGCCTCGTCGGGGAGGATCACCGCACCGAACGACGTCGTGACGTCGAACCCCTCGCCGCGCTCGACGAGCGCCTCGCAGGCGCGGTCGATGAGCTCCTCCGCCTCCCCCTCGCCGGCGGGGACGATCACGCAGAACTCGTCACCACCGAGCCTGTACACGACTCCGTCGGGGCCTGGGACGTCGGCGAGCTTGCCCCCGAGCCGGGCGAGGAGCGCATCGCCCGCCGGGTGGCCGAACGTGTCGTTGTAGCGCTTGAACCCGTTGAGGTCGAAGAGCATCAGCAGTGTCTTCGGCATCGCCGGCGCGGCGAGCCGGCGGTCGAGGTCGGCGATCAGCCTGCGGCGGTTCCCGAGGCCGGTGAGCGCATCGGTGACCGCCTCCTCGCGCGTCAGCGTGTAGAGACGGCTGTTCTCGCGGAACGTGACCACGAGCCTCGCGATGACGAGGAGCAGGGTGAGCACGGCGAGCGACACGGCCAGGGGGTTGATCTGCCGGAAGTGGTCGTAGGCGAGGACGCCGGTGGCGACGAGCGCGCAGACGACGGGCACGGCGAGCAGCGGGCGGCCGGCGACGTCGAGCTCCTCCTGCGTTCGATCGGGCGTCCAGGCCGCGAGCGCGATCAGGAGCATGGCGGCCGGCCAGAGCACGTCGATCCACGTGCCCTCGACGTACGTCTCGTTCGCCGTCTGGAAGAGGAACACGGCGTCCGCGGTGGTCGAGGCGAGGATCCCGACGCCCATGACGAGCCAGCGGTGGCCCGGCTTCCAGCCCGTGAGCGAGAAGATCCCGAAGACCGCGGAGAGGAGCAGCACGTCGCCGAGTGGGTACGCGAGGTTCGTCGCGACGGCCGACTTCGAGCCCTCGGTCGTCTCGAGCACGAGCTCGACGAGGACGGCCGCGCTCAGCGCCGCCGCGGCGAGGGCGGCGGTCAGGCCATCGAGCCAGAGCGTCCCCGCGATCTCGCGGGCGCTCGAGCGGAGCAGGAGGACGATCCCGGCGTAGAGCAGCACGTAGAAGGCGAGGTAGCCGGCGTCGCCGGTGTTCGGGAACGTCTCCGGCTCGAACGCCACGAACCAGACCTCGCCGAACGTCCAGCACGCGAGTGCCGCGGTGATCACGGCCCAGGCCGTCCGCTCCCGCCGGACGAGGTACGCATGCGAGCCTGCGACGACGCAGGCGAACAGCATCAGGGCGTTGTAGACCCAGACGTCGAAGAACGCCGAGAGCTCGCCCGTCGACGGCGCGAGCACCGTCACGGCGGCGAACACGGCGAATCCGGCGGCCGCGGCCACCCGCGTCGTCCGGATCCAGCGGAGATATGGCATTCCGCCACCTAGATCGGCTCTTTCGCGCCAGCTCTTGACGGCGCCGGGGCACGTGTGGGGGCTTCTTACGGTCTCCTTGCACGCGGGAGGGACCGGTCCGTCCGACCCCGGTCCTACCCTCGCGCCATGACACTCGGGATCGTGGTGTTCGGCTCCGCGTTCCTCGTCGGCCTCGGGCTCGGCACCTACACGCGACGACCGCTCTCGACTGCCTTCCTCGTCCTCGGCAGCTTCACGGCGCTCCTCGTCCTCGCCGCGACGGGCGAGCTGCTCGCGTCGGGCGCGGTCCTGGCGATCGTGTTCCTGCTCGGGCTCGTGGCCGAGAGCATGCGGGAGACGTTCGCGCTGCTCGTGGGCCGCTACTAGCGCGCGTAGAGCGTGCACTGGCAGCTCGCCACCGTCGCGGTCCTCCTGCTCGCCTACGCGGCCGTCTCGGGCCGGCTGGAGGGGACGTCGGTCACCGCCGCGATGTTCTTCACCGCTTCCGGCGTTGTCGTCGGCGCCGACGCGCTCGACCTGGTCTCGCCGTCCGCGACGGGGGAGTCGGTGAAGGGTCTCGCGGAGGCGACGCTCACCGTCGTCCTCTTCTCCGACGCGTCCCGGGTCAACCTCGTCCTGTTGCGACGCGAGGTGGGTGTTCCCGCGCGGCTGCTCGGGATCGGCCTGCCCCTGACGATCGTTCTCGGCTTCGTCACGGCTCTCGTCCTGCTCCCCGGCCTGGAGTGGGCCGAGGCGCTGGTCCTCGCCGTCATCCTCGCCCCCACCGACGCCGCTCTCGGCCAGGCCGTCGTCACCTACCGCCGCCTTCCCTCCGTGGTGCGGCAGAGCCTGAACGTCGAGAGCGGCCTGAACGACGGGATCTGCGTCCCGCTGTTCCTGATCGCGCTCGCGATTGCCCAGGCCGAGGAGACGTCCACCGGTCTGGCTCATGCTCTCCGCCTCGTCCTCGAGAAGATCGGCTACGGCGCGCTCGGAGGAGCGCTCGCCGGCGGGCTCGCGGCCGCGGTGGTCGTCTTCTGCGGACGCCGGCGGTGGGTCAGCCAGGAGTGGCTGCAGATCGTCCCCGTCGCGGGCGCGCTGTTCGCGTTCGCCTTCTCGGAGGAGATCGGCGGGTCGGGGTTCATCGCAGCGTTCGTCGGCGGGATGGTGTTCGGAGGGCTGCGCCGGGGCCGGGAGGGCGAGGTCGGGTACCTGCTGGAGCAGGCGGGGGCGCTGCTCGGCGCGATCACCTTCGTCGTGTTCGGTGCCGTGCTGGTCGGCCCGGCCGTCGGGAACGCGACCTGGCAGATAGCCCTGTACGTGGTCCTGAGCCTCACGCTGGTGCGGATGGCGCCGGTCGCCGCCGCGATGCTCGGGAGCGGAGCGCGCGCTCCGACCGTCGCCTTCCTCGGCTGGTTCGGGCCTCGGGGGCTCGCCTCCATCGTCTTCGCGCTGCTGCTCCTCGAGGAAGGCGGCCTGCCGGGCGACGACGTCATCCTCTCGGCCGTGTTCGTCGCCGTGCTCTGGTCGGTGCTCGCACACGGGATCACGGCGGCGCCTCTGTCACGCCGGTACGCGGGCTGGGCCGAAGCGAGGGGCGTGCTCGGCGTCGAGTCGCGCGAGGCGGTCGAGGTTCCCTGGCGCCTGCCGGTGAAGCAGCGCGGATCGGGCTGAGAGGCGGCTCTCCTGCGTCCTCGAGGGGACGCGTCTAGGGTCCGGCCGTGAGCTCTCGCGGTGTGCTGCAGGACGGCCTGCGCCGGACGGTGCCGGCGCTCGAGTGGCTGCCGCGCTGGAGGTCGAGCTGGAAGCGCGACGTCGTGGCCGCGCTCGCCGTGTGGGCCGTGCTCGTCCCGCAGTCCATGGCCTACGCGACCCTCGCGGGCGTCCCGCCCGTGTACGGGCTGTACGCGGCGATCGTCGGGCTCGTGCTGTACGCGCTCCTCGGGACGAGCCGCGAGCTCAACGTCGGACCGAGCTCGAGCGTCGCCGTCCTGACGGTGGCGACCGTGACCCCGCTCGCCGCGGGGGACGGCACGGCCTACGTCGCGCTGACGGCTGCGCTCTCGCTGGCGACGGGGCTGGTCCTCGTCGTCGGCGGCCTCGCACGGCTCGGCTTCGTGGCGGAGTTCCTCGCGCGCCCCGTGCTCGCTGGCTACTTCCTCGGGCTCGCCCTCACGATCGTGCTCTCGCAGCTTCCGGCCCTGCTCGGGATCCCGGCGGGCACGGGAGGCTTCTTCGAGAAGACCTGGGACCTCCTGAGCGACCTGCCGGAGATCAGCTGGTGGACGGCCGCGGCCGGGGTCGCCTCGCTCGCGTTCGTGCTCGTCGTGCAACGGCTCGCCTCGCGCGTCCCCGCGGCGCTGATCGCGGTGGTCCTCGGAGTCGTCGCGAGCCGCGCCCTCGATCTCGCCGGCGAGGGAGTGGCGCTGGTCGGCCCGCTCCCGACCTCGCTTCCGGAGCTCGGCCTGCCGGACGTACCCGTCTCCGACTACGGGAGGATCGCGTGGGGCGCCGTCGGCATCGCGCTCCTCGCCTACGCGGAGTCGATCGCGGCAGCCCGGAAGTTCGCGCAGCAGCGGGGGTACGACGTGGATGCGAACCGCGAGCTCGTCGCCCTGGGCGCTGCCAACGTCGGCGCCGGGCTCAGCCAGGGGTTCCCGATCGACGCGAGCCTGTCGCGCACGACGGTCGCGGTCGGCGCAGGCCAGCGCTCGCAGCTCGCGGGCCTCGTGAACGCCGGGCTCGTCGTCCTGGCGATCGTCGCGCTGGCCGGCTTCTTCGCGGATCTTCCCAAGGCGACGCTCGCCGCGATCGTCGTCGCGGCGGTGCTGCCGCTCCTCCGGACGGGGGAGCTCCGGCGGCTGTGGCGGCTGGACACCGTGGACTTCGCGCTTGCGGCGCTGTGCTTCGTCGGCGTCCTGATCGCGGGCGTGCTCGGCGGCATGGTCATCGCCGTGATCGCGTCGCTCGCGGCGCTCGTGTACCGCTCGTACACGCCGCACACGGCGGTTCTCGGGCGGCTGCGTGGCGGTGAGGAGGGCGACGAGGACTTCGGCTTCCGCGACCTCTCGCGGCACCCCGGCGGGGAGACCTATCCGGGGCTCGTCATCTTCCGCTTCGATCAGGAGATCTTCTTCGCCAACGCGGCGTTCTTCCGCGACCGCGTGCGCGAGCTCGTCACCGGCGCCGTTCCCCCCGTGCGGCGGATCACCGTGGACGCGAGCGCGATCACCTATGTGGACACGACGGGCCTCGACATGCTCGGCGAGCTGCAGGCCGAGCTCGACGCGCTCGGCGTCGAGATCGTGTTCGCGCGTCTGAAAGGGCCGGTGCACGACGTCTTCACGCGCGCCGAGAAGGCCGGTGCGATCGGGCACTTCCGCCGCTTCCCGACCCTCCGCTCGGCGGTCGCCGACTATCTCGGCGGCTGAGGCGCGGCTATCGTCCGTCCGCGCGGGCGTGGCGGAACTGGCAGACGCGCCGGGTTTAGGTCCCGGTGGGCCGCAAGGCCCTTGGAGGTTCGACCCCTCTCGCCCGCATCGATCGCGGATGATGTCCGCGGTTCCCGTGAAGACGTTCAGAAACCCGTCCAGCGTGCACGCACCGCTTGCCGCCTACATGCATCAGGTCGAGGTCGTCGGACCCGTGCGCTGGCTCGTGCTGTCCGGGCAGGTCGGGCAGCGGCGCGACGGGACGGTTCCGGAGGATCCGGTCGAGCAGATCGAGGTTGCGCTCGAGAACGTTGCCGAGAACCTCGAGGCTGCGGGGATGGCGGTGGAGGACGTGGTGAAGCTGACCGTCTACCTCGTCGGCGAGATCGACCCGCAGCGGAGGCGGGCGGTGTTCAGCGCCTGGCTCGGCGCCCACGTGCCGTGCATGACGCTTCTCTTCGTCGCGGCGCTCGCGACGTCTGCGTATCGGGTCGAGATCGACACTCTCGCCTGCGTCGACGGTTAGGACGAGGCCGGCTGCCCGGCACCGAAGCGGTCCAGGCGGAAAAGCCCGATGTCGTGGGGTGTCGAGCCGTCGAGCGCGAGGTCGGCAAGGATCTCCCCGACGACCGAGCAGAACTTGTAGCCGTGGCCGGAGAACCCCGCGGCGACGACCGCGCTCTCGGCCCCCGGGTGGCGGTCGATCAGGAAGTGCTCGTCGGGCGAGGGCTCGAAGAGGCAGGTCTTGAGCGCGATGGTGGGGCCCGCGCCCTCGGGGAAGTAGCGCTCGGCGAAGGCGCGCAGCGGGAGCTCGTCGTCGAGGGTGGGCTCGCGTGAGATCGCATCGGGGTCGCCACCTGGACCGAAGTGGTCGTAGCGGCCGAGCTTGAAGCCGGGGATGCCGAATGCCGGGAAGCCGTAGAAGTGCTCTCCGTCGAGCCGGAGGTTGAAGACGGGCATCCGCTCCGGCGCGAAGACCTCGGGTCGGCTCGGCTGGAACCAGGCGAGCGCCTGGCGGACGCCGCGCACCATGCCGGCCGGCAGGCGCGCGACGTCCTGCGACCACGCTCCGGCCGTGAGCACGACCCGGTCGGCCTCGACCGTCCCACGGTCGGTCGTCAGCCGCACGCCGGTCTCGTGCTCGCGCCAGTCCAGGACGCGTTCCCGCGCCCGGACCACGGCACCACGTGCGAGCGCGCCCCGGACGTGCGCCAGGATCGTGCGCTCCGGCAGCACGAACCCCGCGTCTCCCTGGTACACGAACTCCTGCCCGGAAGGCAGCGCGTATGCGGGAAAGCGCTGCGCGATCTCGGCGGCGTCCAGCACCTCGTGCCGGAGATCGTGCTCGGCACAGGAGCGGAGCACGCCCTCCAGGATCCCCTCCCCGCCCTCGATCGAGCCCGTCACGTACAGGAGCTGCTCGCCGGCCTCGCTCTCGAGCTCCCGCCAGAGCTCGTATGCCCGCCGCAGCAGGGGCACGTAGTCGGGGTGCTCGAAGTAGGCGAGGCGGATGATGCGGGTCAGCCCGTGCGAGGAGCCCTGGTCGTGGAGGACGTCGAAGCGCTCGAGCCCGAGGACGCGCTTCCCCCGGCGTGCGAGGTGGTACAGGGCGGCGCTCCCCATCCCGCCGACCCCGACGACGACCACGTCGTACCGCTCTGTGGACAACTCTTCGCTCTCTTGTTCGTGGTTCAGTGCCAGGCACTGTAAAGAGGCCTCGCACTGGCGGGCGCGGCTCGATCCGCCGCGACCCCACCCCAGGCTGGTTGAATGGCCGCGTGTCCGCGGTCGAGCAGCTCGGCGACAACCGTGTTCGCCTGAAGGTCGACGTGCCGCCCGAGCAGGTGCGGCACGCCGTCGACCACGCGCTCGACGACCTCTCGGTGAGCACGAAGCTTCCCGGCTTCCGGAAGGGCAAGATCCCCAAGCAGGTGCTCGTCTCGCGTCTCGGCAAGGAGCGGATCTACGCCGAGGCCGTCGACAGCCACATCGGCGGCTGGTTCTGGAGCGCGGCCATGCAGAGCCGGATCCGGCCCGTCACCGACCCGGCGTACGAGTTCGAGCTGCCGGCGACGGCGGACGAGGCGTGGAGCTTCATCGCCACCGTCGAGGTGCAGGCGCTCCCGGAGATCGTGGACTGGACGACGCTCGAGGTTCCCCGCATCGAGGCGGAGGTGCCGCAGGAGTCCGTGGACGCAGAGCTCGAGGCGCTCCGCGAGTCGGTGGCCGAGCTCGCGCCGGCGGGCGACCGGCCCGCGCGCGAGGGCGACACGCTGATCGTGGATCTCGTGGACTCGGAGGGCGAGGTACAGCGCGACACGGTCGTCGAGCTCGGCGGAGGCCGAATGTCCCCGGAGATCGAGGCGTCGCTGCTCGGTGCGGCCGCCGGCGAGTCCAGGGAGGTCTCGTTCGGCCTCGCGGAGGGGGCGACGTCCACGGTGACGATCGAGGTGCGCGAGGTGCAGGAGAAGGTGCTCCCGCCCCTGGACGACGAGCTCGCGCGCGCGGCGAGCGAGTTCGACACCCTCGTCGAGCTCAGGGCGAGCATCGAGGCGACGCTCCGCGAGCAGCTCGACGCCGAGATCGACGGCGCGTTCCGGGTCTCGGCGGTGGACGAGCTCGTGCGCGCCTCCGAGGTGCAGCCTGCGCTCCCGCTCGTTCGCTCGCGGGCCGCCGATCTGCTCACCGGTTTCGTCCGCTCGCTCGAGCGCCGGGGGGTCTCCCTGGAGACGTATCTCGCTGCGAGCGGCGGCAGCGCCGAGGAGCTCCAGCGCGCGATGGTGATGGAGGCCGCGGTCGCGATCGCCCGCGAGCTCGCCCTCGAGGCGCTCGCGAAGAAGGCGGGGATCGAGGTCTCCGACGCCGAGGTGCAGGCGTACCTGCGCGAGGAGGCCGAGGGCGCGGGCGAGGACGCCGACGCGCTCATCGAGGACGTCTGGGCGCACGGCCAGCAGGAGTCGGTTCGCGAGGACCTCCGGCTCCGCGCGGCGCTCGACCGCCTCGTCGCGGACGTGAAGCCGATCGCTCCCGAGCTCGCGGAGGCACGCGACAAGCTCTGGACACCCGACAAGGAGAAGCCGGCGGGCGAGACGAAGTTGTGGACCCCCGGCAGCAAGGAGAGTGAATGAGCCCCCTGATTCCGATGG
>CAZMUG010000077.1:0-11910 GCA_964569165.1 uncultured Gaiellales bacterium
TGCGCCGCAAGCTCCCGCGGTCTCGGGAGGAGGAGCTCGACGCCCTGAAGGGCGTCGAAGGGACGGGCAGGGCTGCGCTCACCGAGATGCGGCGTCTGCTCGGGGCCATGCGCAGCGACGCCGAGGGCGTCGACCTCGCTCCACAGCCCGGCGTCGACGGCCTCGACTCGCTGCTCCAGGAGGTCGGCCGCGCCGGTTTGCCCGTCGAGCTGCACGTGGACGGCGAGCGCTTCCAGCTACCGCGGGCGATCGACCTGTCGGCCTACCGGATCGTGCAGGAAGGGCTGACGAACGCCCTCAAGCACGCGGGAGCGAGCCACGCCGGCGTGACGCTCGGCTACTCGCCGGAGGAGCTCGAGATCGAGGTTCGCGACGACGGCCGCGGAAGCTCGACGAGCGACGGGCGGGGACACGGGCTCGTCGGTGTCCGCGAGCGCGTGAAGATCTTCGGCGGCGAGATGAGCGCGGGCAGCCTGCCCGAAGGAGGCTTCGTGCTGCGGGCGCGCCTGCCGATCAGGGAGAACGGCTCGTGACGATCCGCGTCCTCGTCGCCGACGACCAGTCGCTCGTTCGCGCCGGCTTCCGGATGCTCCTCGCGGGCGAGGACGAGATCGAGGTCGTCGCCGAGGCGGCGAACGGGCTCGAGGCGGTCGAGAAGGCCGCGCGCTTCGAGCCGACGGTCGTGCTCATGGACATCCGCATGCCCGAGCTCGACGGGCTCGAGGCGACGCGGCGGATCCTCGCTGCCGACGAGTCGGCGCGGGTCCTGATCCTCACGACGTTCGACCTCGACGAGTACGTGTACGAGGCGCTCCGCGCGGGCGCGAGCGGCTTCGTGCTCAAGGACGACCCGCCGGAGCAGCTGCTCGCCGCCATCCGCACGGTGGCGGCGGGCGACGCGCTGCTCTCACCGACCGTGACGAAGCGCGTCATCAGGGAGTTCGCCCGCGTCCCGCGGGTGGCGCCGCCGAAGGGGCTGGACGAGCTCAGCGAGCGCGAGCTGGAGGTGTTCCGGCTGCTCGCGCAGGGCCTCTCGAACGCCGAGATCGGCGAGCGGCTCTTCATCAGCGAGACCACGGTGAAGACGCACGTCACGCACGTCTTCCAGAAGCTCGACCTCCGCGACCGCGTGCAGGCGGTCGTGCTCGCGTACCAGACGGGTATCGCCGAGCCGGCAGCCTGACCGGGTCAGGCCAGGGGCTCGGGGGAGGCCGCGTCCTCCGCGTGGGTCGTCGTGCGCAGGGGGATCTCCCGGAGCAGCCACGAGAGCCCGAACGGGACGACGGCCATCGCCATGCCCCACAGGAACACGCCGTGCAGGGAGTGCGCGAACGCGTCCAGGAAGTCGGCGTGCACCTCGGGCGGGAGCTGCGCCGCCTGCTCGGGGCTCAGGTGCACGCCCCCGGCGAGGTACTTCTCGGAGCCGGGCGGCAGCTTCTCGAGCGCGTCGGTCAGCCGCGAGGCGAAGATCGCGCCGAAGAGCGCGACGCCGAACGACCCGCCCACCGACCGGAAGAACGTCGCGGTCGCCGTCGCCACGCCCACCTCGCCGGGGCGCGCGTCGTTCTGGACGGCGAGCACGAGCACCTGCATGACGAGCCCGATCCCGACGCCGACGACGACCATGTACGCCGACGCGAGCCAGGGTGCGGTCCCGACGCCTAGGCGGGAGAGGAGGAGCATGCCCACCACGAGGATCGCGGTCCCGGCGATCGGAAAGACCTTGTAGCGGCCGATCCGGCTGATCAGCCGGCCGGAGAGGATGGCTGCGACGAGCAGACCGGCCATCAGCGGGATCATCCGCAGCCCCGAGCTCGTCGGGCTCGCGCCGTACACGAGCTGCAGGTACAGCGGGATGAAGACGATCGCGCCGAACATGGCCATCCCGATGCTGAACCCCATCGCGCTCGAGACGTTGAAGATCCGCGACCGGAAGAGCCCGAGCGGGATCACGGGCTCGGTCGCTCTCCGCTCCTGCCAGACGAAGGCCACGAGCAGCGCGAGGCCCGCGACCGTGAGGCCGATGATCGTCCCCGACCCCCACGCGAACTCGTTCCCGCCCCACGTCGTGACGAGGATCAGCGCGGTCACGCCCCCTGCGAGGAGCGCAGCGCCGAGATAGTCGATGCGGTGCCGGTGGTGGACGACGTGCAGGTGCAGCCTGAGGGCGACGATGACGACGGCCACCGCGCCGATCGGCACGTTGACGTAGAAGACCCAGCGCCACGAGAGGTTGTCCACGAAGAAGCCGCCGAGGAGTGGCCCCGCGACCGACGAGACGGCGAAGACCGCGCCCATCAGCCCCATGTACCGGCCGCGCTCCCGGGGCGACACGATGTCGGCGATGATCGCCTGCGCGCTCACGATCAGGCCTCCCGCCCCGATCCCCTGCACCGCGCGGAACGCGATCAGCTCGGCCATGGACTGGCTCAGCCCCGCCAGCATCGAGCCGGCGAGGAAGACGAGGATCGCCGCCTGGAACACGCCCTTGCGCCCGTACATGTCGCCGAGCTTCCCGTAGATCGGAGTGGACACCGTGGACGCGAGCAGGTAGGCCGTGACGACCCAGGACAGGTGGTTGAGCCCGCCCAGGTCGCCGACGATCGTGGGCAGCGCGGTGGACACGATCGTCTGGTCGAGCGAGGCCAGGAACATGCCCAGCATCAGCGCCAGGAAGACGGTGCGGATCGCGGGGCGCTCGACGGCGGCCGTCTCGGCGCGGACGGCGGTCACCCGCGCCTCGCGGCGGTCACCCGGTCGAGCTCGGCTCGCGTGAGCGGAGGCGCCGGGAGGGCGGTCGCCGCCCCGGCCCGGAGGCCGTCGAGCACGAGGCCGACGTAGCGGCGCCAGAGATCGGGAGCGACGGCCGACGTCACCTCCGCGACGCGGCCGCCCGCCCAGAGGAGCACGGGGACGTCCTCCGCGGCGAAGTCGGTCCGCAGCGATCCCTGCGCCTGCGCGCGGGTGATGAGCCGGGAGACGAGCGGACGCACCTGTGCGCGCGCGGCCTCGACCCTGCCGCCTCCGCGCGTCGTCCTCACGAGTGCGTCCTTCACGCCCCGGTTCGCCGCGTGGAGCTCGAGCACGCTCTCGAGGAAGGCTGCGAACCCGGCCCAGGCGTCCTCGGCAGCCAGAGCCTCCTCCGCGGCAACCCGGATCTCCGAGAGGTCGTCGGCGAGCACCGCGTCGATCAGGTCCTCCTTCGTCGGGAAACGGCGGTAGAGCGTCCCCATGCCGACGCCCGCCCGGCGGGCGATCTCCTCGACCGGCACGTCGATGCCGTCCGCCGCGAACGCGGCGCGAGCGGCGGTCACGATGCGGTCGCGGTTCCGCTCCGCGTCGCGGCGGAGGGGTCGTGCGACGGTCCGGACACGAGTCATGGCACCAGTGTGCCAGTAACCGGAGCGCTCGCTCCGCTTCTGTCAGGAGCTCGGAGGGGAAGCCGGGCTCGAGACCGTGAAGTGGACGTCGTGGAGGCCCTCGAGCGAGAACCCGGAGCCCGCGCCGGGGCCGACGTCGAGGACGAACGAGGGCTCGCGCCAGCGCTCGTACTGCTCGGCGTCCACGTAGAACGGGCAGCCGTCCACGTCGCCGAGCAGGACGTCGCTCTCGCGCACGCGGAGCTCGCCGGCCGAGAAGCACATCGGGGAGCTGCCGTCGCAGCAGCCCCCCGACAGGTGCAGCTCGAGCGGACCGTGCTCGGCCCTCAGGCGCCGGAGCTCCGCGACCGCGGCCTCCGTGGCGACGATCCTGAGATCCTGGTCCGCGCCCATCTCCTAGAAGAACCCCAGGGGCTTCGGGTCGTAGGACACGAGCATGCACTTCGTCTGGCTGTAGTGGTCGAGCATCATCCTGTGGTTCTCGCGCCCGACCCCCGACACCTTGTAGCCGCCGAACGCGGCGTGTGCCGGGTACAGGTGGTAGCAGTTCGTCCACACGCGGCCCGCCTTGATGCCGCGGCCCATGCGGAACGCCCTGGCGGTGTCGCGCGTCCAGACGCCGGCGCCGAGGCCGTACAGCGTGTCGTTCGCGATGTGCAGCGCCTCGTCCTCGGTCCTGAACGTCGTCACCGCGAGCACGGGACCGAAGATCTCCTCCTGGAAGATCCTCATGTCGTTGCGCCCCTTGAACACGGTCGGCTCGAAGTAGAAGCCGCCCTCGAGCTCACCGCCGAGGTGCGCGCGGTTGCCGCCGACCAGCAGCTCTGCGCCCTCCTGCTTGCCGATCTCGACGTAGCTCGCGATCTTCTCGAGCTGTGCCGTCGAGACCTGGGCCCCGAGCTGCGTGTCCCGATCGAGCGGGTGCCCCTGGCGGATGACTGCGATCCGCTCCAGGCAGCGGCCCATGAACTCGTCGTAGATCGACTCCTCGATCAGCGCGCGCGACGGACACGTGCAGACCTCGCCCTTGTTGAAGGCGTAGAGCACGAGCCCCTCGATCGCCTTGTCGAGGAAGTCGTCGTCGGCGGCCATGACGTCGGCGAAGAAGACGTTCGGCGACTTGCCGCCGAGCTCCGTCGTCGACGGGATGATGTTCTCCGACGCGTACTGCATGATCAGCCGCCCCGTCACCGTCTCCCCGGTGAACGCGATCTTCGCGATCCGCTTCGAGGTCGCGAGCGCCTTGCCGATCTCGGCGCCGGGACCGTTGACCACGTTGATCACGCCCTCCGGCACGATCTCCTCGAGGAGCTCCATGAGCTTGAGGATCGACCAGGGCGTCGGGCTCGCCGGCTTCAGCACGACGGCGTTCCCGGCCGCGAGAGCGGGTGCGAGCTTCCACGCCGCCATGAGCAGCGGGAAGTTGAACGGGATGATCTGGCCGACCACCCCGAGCGGCTCCTTGAAGTGGTACGCGACCGTGTTCCGGTCGAGCTCGGAGATCGCTCCCTCCTCGCCGCGGATGACCGAGGCGAAGTAGCGGAAGTGGTCGGCCGCGAGCGGGATGTCCGCTGCCAGCGTCTCCCGGACGGGCTTGCCGTTCTCCCAGCTCTCGGCGACGGCCAGCAGCTCGAGGTTGTCCTCGATCGCATCCGCCACCCTGTTCAGCACTCGCGAGCGCTCGGCCACCGGGGTCTCACCCCAGGCGTCCCTGGCCGCGTGTGCCGCGTCGAGCGCGAGATCGACGTCCTCGGGCGTCGACCGTGGCACCTCCGTGAACGGCTCGCCGGTCGCGGGCGTCACGTTCGCGGCGTACTGCCCCTTCACCGGCGCGACCCAGTGGCCGCCGATGAAGTTGTCGTACCGCGACTTCAGCTCGACGGGACTGTCGACGTGCCCCGGAGGCGCGAAGGTCGCGGCCTTCTCGATGGTTGCCATGACTCTCCTTCCGTCAAGGCGCAGCCGTATGTCGGCTATCGCGACGAGGATCCCACTCCCGGGTCCGGCCCGCATCCGGGAAAGGTGCTGATCTTCGGGCCACCCGCCGGGGCGAGCGGCGCCGCCGCCGAGATCCCCGGCCTCGGGTCTAGACGACTCCCTGGTCGAGCATCGCGTCCGCGACCTTGACGAAGCCGGCGATGTTCGCGCCGACCACGTAGTCGCCGGGTGAGCCGTAGTCGGCGGCGGTCGTCGAGACCTGCTCGTAGACCGAGCGCATGATCGCCTTGAGCCTCGTGTCCACCTCGTCGCGCGACCAGTTCAGGCGCAGGGCGTCCTGCGACATCTCCAGCCCCGAGACGGCGACGCCGCCGGCATTCGCCGCCTTCGCGGGCCCGTACAGGATCCCGGCGCGCGTGAAGATCTCGACCGCGTCAGGGTCGCTCGGCATGTTCGCGCCCTCGCAGATGAGGGTCACGCCGCCGTCGAGCAGGTTCGCCGCGTCGACGGCGCGAATCTCGTTCTGCGTCGCGCTCGGGAAGGCGCAGTCGGCCGGGATCGCCCAGAGCGGATTGCGGTCCGCGCCCCGCTTCGCACGCGTGTACTTCGCGCGGGGGAACCGCTCGACGTACTCGCTGATCCGCCCGCGGCGCACGTTCTTCAGCTCCATGAGCCACTCGAGCTTCTCCTGGTCGATCCCGTCCGGGTCGTAGACGAACCCCTGGGAGTCGGACACCGACACGGGCTTGGCGCCGAGCTGCAGGAGCTTCTCGATCGTGTACTGGGCCACGTTCCCGCTCCCCGAGACGAGGCAGACCTTCCCCTCGAAGCCCTCGTCGCGCTCGGCGAGCATGTCCGCCGCGAAGTACACGCAGCCGTAGCCGGTCGCCTCCGGGCGGATCATCGAGCCGCCCCACTCGATCTCCTTGCCCGTGAGGGCTCCGCTGAACTCGTTGCGGATCCGCTTGTACTGGCCGAAGAGGTAGCCGATCTCGCGGGCGCCGACGCCGATGTCCCCGGCCGGGATGTCCGTGAACGGGCCGATGTGGCGCTGCAGCTCGACCATGAACGACTGGCAGAAGCGCATGACCTCCGCGTCCGAGCGATCGCGCGGGTCGAAGTCGGAGCCGCCCTTGCCGCCGCCGAGGGGCAGCGTCGTCAGGGCGTTCTTGAACACCTGCTCGAAGGCCAGGAACTTCAGGATCCCGACGTACACGGACGGGTGGAAGCGAAGCCCGCCCTTGTACGGGCCGATCGCGCTCGACATCTCGACGCGGTAGCCGCGGTTGACCTGGATCTCGCCCGCGTCGTCCACCCACGGGACGCGGAACATGAGCACGCGCTCCGGCTCGACCATCCGCTCGAGGACCTTCTGCGTCCGGTAGTGCGGGTGCCGGTCGAGGACGGGCTCGAGGGAGACGAGGACCTCCTCGACCGCCTGGTGGAACTCGGGCTCGCCGGGGTTGGTCGCCCTGACGCGCTCGAGCACTCCGTCGAGGTACTTCTTCGCGGGGCGGCTGCCGCGGCTCTTCGCCGCCGTCTCACTCGCTGCCATGGGGTCGCTCCGTTCGCTCGGGGACGACGATGGTCACCGCGCTCGCCGGCGCGCCGCGGGCTTCGGCCTGCGGGATCTGCCGTGTGGTGCGATGCTGGTGCCCGTCGATAGGGTGACTGTCGCCGGAAGCGCCGCGAAACGCAAGCGCGGCGCCCGGCGAGGGTGGGTGTGTGAAGGCCGGGTGAGCAGCACGAATGGGGGTGTCGAGCATGGCGGGTGGTACACCGGGGATCAAGGCATCCGCGCAGCGGGTGGCACAGCACCTCGGGTCGCTGGGACGGCTCCAGAAGGAGCTGGCGCGGCGCGAGCTGGAGGAGAAGGGCGGAACCGCCGCGGCCGGCGCGGGCACCGCGGTCGCCGCAGGGCTGTTCGCGCTCTACGCCCTCGGGTTCGGGCTCGCGGCCGTCGCCGCGGCGCTCGCGCTCGTCGTCCCCTGGTGGCTCGCACTGCTCCTCGTCTTCCTCGCGCTCGTGCTGCTCGTCGTCGTCCTCGTGCTCGTCTCGCGGCAGCTGTTCCGGATGAGCGCGCCGCTCAAGCCCGAGCAGGCGCTCGAGGAGGCACAGCTCACGAAGCAGGTCCTGAGAGGCTTCCGTGCCGGCTGAGCGGCGGACCGTGGAGCAGATCCGGCTCGACATGGCGAGCGAGCGTGCGCAGCTCGAGCGGGCGCTCGCCGACCTTCGCGCTGGTCTGGAGGCGAGGCGGAAGCCGGCGACGCGGGCAGGGGGCCTCCTCGCCGCCGGGCTCGCGGCGCTCGTGACCGTCAAGACCGCGCGCCGCATCCGCGGTCGCGGCTGACGAGCGCTATCGCGGCAAGCGCAGGCCCAGCCGGCGGGGGAGCGTCGCGGCGACCTCGGTCAGCCGGCCCGGCTCACGGCCCTCGTCCTCGGCCGCGTCCTTGGCCAGGAGGGCGCGGCGGATGAGCGACCCGCCGAGATAGCGGAGCGGCTCGGGCGGGAAGAGCTTGCGCGACGGCTCGACGAGCGCGAGCGCGGTCCGCTCGTCGCGCCGGTCGAGCGCGAGGCGCGCGAGGATCTCGCCTCCCAGGTACGAGGGGCCGACGCCGTTCCCGGTGAAGCCGTAGCCGTGGTGGACGCGCCCCCGGCTCCCGAAGACGGGAAGGTGGGTGGGGGAGACGTCGATCGGGCCGCCCCAGGCGTGGGTCACGGCACGGCCGCGGAGCTGCGGGAAGAAGCGCACGAGGCTCGCACGGGTGCGCTCGACCACGTCTCGGTCGAGCTCGAGACGGCTCCGGAGGCCGCCGCCGTAGCCCATCTCTCCGCCGCCCCAGCCGAACGCGATGCGCCCGTCCCGCGTCGTCCGCGTGTAGTGGACGAGGGTGCGGCTGTCCACGATCGCCTCGCCGCCCGTCCAGCCGAGCTCCTCGAGCACGTCGGGCACGGGCTCCGTCAGCACGATGTGGCTCGACGCGACCGCGAGCGACATGCGGTAGCCGGGAAAGCCTGCGGTCGCAGAGTTGACGGCGAGCACCACGGAGCCCGCCGTCACCCGGCCCGTTCGGGTCTCGACCACGCCGTCGCGGCCGACGCCCGTCGCCTCGGTGCGCTCGTGGATCCGGACGCCGCGCTCCAGGAGCCTCGCACGGAGCCCGAGGGCGAGCCGCGCGGGCTGCACGGTCGCGTTCAGCCGGTAGAGGGTGCCGCCGTGGAAGAGCGGCGATGCGCAGATCGCGCGGGCCTCGTCCGCGCTCGCCGGCGTGACCTCCTCGGGTGCCCCGAGCGCGGCCGCCGCAGCCACGCCCTCGTCGGAGGAGCGGAGCTGCGACCCGGTCGTCGCGACCCGGAGCATCGGTGCCTGCCGGTACCACGCGTCGATCTCGTTCGCCTCGCACCAGGCGCCGATCCCGCGGACGGCGTCCTCCGAGGCGCGGCAGACGGCGAGCGCGGCGGCGTCACCTGCGCGCTCGCGCAGGGTCTCCGCGTCCCCCCAGAGCGTCTCGCAGAACCCGCCGTTGCGCCCGCTCGGCCCGTGCCCGCAGAGCGCGGCCTCGAGCACGACGACGTCGAGCTCCGGCTCGAGCTCGAGCAGCTGCCAGGCGCTCCAGAGGCCGAGATAGCCGCCGCCGACGATCGCGACGTCGGCCGTCGCGCTTCTCTCGAGCGGACGTGCAGGCGTGACCTCGCCCGCCTCCTCGAGCCACCACCCGTGCCGTGTGTGCCGCATCACGTCGGAGCGGAACGACCCGCACGCGCGAGCGCGACGCTGCAGGCGACCACCGCGGCCACGGCGATCGGGACGACGATCGTGACGAGGAGCGGGAGGCCGCCGAGGACGGCGCCGGTCGAGACGACGACCGCGGAGGCCCAGCCCGCAGGCACGACCAGCTGCCCGACGAGCATGAGCGCTGCGCCCCCGAGCAGGAACACGAGCCACGAGAGGGTACGACCCCCGTCGAACTCCGCGTACAGGAGGACGACGACCGCCGCCATCCCGTACAGGCCCGCGAGCGCGAACACGAGGAAGCGGGTCGCGGAGGCGAGGTTGTTCCCCTTCATCGGGATCGAAGCCTACGCCGTCGCGTGCCGCAGGCGGTCAGACGAGGCGCTTCTCGAGGTAGGCGGCGAGCCGGGTCAGCGGGAACGAGATGCAGAAGAAGACCACCATCACCGCGCCGTAGATCTGGAGTGCCTTCACCTCGCCGATCCCGATCGGCGGTGGCGCGGTGAGCCGCTCGACCGAGCGCTCGCCCGCCTCGAGGAGCTCGGCCGCGCCGATCACCTGCGCGATCGTCGTGTTCTGGATGATGTTCACGAGGAGGCCGACCATCGGCGGGAGCAGCCGCCGGAGCGCCTGCGGGAGGATCACGAACGCGTGGCGCCCCACCCAGCCGAACCCGAGGGCGGCCGCCGCTTCGTGCTGCTCGCGCGGGATGGACTCGACCGCCCCTCGCGTCGCCTCCGCGACCTGTGCGCTGCCCCAGAGGATGAGCCCGATCGCGGCGGCCGTGAGCGGGTCGAACCTCAGCTCGGTGCTCAGGGCCGGGAGCGCGAAGAAGATGATGAAGATCGTCACGATGATCGGAAGCCCCCGCCAGATCTCGATGTAGAAGCGGATCGCCGTTCGCAGGGGGCGGAAGTGGACCGTGAGCAGCGTCCCGAGGGTGATCCCGACGAGCGTGCTGCCGACGAGGGCGATCGCTGCGATCTGCAGCGTCCCGCGCAGGCCGACCTCGAGCATGTACTCGGCGACGGGCTGGACCCAGTCGGGCAGCTGGACCATGAGCATCGCCTAGCGCTCCTCCGGGATGCGCAGGCGCGCCTCCAGCAGCCGGATCGACCCGGACATCGCCCAGACGAGCGCGAGGTACGTGACCGCGAGAATGGTGAAGGTCTCGATGGTCGCCAGCGTCAGCGCGTTGATCTGGAGCGCCGTCGTCGTCAGCTCCGGATAGCTGATGACGTACATCAGCGACGTGTTCTTGAGGACGCTGATGTACGTGTTGATCGACGACGGGAGCGCGATCCGGCCGCCGATCGGGAGAACCACGTTCACGAACGTCGAGAGCTGCGAGAAGCCGAGCGCGAGCCCAGCCTCCTGGTAGCGCCTCGGCACGGCCTCGAAGCCGGCGCGGAAGTTCTCGGTGTTGAACGCGCCGCCCCAGATCATCACCGAGAGCCACGCCACCGTGAACGCCTCCAGCGTGATCCCGACCTGCGGGAGCGCGAAGTAGAGCATGAAGATCTGGACGAGGATCGGGGTGTTGCGGATCACCTCGACGTAGACGGCGGCGACCTGGCTCGCCACCGGGATCCGGTAGGCGCGGGCGGCGCCCAGGACGAGGCCGATCACGAAGGCGCCGGCGATCGCGATCGCCGACACCTTCAGCGTGTTGAGCAGCCCGTCGAACAGCTCCCCGCCGTACTCGGCGAGGTAGCCCCAGTCGTAGGACAGGGCGAGCGTCATCGTGGGAGGAGGGAAGCGGCCGCGTCGCCCGCGGCCGCTCCCTTCCCGTTCGCCCGGTCTACGGGCACTGCGTGGTCAGGTCTCCCTGCGAGTACGTGAACGTGTTGTCCGGCCTGAGGATGTTCTTCTGGAACGTCGCGAACGCACGAGCCGGGACGTTGTTCTTGAGGATCGTGTTGAACATGTCCAGCTTGCGCATCAGCTCGAGGCGGGAGTCCACCCAGCGCTTGAGCGCAGTGTTCCCCTGCTTGATCCCGATGCCGTAGGGCAGCGCGAGGAACGTGTCCGAGGTGAGCTTCAGCGAGCGGTCGGTGGTGGCGATCCCGAGCAGCACCGTGTCGTCCCACATGAGCGCGTCCGCACGTCCGTCGCGGAAGGCGATGAGCGCGTTCGTGAAGCTGTCCGTGACGACGAGCTTCGTGTCCTTGAAGCAGTTCTTCACCCAGCGGTCGTAGATCGAGCCGCTCGTCGTCGCGATGGTCTTGCCCGCGAGCTGCCCGATCATGCTGCTCGGGGCGGAGTTCGGGACCAGCAGGCGCCCGGTCGCCTTGTAGTACGCGCGGGAGAAGTCAATGCGCGTGTCGCGGTCGGGTGTGTACGTGAAGGTCGCGATCACGAGGTCCACGCGGTCGCTCGTGAGCGAGGGCTCGCGCGACGGTGTCGTGACGCACGTGAAGTTGACGCGCGACGCCTTGCCGAAGGCGAACTTCGCGAACGCCCGTGCGATCTCGACGTCGAAGCCCGAGTTGCGACCGCGGACGTCGATGTAGCCGAACGGCGGCGAGTCGCACTTGACCGCGATGTTGAACCTGCCCCGCTGCCGGATGTTCGCGGGCAGGGCCGGGAGCTTCTTCTTCTTGGTCACCGTCGCGCTCGTCTCCGCGCCGGATCCTGCCGCCCCACCCCAGGCGGCGAGCACCGCGGCGCCGAGCGCTGCGATCGCCACCACGATCGTGAGCCGTTTCATTCGTCTCCTCCTCCTTCGTCGATTGCGAGCTCGTCGAGCGACCGGCCGAGCCCGAGTGTGCGCCGCAGGAAGCGCTGGGTGCGCTCCTCGCGGGGGCGATCGAGGACTTCCTCGGGGCGCCCCTCCTCCACGATGCGTCCGTCGTCCAT
>CAZMUG010000078.1:0-11797 GCA_964569165.1 uncultured Gaiellales bacterium
GTCTTCCTCCCCGGGTGCGACAGGCGCTGCACGAGGCCGCAGCTGCCTTCGGCCGCGCGATCGGCTACCGCAGCGCCGGCACGGTCGAGTTCGTCCTCGACGGCGACGACTTCTACTTCCTCGAGCTCAACGGGCGGATCCAGGTCGAGCACCCGGTCACCGAGGCACTGACGGGGGTCGACCTCGTCGCCGAGCAGATCCGCATCGCCGACGGAGACGCCCTCGTTACAGCCTGTACCGAGCCTCGCGGACACGCGGTCGAAGCCCGCATCTACGCAGAGGATCCGCGCACCTTCCTGCCCCAGGCAGGGACCGTCGAGCGCCTCCGGCTCCCAGGCTACGAGTTGTCACACGCGCACGGATCGTCACAGGTTCGCGTGGACGCCGGAGTCGAGGAGGGCGACGAGATCGGGCTCGCGTACGACCCCATGATCGCGAAGCTGATCGCGCACGGCCGCGACCGCGACGAGGCGCTCGCCCTCCTCGCCGCCGCGCTCGACGAGACCGCGGTCGAGGGAGTCGTCACGAACCTGCCCTTCCTGCGCTGGCTCGTCGCGCACCCGATCGTCCGGGCCGGCGAGGCCTCGACGGCGTTCCTCACCGAGCATCCGCCTCTCTCCCCCCTCCCGCTCCGCCCGGCGGCGGCGCCGTTCCGCACGCCCTGGCGGCTCAACCTCCCCGCTCCACCGCCCGCGTCGCCGCCCGACGTCGATCTCGAGGCCCACCGCCACGGCCCAGTCCACGGGGAGAGCGCCGTCACGGCCCCGATGCCGGGCACCGTGATCCGCGTGGAGGTCGCGGAGGGAGACGCGGTCCAGCCGAGGCAGCCGCTCGTGATCCTCGAGGCGATGAAGATGGAGATCCCCGTCCACTCCCCGTTCGCCGGGACGGTGACGGCGGTGCACGTCGGTTCCGGGGATCGCGTTGCGGGCGGCGAGCTCCTCGTCGAGCTCGAGAGCTGAGCGCCGCGACTACGTCCCGAGCTTGACGACCATCATGAAGATGATCACGAACGCGACCAGCAGCAGACCGCGCGCGAGCCACACGAGACGGCTGATCTCCGCCGCGACCTCGGGGCTCGGGCCCTCCGCGGCGATGCGCCGCCCCGCCCTCGCCATCCGCGGCGTGACGTAGCCGATGGCGATCGCGGCGATCGCGATCCCACCGACGAGGCCGAGGAGCACGAACGGCTCGTCCCAGCCCCAGTGCCCGTCCTCCGTGAGCTTCATGCCCGTGACGATCACGACGACCGACGACGGAAAGAAGACCCATCTCGCAACCCACTGCATGTTGCGCCCGTAGGCGGCCGACTCCACCGGGTTGCGGGCACGCTGGGTGAGGATCCCGAAGATCTGCCCCATCAGCGCGCCGCCGATCCAGACGACGGTCGCGGTGATGTGCAGGAAGACCCAGAACTCGTAGCCGGTCATCGACGCACCTCCCAGGTGATGTCCGTCCGGCGTGGCTTCCCGGATACCCGGTCGAGAAGCCAGCCGACGGTGAAGTTCACGAGCCAGACGACGATCGTCGCGCCCACGTACGTCCAGAACCCGTCGATCGAGAAGTCGGGGGCGATCCACTCCGCGAGCGCGAGCATCGCCACGTTGATGGCGAAGTACGCGAGCCCGAGCGTGAGGATGATGAGCGGGAGCGTGAGGATCGCCAGGATCGGCTTGAGGATCGCGTTGCCGACCGTCAGCACCGCCGCGCCGAGCAGGAGCGAGCCCCAGAGCTCGATGGTCACGCCGTCGAACATCCAGTCCACGACGATCAGGGCGAGCGTGTTGACGCCCCAGAGGACGAGGAAGCGGGCGAGCAGCATCCCCCCGGTCATCGGCCCGCGCGGACGATCGAGACCCCAGGCACTGCAGTCGCCGGGCCGGGCTCCATCGGCGAACTAGAAGATCTTCTGGAGCTTCATGGCCGCGCCCATGTCGCCCTTGATCTTGAGCTTGCCGGTCATGTACGCGGTCGTCGGGTTCTGCTCGCCGGCGACGATCTTCGCGAAGCTCTCCTCGCTCGCGGAGAAGGTGCAGTCCGCGTCGCCCGCGCCCTCGGTCACGGTGATCGACCCGTCCGCGATCGCCACCGTCCAGGTGCCGGCGCCCTCGATGTCGAAGGCGTACGTGTTGTTCATCCCCTCGATGCGGTCGGGCGTCACCCGCTCGGCGAGGCCCTCGAAGAACTCCTGCACGCTGCTCATCGAATGTCTCCTCTCGACGTCTCGGACCGGGCGGAGCCTATCGCGCGACTAGGATCCCTCGCGCGTGGACTTCGACCTCTCGCCCGAGCAGGAGCTGGTCCGCGACACGGTTCGGACGTTCGCGCGCGAGCGCATCGAGCCGGTCGCGGCGGAGCTCGACCTCACCGGCCGCTTTCCGTACGAGCTCGTGGCGGAGCTCGGTGAGCTCGGCCTCATGGGGATCCCGGTGCCCGAGGAGCACGGAGGCGCCGGCGGCGACACCGTCTCGTACGCGCTCGCGATCGAGGAGCTGACGCGGATCGACTCGTCGGTGGCGATCACCGTGGCGGCGCACACGTCGCTCGGGATCATGCCGATCCTCCTCTTCGGCACGGACGGGCAGAAGGAGCGGTGGCTCCCCGACCTGGCCGCTGGCCGGAAGCTGGCCGCCTTCGGCCTCACCGAGCCCGACGCCGGCTCGGACGCGGGGGCGACGCGCACGACGGCGGAGCTCCGCGACGGCTCGTGGGTGGTGAACGGCTCCAAGCTCTTCATCACGAACGCGGGCACAGACGTCACGTGGGGCGTGACGATCACGGCGCGCACCGGCGAGGACGAGGTCTCGAACCTCGTGGTGGAGAACGGGACGCCCGGCTACGTCGTCTCGCCGGCGATGAAGAAGCTCGGCTGGCGCGCGTCCGACACGCGCGAGCTCTCGTTCGAGGACTGCGCCGTGCCCGAGGGGAACCTGCTGGGCGAGCGCGGCGCCGGCTTCCGGCAGTTCCTGCAGGTCCTCGACGGTGGCCGCATCTCCGTTGCCGCGATGGGCGTCGGGCTCGCGCAGGGGGCCTACGACCTCGCCTACGCGTACGCGAAGGAGCGGGAGCAGTTCGGGCGCCCGATCGCGTCCTTCCAGGCGATCCGCTTCAAGCTCGCAGACATGGCCACCGAGATCGAGGCCGGCCGCGCGCTCGTGCTGAAGGCAGCGTGGCTGAAGGACCGGGGCAGGCCGTTCGCCCGCGAGGCCGCGATGGCGAAGCTCTACACCGGGGAGCTCTCGAACCGCGTCGCGAACGCAGCCCTTCAGATCCACGGCGGCTTCGGGTATATGGAGGAGTCCGCGATCTCGAGGCTCTACCGCGACCAGAAGATCCTGGAGATCGGCGAGGGCACGAACGAGGTGCAGCGCATGGTCATCGCGCGGCACCTCGACCTCTAGGACCGGCTTGCCTCGGCCGGCGCTCGCGATCGCGGTCGCTGCGGCGCTCGTGCTGGCCGCGCCCGCGGACGCGCACGTCATCCCCGCACCTGCCTTCCTGCCCGCCGGCGAGACCCAGACGCTCGAGCTCTCCGTCCCCAACGAGCGGGACGCGACGATGACGAGCTTCGTGGCCACGGTGCCCGCCGGAATCGAGATCGTGGAGGCGGAGGAGACCGCGGGCTGGAGCGCGAGCGTCGACGGGCAGGTCGCGACCTGGAGCGGCGGGTCGCTCCCGGCGAAGCTGGCGGAGACGTTCGGCCTCCGGGTCAAGCCGACCGGGAAGCCGGGCGCGGTCGAGCTCGTGGGCATCCAGCGCTACGCGGACGGCGAGGTGCGCTGGCCGGTTGCGCTCACGATCGTGCCCGGCTCGGCGACGGAGCCCGAGCGGGGAGGCTCGGGCGTCGTCGTCATGGTGATCGTCGCCGTCGGAGCGCTCGTGACCGGCGCGGTCGCGCTCCTCGCTCGGCGTCGTCGCTAGAGAGCTCGCGCATGATCGCCTCAGCCGCAGCTCGACGCACGACAGGTCGGGCCGTCCTGGTCCCCTTAGGTGGCGATCGCAGGAGGCGAGCTGCGCTTGAACTCCTCACCGAGCCGGCGAACCTCCGCGTAGTCAGCTTCCGAGAGGATCGTCCTGACCTTCTTCCGCATACCGGTGAGCACGACGATCGCCGGCCGCGGCAGACCCTCTCTGCTCCTCTCCAGCAAGCAGAAGAGCCGAAAGTGCTCCCGGCCCGGACCGCCAACACGAACCTCGAAGTAGCCGGTCATCTCGCCGTGCATTGCCTCCCACATCCCGCCGCCCGAGAAGGACGGCGGGGGAGCGGCCGCAACAGCGCTGAGCACGGCCTGCAGCTTCGCCTCGACGTTTGTCGGGCACGCATCGAGAAACTCCTCGGCGGGAACGGAACCATCCGCCGCCCTGAAGTAGAGAACGTCCCACGGCACGGGACGGTGACACTACTCCGGGTCGGGCGGATCGAGCCTACGCACCAACCGTTGAGCTCCTGCGACGTCGGCGTCGCTTGCGCTTGATGACGACCTCTGCATCGAGCGCGCTTGCCATCGCTACGACCGTACGGAGCTCGGGATTGACCTGGCTCGTGAACAGTCGCCGAACACTTGCAGGGTTCTTCTGAATCTCACGTGCGAGCTGCGCCTTCGACATGCCGGCCTCCACGCGAAGGTCGTCGAGCATGCGCATCACGGAGTCCACCTGCGCGATCTCCTGGGCAGCGAGCTCGTACGCAGCGCGGAACTCCTCGTCCCGCATGCGATCAGCCAGTCGGCGGTCACGATAGGAAGTGTCGAGCGGCATCGTTGCTCCTCTCGGCTAATCGGTACGACTACTACGACTACTACGTAACTCCTACGTTACACGCTCTATGCGTCGATACAAGATCTTGTGTGGCGAGGAGCGTAGCACCTATGTTACGCATCGACAAGTTCGTCGCATGCCTTTAGACGTGCGTACAGAGTCTTGGCGGGCAATCCTCCATATGCCTGAATCGTGCGACTACGAGCTCAGACGAACTCCTGGAAGCTCTCGGCATACTCGCTCCTCCGGCAACGGAGATCTACCTCGAATACGAACCTGAGGAGCGCTAGGGAAGGACCCGCATTACCCGGCGTGGAGTACTGGATCAAGTCGACGCCGTCGGTGGGCCGATAATCGAGCGAGACATGCACACCGCCGGTGACACGCGTCCGCCGAGCTCGATCTTCGCCACCGCGATCGCAATCGCAGGGCTGTTCGGAGCGGGAGCGGCAGTGTTCTTCTCCTTGGTCGTTCGCGCGTTCGGATGCGAGGGCGGCGATTGCTCATTCGGTACGGCCCTCCTCGCGATCGCTTGCGCAGGCGTCGTTCCTGTCGCCGCCATGCTCATCGAGAGTTTCCGTCGAACCGGGCACCCCTGGTACTGGTTCGTTGCGGGTGCCTTCGTCTACGGCTTCTGGGGCGTCGTCTTCATGTCAGGCTTCGGCTGACCGCACCCTCACCGATCGACCTCAGACCGCCGACCGCCCGGCTCGGGCACCTACGGGCCGCGAGCCGGGAGCGCCCGGCGGTCGAGGAGCGCGATCGCGGGGATGAGCTCGCCCGGCCGGAAGTGGAGCTCGTCGAGGAAGCCTTCCCGCCACGCCCACACGAGACGTGCGTTCCGCAGACCGCGCATCGTGCAGCCCGTGAGCATCGTGAGATCCCGGCTCACGTAGTTGAGGAGTGTTCTCCCGGCAGCGGTCACCGTCTCGCTCACTTCGATCGAGCCGTCCGGTTGCCACTTCGCGAGGTACTTGCTCAGGTAGCCGCCGATCCGCCGCGCCTCCTGCGGCTTGTCGAGCGGCTTCGAGTCGACGAAGCCGAAGCCCTTCGACGGCCCGACTTCCCGCAGCGCGTCGACGTACGCCCGTGCCCACTCACGCTCGGGAGCCGTCTGCATCCCGAGCACGAGGTGCAGATGCCAGACGCCACGGCGCTGCATCTCCCAGGAGTAGGCGAGGAGCCCTCCGCGCTTGTCGTAGCCGAGCGCGCGTAACCGGCGGTCGGCGTGCTGCTTCGCAATCCGGTTGAGCTCGCGCCACCACTTCCGCGAGCTCTCGTTCCAGAGATCGGCTGCACCTTCGACGACGCGGCAGCCTTTGCGACCGCTGCACGGCTCGCCCAGCGGATGCGTGCACCGCGATGTATCCCAGACGAGGCCCGACTCCTCGCCCGGAGCCGTAAGCGTCGTCATAGACACGAGCCCGCCGTAGGCTCGGAGGTTCTCGCGGAGCTTCCGCATCGTGTCTCGCGCCCACGTCGGCGCGTACGCGGGGCAGCGACGCCGCCGGCAACGGCTCACCCACGGCGGACGCCAGTGGCCGCAGTCCTCGCAGCGCAGGTAGCCGAGCTCGTGAAGCCGGGCATCCCGCCGTAGCCGCGCTTGTGAGCTAGGCTCGGCCGGGCGGCTCACGACGTGTCTCCTCACGTCCGAGTTGCTGCACCTCCGACGACCCGCGTTTGGAGCGCGCGTCGGCGCGTCTCGGGAGGCCGTTTCCAGACCTCACCAGGTCGGAGAAGTACGGCTCTGGCGTCCTCTACGGCATGACGCCGAACACCGTCACTTGCGGGGATTGCGGCCAGCCATGCGGGAACGCGTGTTCCTGCCGATACTTCAAGAGAAATAGCGGCGCCCGCTGCTACGGTCGCGCGTCGTGATCTTCACGCAGTTCGTCGACGACGCCCTCGGCTGCGCGTCCTACCTCGTCGGAGATCCCGGCACCGGTGAGGCAGCGCTGGTCGACCCCGCCTTCGCGATCGAGCAGTACCTCGAGGAGGCCGACCGGCGCGGCGTCCGCATCGTGCGGGTGCTCGAGACCCACACCCATGCCGACCACCTCTCCGGGCACGGGCGCCTCGCGCTCGACCACGGCATCCCGGTCAGCGTCCACGCCTCCGCCGGCGTCGCGTACCCGAACGACCCGCTGGAGGAGGGCGACGAGGTCGTCCTGGGGGACATCGTCCTCCGCTGCATCCACACGCCCGGCCACCGCCCCGAGCACTGCTGCTTCGCCGTGAGCGACCGGAGCCGGGGGCCGGATCCCTGGATCGTCCTGACCGGCGACTCGCTCTTCGTCGGCGACGCGGCTCGGCCCGACCTCGCGGTCGAGGCGCACGAAGGCGCCGAGGGCCTCTTCCACTCGCTCCGACGGCTCGTCGAGCTCGGGGACGGCGTCGAGGTCTACCCCGGCCACGTGGCGGGCTCGCTCTGCGGGAAGGCGATGAGCTCGAAGGCGTCCACGACCATCGGGTTCGAGCGCCGCTTCAACCCGGCGCTCGCATTCTCGGACGTGAACGCGTTCATCGCGGACTCGGCGTCGATCTCGGCACCCCGCCCGCCGAACATGGAGCGCATCGTCGAGCTGAACCGCGGTCCCTTCGTGGGGGCTCGGCCCGAGGTCGAGGAGCTTCCCGCGCCGCCCGACGGAGCGCAGATCCTCGACGTGCGGCCGGCGGAGGCGTTCGCGGCCGGGCATCTCCCGGGCGCGCTCGGCGTTCCCGTCTCCGGGACCCGGTTCGGGACGAAGGCGGGCTTCGTGCTCGACCACGACCGTCCGGTCGTCGTGGCCGCGACGGACGAGGACGAGGCGGCCCGTGCGGTCCGCGGCCTGCAGTCGGTCGGCCTGCTCGACATCGTCGGGTACCTCCTCGGAGGCGGGCCGGAGAAGCTCGACTTCGTCGCGGTCGGGGAGCTCGACGTGCTGGTCGAGGAAGGGGCGGTGCTGGTGGACGTGCGCGAGCCGGACGAGTTCGAGCAGACACGGATCCCGGGTAGCCGCAACATCCCCTACCGCCTGCTCGTCCTCGGGGAGAACGATCTTCCCCGCGACCGCCCGGTGGTCACGATCTGCGAGACCGGCCCGCGCGCCGTGATCGGAGCGAGCATCCTCGCCGCACGGGGCTTCGATGCCCGCGCGGTCGGAGAGGGCGGGATCGACGACTGGGCCGAGGCCGGCAGGCCCACCGTCGCGTTCCGCCCCTGAGGGCGCTGACTCGGCCTGTAGCTGCCACGCGTCGCCGGCTGCGCAGCTTGGCCGCGCCGACACCGTCGGCGTTCGAAGAGGTCACACCGTGCGGTACCCGAGCCGCCGCATGCCGTTTCGCGGCAAGCGCGGGCGAGGCAGCGCAGCGAGCCCGCGCGCGAGCTCCGTCTGACGGGAGTCGTCGGCGAGCACCCCGACCCAGATCGAGTCGTCCTGATTCTCGGCGAGTGCACGTAGCCAGTGCGCCGGACGATCGACCATGACCAGGGGGATCGCCCGGCGACGGGCCTCGAGCGCGAAAGAGAGGTCGACCATGTTCACGTCGGGCCACCTGCGGACGTCGAACTCGAGCGTCGCGGAGTGGAAGGCGACGGAGTCGGACCCGAGAAGGTCGACGCCCGCGACGCGGTCCTGTCTCGAGCGGCGGTGCAGGACCTTCAGGTCCCGCGCGTACGAGTTCGGCGGCACCCGGAGGACGGCCGCATGGACGCCCACGACCACGTCGCCGTACCGGTCGAGCGACGAGCAGAGCCGTGAGCAGTAGTCGACCGGATACTCGATGTCGTCGTCGCAGCCGAAGAACGTGAACGGCTCCTCCTCGAGCAGGAGCGCCACGAACTTCCCGTTCGCACGGAGATCGCCCGCATCCTGCGAGCGCACGACGCGGATTCGCTCGTCCGACGCGTACGGCGGTGTCTCGTCGAAGCAGTCGAGGAAGAGCCAGAGCCGGTCGACCTGCGGCAAGATCGAGGCGATGGCGTGCGGGGCGGTCGCGGAACGCGAGGGCATCGTCGCCATCCCCGCGATGCGTGGGAGGGTCACGGCACGGGAGCGGCGAGGAGGCCGTCGATGACGCGATTCACGTCGTCACGAGGCAGCTCGCGCGGGATCGAGGGCGTCCGATCGCCGCGGCGCGCGAGCTGCTCGGCAACGACCGTGCGCTCGAGCCGATCCACGACCCACCGTCCGAACCGCTCCCTTCCGAGCAGGCGCCGGCGGCGCGGGTACGCCGTCTCGGCAGCCCGCAGGCGATGCGCCGCCGCCCACGAGTAGCGGTACAGCTGCCGATCGAGCGCCACCCCCCACGTCTCTTCGAAGGCGTCGAGCGACTCGACGACGAAGCGGTCCGACCAGCGGAACAGGTGGTAGCGAAGATCGACGGGGTCGAAGCCGTCGCGCGCCAGGTACGTGACCCAGGCCTTTTCGGCGAAGCTCGTCTTCGCACCGAGCACGAAGCCGCGCATCGCGAAGTCGATCTGCTCGCGAGTGATGAGGCGCTCGTCGAGCCCGCCCATCTCGTCGAGGAGCGAGCGCCTGGCCATCATGCAGTGGAACTCGCAGACGTGGTTGTAGGGCTCGGGAAACCCGTCGGTCACGTCCGCGAGCGGGACGTCCATGAGGCGGTGGGCCTCGGACAGCCGGATCCCTCCGTTCACACGGTTGGCGCTGAGCATCCCGCCTGCGTGGTGGATCACCGTCTTCGACGGCGGGCCGATGAAGATCAGGGGCGCGACGGCATCCGAGTCGTGCTCGAGCGCGTGCTCCTCCAGCGCCTGCAGCCAGCCGGGCTCGTACTCGATGTCGTTGTCCGCGATCACGACGTAGTCGGTCGCGGTCCTCGCCACCCCGATGTTGCGCGCCTCGTTGGGCTTGACCATGTACGGGAGCGAGACGAGCTCGAACGGGCGCTCGTGCGTGAGTCGCTGGAGCTCGAGCCTCGTTGCCGCGGGCGTTCCGCCCTCGACGACGACGACCGGTACCTCGCGCGAGATGGTGGAGAAGAGCGACCGCAGGCTGACGGGCAGGGAGGTGAACCGCTCGCGCGGCACGACGACGACGCCAGTCCGCATGCCGGCGGGACTCTACCGGGGCGGACCGACCCGCTCGACCGTGCGACCCTCCTCTTGCAGCAGCTCGAGGAGCTCCGCGCAGTGCGCCTCGTCCCGCGTGGAGATCACGAGCTCGATCTCCGTCTGCAGCGCGCTCGTCGTGCGCCCCTCGCGGTGGTGGTCGACCGAGACGACGTTGCCGCGACCGCGCGCGACGAGGTCGAGGACGTCGCGGAGCTCGCCGGGGCGGTCCGGGACCAGCAGGCGGACCGCGAGGAAGCGCCCCGACCGGGTCAGGCCGTGCCGCAGCACGGAGATGAGCGTGGTCGCGTCGATGTTCCCGCCCGAGAGAACGACTGCCACCGGGCCCGCTCCCGGCACGCGGCCCGCGAGCAGCGCCGCGAGCCCGACCGCTCCCGCGCCCTCGACGAGCAGCTTCTTGCGCTCCACGCAGAGGACGAGCGCCTCGGAGATCTCGTCGTCCGAGACCGAGACCGTCTCGTCCAGCGTGCGGTCGAGGATCTGGAACGCGAGCTCTCCCTTGTGCTTGACGGCAATGCCGTCCGCGATCGTGTACCCCGGCCGGCAGATGACGCCCACGATCCGCACGTCCGGCCGCCGCTCACGCAGCACGAGCGAGATCCCCGCCGCCAGGCCCCCGCCGCCGATCGGGATCACGACCGTCTCGGCCGCAGGTGCCTGCTCGACGAGCTCGAGCCCGATCGTCCCCTGCCCCGCGATCACGCGCTCGTCCTCGAAGGCGTGGACGAGCGTCGCCCCGCTCGCCTCGACGTGCGCGAGCGCCGCGGCGACCGCCTCGTCGAAGCCCTCGCCGACGAGCACCGTCTCACCCCCGTATGCCCTCGTCGCCTCCACCTTCGCCATCGGGGCGTCCTGGGGCATGAAGACCGTGGCCGCGATGCCCGCCTCGCGCGCCGCCCAGGCCACCGCCTGGCCGTGATTCCCGGCGCTCGCGGCCACGACTCCGGCCTCTCGCTCGCGTACGCCCAGCGACGAGATCGTGTTGTACGCGCCCCGGATCTTGAAGGATCCGGTGCGCTGGAGGTTCTCGGCCTTCAGGAGCACCTCGCGCCCGGAGAGGCGCGAGAAGGTCTCGCTCGGGTACAGGGGCGTCTCCCGCGCCACCCCGGAGAGCAGCTCGCGGGCGGCCTCGACGTCAGCGACCGTCGGCGCCATCGAGCCGGAACACCTCCTCCATGATCCTCCGGACCGCACTCAGCGGGTCGAGCTCGCGGGCCTCGACCGAGGCGAGCACCTCCTGCAGCGCGGGATCCCCTCTCACCGCTTCCTCCAGGTGTGCCTTGGCCCTGCTCGCGGCGACGGCGAACACCTCCGCCGCGAGGTTCCGCCGCCGCCGCTCCTCGAGCCGGCCGTCGCGCACGAGCTCGTCCCGATGGCCCGCGAGCGCGTCCCACAGCTCCGGCACGCCGCGCCCGGTGAGCGCCTCGGTCAGCAGGATCGCCGGACGCCGCTCGGGCTCCGTGAGCGCGACGATCGAGCGCACCTCGTTCAGCATCGTCTTCGCGGCGGGGTGGTCGGACTTGTTGACCGCGATCACGTCCGGGATCTCCATGATCCCCGCCTTCAACGCCTGGATGGAGTCGCCCGACCCGGGCATGAGCACGAGCAGCACCGTGTCCGCGACGCCTGTCACCTCGACTTCGCTCTGCCCCGCTCCGACGGTCTCGACGAACACGACGTCCTTGCCCGCGGCGTCGAGGAGGAGCACGGCCTGCAGGGTGGCCTCCGCGAGCCCACCCGAGTGCCCCCGCGTCCCCATCGAGCGGATGAAGACCCCGGGGTCGAGGAAGTGGTCTGTCAGGCGGATCCGGTCACCGAGGAGCGCGCCCCTCGAGAACGGGCTCGAGGGGTCCACCGAGACGACGCCGACCGTCTTGCCCTGCCCGCGCACGTGGCCGACGAGCGCGCCGATGAGGCTCGACATCCCCACCCCGGGCGGCCCCGTCACCCCGATGACCGCAGCGG
>CAZMUG010000079.1:0-822 GCA_964569165.1 uncultured Gaiellales bacterium
TCGTCAAGGTCGGAGCGGCCACCGAGACCGAGATGAAGGAGAAGAAGCACCGCGTCGAGGACGCGCTGCAGGCCACGCGGGCAGCCCTCGAGGAGGGCATCGTCCCGGGCGGCGGCGTCGCCATCCTGAACGCGGCCGACGCGGTCAAGAAGACCGTCGACTCGCTCGACGGCGACGAGAAGACCGGCGCGGCGATCATCGTCCGCGCGCTCGAGGAGCCGCTTCGCCAGCTCGCGTTCAACGCGGGCCTCGAGGGCTCCGTCGTCATCGACAAGGTCCGTGGCGCCAAGAAGGGCGAGGGCCTGAACGTCGAGACGGGCGAGATCGAGAACCTCGTCGCGGCCGGCATCATCGACCCGACGATGGTCACGCGCTCGGCGCTGCAGAACGCCGCCTCGATCGCGAAGAACATCCTCACGACCGAGGCAGTGGTCGCGGAGATCCCGGAGAAGCAGCCGGCGATGCCCGCGGGCATGCCCGGTGGCGGGATGGACTTCTAGGCCGAGGCCTAGGCAGGGATCCCTTCCCTGATCCAGGACGTGGGGGCCGGCTCAGCCGGCCCCCTCGTCGTTGTGACCGGGGACCACGCCGCGACCGCGGACGACGGGTGCGGCCAGCGACGGCTCCGCCGTCGCTGCTTCAGGGATCCTCGTGAGCAGGAATCCGCCGAGCGGATTCCTGCTCAGCGGACAAGTTGGCAGACACGAGCCACAGAGACGATCGCGGACGACTGGTGCGGCCAGCGACGGCTCGCGCCGTCGCTGGTTCAGGGATCGTCGCGGTGGGGGGGTGGGCGGTGGGGGGCAACCCCGCCAGAGGACC
>CAZMUG010000079.1:832-11476 GCA_964569165.1 uncultured Gaiellales bacterium
CGGACACGTCCGCAAGGTGCACCGCTAAAGCGGCGCACCCGCCCCCCGGCGCACCGCCACGGATGACCGGCGCGACCAGCGACGGCTCCGCCGTCGCTGCTTCAGGGATCTTCGCGGGCGCGGGATCCGCTTTGCGGGTCTCGCGCCCTGCGGACGAAGCAGAGCGGCCGCTGGGGGCGGCCGCTCGGAGGGGGGAAGAACTGGGGAGGATTGGGTACTCAGGTTTTCGCCGATACGGTCTCTCCGCTCGTCCCCCGTCCGGGGGGAATCCGCGAATCCCTCGAACGGGGATCAGAAGCCGTAGCGCTCTTCCTCCCAGGGATCCGCGTCGTTGTGGTAGCCGTAGCGCTCCCAGAAGCCCGGGTGGTCGTCCGCGGTGAGCTCGATCCCGCGGAGCCACTTCGCGCTCTTCCAGAAGTACTTGCCCGGGATCACGAGCCGGAGCGGCCACCCGTGCTCCGGTGTCAGCGGGACACCGTCGGCGTGCGTGGCGAGGAGCGAGAGGGGGTTGCGGAGGAACGCGATCGGGACGTTCGCGGTGTAGCCCTGCTCCCCGTGGGCGACGACGAAGCGCGCGGACGGGAGCGGTCGCACGAGCTCCTCGAGCGAGGCCCAGTGCACGCCCTCGAATGCGACGTCGAACCTGCTCCAGCGCGTGACGCAGTGGATGTCCTGCGTGTGACTCGTGCGCGGGAGCGTCGAGAACTCGTCCCACGAGATCCGGATGGGGCTCGCCACCTCCCCGGAGACGAAGAAGTCCCACGTGGCGAGGTCCGTGTCCGGCACCGAGCCGGCATGGAGCACCGGCCACTTCTCGGTCAGGTACTGGCCGGGCGGGAGCCGCGCCGGGTCGTAGCCCGCCTCGACCACCTTTCGCTCGGCCTTGCTCCGGAACACGACTCCTACACTAGATGCCGTGGCCGTCTCCACGACACGCGCTGCCAGGCGCCCGCGCGACTTCGTCGGCGTGCGCGGGCCCGATGCCACGGCGTACCTGCAGGCGATGGTCTCGAACGACGTGGAGGCGCTGCTCGTCGGGGACGCCTGCGAAGCGCTGCTGCTGACCGCCAGGGCTCGGGTGATCGCGCCGCTGGTCGTGCTCCGTCGTGGGCCGGATGACTTCCTGCTGCTGACCGAGCTGGGGCTCGGCGAGCGTGTGCGCGCGACGCTGCTTCGCTCACGGTTTGCGTCCAAGTGCGAGATCGAGGTCGAGGAGCACACGTCCATGGTCGTGTTCCGAGACGGAGGCGGCATCCCGACCTCCGACTACGGCGAGCCCGCCGTCGAGGTCCTCGACACGAAGCTCGCCGCGACGGTCGACGAGGCCGAGCTCGAGCTGATGCGCATTCGCGCGGGGACGCCCCGCTTCGGCCGCGAGATCGACGACCGCGTCCTTCCGGCCGAGGCCGGTCTCGAGGTGCGGGCCGTCGCCTTCGAGAAGGGCTGCTACCCGGGGCAGGAGCCGATCGCGCGCCAGCACTACCGGGGCCGCGTGAACCGGACTCTGCGTGTGCTCGAGATCGAGGGTGGCGAGCTGCCCGCGTACGACGCGGAGCTCGCGTACGAGGGAAGGGTGGTGGGCCGGGTGACGAGCGCTGCCCGCGACGGCGACCGGGTTCTCGCGCTCTCCTATCTCCGGGTCGAGGTTCCGCACGACGCGACCGTCCGAGCCGGGGATCGCGCCGCGAGGCAGCTAGACTTGCCGTCCCTGCGCCCGTAGCTCAGGGGATAGAGCGCTGCCCTGCGGAGGCAGAGGTCGCATGTTCGAATCATGCCGGGCGCATGTCGCCATGCCCGGAGGCGGGCTCAGTCGAGCGCGGGGCGATAGCTGCTCGAGGCGGGCCCCGCCAGCCGGGCGCTCATGACGGTCTCGGCCGCCTCGGCGCTCTGTGGGTGCCCGGTCACGGCCGCGAGGAACTCCTCGCGGTCGAGCGCATAGAGGACGGCCGCCGTCCTGGCCGTCACCGTGGCGGTCCTCGTGGTGTCCCGGAGCAGGGCGATCTCGCCGAAGTAGCCTCCGGGCCCGAGCCCGGAGATCGTGACTCCGTCCTGCGACACCTCGAGCTCTCCCTCGGCAACGAGGTAGAAGCGGTCTCCCTCGTCTCCCTCGCGCACGATCACGGTGCCCGGTTCCACCCGGAGCGGGACGAGGCGCGCCGCGAGATGCTCGAGCGAGCCTCCGGGCAGCGGCGCGAAGATCGGGACGGCGATCAGGATCTTGAGCTCCTCTGCGTCCGGTGCCGCCGCCCGCGCGTCGATCCGGGCCACCGTGGCCGCGGAGACCACGACGAGCGCGGGCAGGAACACCCCGGCGGCGATCAGCGCGCCTTCGGGGCCGAGCCACGAGATGAGCACCGGTGCCACCGCCGCCCCGATTCCCATCGACGCGAGCCAGAGCATCTGGATGACGCCGAAGACGCGGGCGAGGACATCATCGGGAACCGCCCGCTGGACGAGCGTCAGTCCGGCGACGTCGACGAAGGTGTTCCCGATTCCCATGATCGCCAGTGCCAGCACCGCAACGGCGAGGGTCGGCGAGAGCCCGATCGCGATGAGCGGGATCCCGGTGACGACGAGGCCGATCAGGAACGCGGGGCTGAGCCGCCGGACGCCCGTGAGCGAGAGCGACGTGACGGCTCCGATGAACGCGCCGATGCCGATCGCTGCGTTCAGGTATCCGACGCCGCCTTCTCCGAGGTCGAGGAGCTCGAGCGCCGTGACCACGATGAACACCTGCAGGGCTCCGAACATCGCGGTCTGCGCGGTGAGAAGGCCCATCATCACCCGGAGCGACGGGCTCCGGCCGAGGGTCGTGAAGCCCGCGATGCGCTCGGCGGCGATCGTGGACGCGTCCAGCTCCCCCTGCGGCTTCTCCTCGCGCTCGACGGTGATCAGCACCAGGAAGCCCGCGGAGACGACGATGAGGAGGGCGGTGATGAGGAACACGGTGCCCGTGCTCGCCACGGCCAGCAGCACGCCGGCGAGCGCGGGCCCGGCGAACACGGCGACGCTCTCGACTCCGCTCGCGACGGCGTTGGCGGCCGTGAGCTCCTCCGGCGTCCGCGCGAGAGACGGCGTCAGCGCCGCCTGTGACGACCGGAACGGCGTGGTCGCGATCGTGGCGAGGATCGAGAGCGCGTAGACGAGCCACGACGACCCGTCGGCGAAGACCGCGGCAGCTGCGGCGGACACGAGCACGATCCTCGTGACGTTGGTGTAGAGGAGGACGCGTTCTCGCGGGTACCGGTCGCCCAGCATCCCCGCGAAGGGAGCGATGATCGCCGCGGGAATCAGGCGTGCGAGGAAGATCAGGCCGACGGCACCCTCGCCTCCGACGGTGTAGGCGTACACGGAGACGGCGATGAGGAACGCGTAGTGCCCGACGATCGACGCGGCCCACGCGAGCTCGAGCCAGCGGAGGTTCGCATTCCGTCCGACGGCCGCGAACGCGGCCAGCGAGTCCCTCAGGTGCCGCCCCGCTCCGACCACGGCGGAGAGCATTTCACCGAGACTTGCCGAATGAAAGTGGACGAGGGAAGATTTCCGCGCCGGGCTCGGTCTAGTGGGTCAGGAATCGCGCATCCAGCGCCAGACCAAGGAGGAGCACGAGATGTCGGACGACTATCGCCCAGAGGACGAGGTCGAAGCTCACGGCCCATACACAGAGGGGCCGTCGGCCGAGGGTCCTTCCGCGGAGGGCCCGACCGCCGAGGCGACGGACGACGAGCCGGACTTCGAGGCTCACGGGCCGGTGGGGATGGGCCCCGTGACCGAGGGGCCCGTGACCGAGGGCCCCGTGACCGAGGGACCGGTCACCGAGTAGCTCTCACGGCACCACCCCTTCGGAAAGGCCCGGGCGACCGGGCCTTTCTCATGCTCCGAGCGTGTCCGCGAGCTCCCCGAGGAGGCGGAGGCCCGCCTCACGCCTGGAGTCCTCCAGGGCGTCGACCGCCGCCGCGAGCCTCGCCACCACCGCGAGCTCGCCGCCGCCCTCGCCGAGCAGGCTCTCGGCCCGTCGCGCCTTGATCAGGAGATCCACGGCGATCGCGGCCTGGTTGGCGAAGAGGCCGAGGAGCTCCATCTCCTGCAGCGAGAACAGCGATTGCTCGGGCCGGTCGAGCACCGAGAGCACCCCGAGCGCGCTCTCCTCCGTCAGGAGCGGCGCCGCCATGATCCCCTTCGGCACGTACCCCGTGTCCTCGGCAACGTCTCGGGCGAAGCGCGGGTCGTTCTGCACGTCCTCGATGACGAGTGGGGTGCGGGTGGCGAGCACCCATCCAGCGATGCCCGTCCCTGCGGGGAACCTCGCCCCGAGGAGCGTGTCCTCACCCTCGCCGACGACGGCTTCGAACACGAGCTCCCCGGTCTCCTCGTCGAGGAGGACGATGGAGGACGCCCTCGCGCCGAAGATGGAGCGGGCGACCTCGACGATGGCTGCCAGCAGCGCGCGGAACGAGCCCTCCGAGCCGACGACGCCCTGGGCGACGGCGGCTCTCAGGTCGGGCCTGTCGGTCATGTCCCACCTCCGACGTTCGACGCGGTCAGGTAGAGGACGCTCTTCAGCTGGAAGGGTGTCAGCTCGGGGTGCTTGGAGAGGACGAGCGCGCAGATCCCCGAGATGTGCGGCGTCGCGAAGCTGTTGCCCGAGACCGTGAGCACGCGGCCGCCGAGCCACGGGACCTCGACGTTCACGCCCCGCCCGAAGAACTCCACGGGTGGGCTCGGGTTGTAGTAGAACGCGAGCGGGTCGGGGTCCTCGTGGCTTCCGACCGAGATGACCGAGGAGAAGCGCCACGGGTAGCTCTCGACGGGCATGTTGTGCGCCGACGCGACGAGCACGGTGCGCTGGAAGTACGCGCTGTCTGCGAGCTCGTGGAGCACGCTCGCGAACGGCTTCTTCGTCGTCGAGAGGCTCAGGTTGATGACGTCGAAGCCCTGCTGGACGGCATACTCGAGGCCGGCGAGCAGCACGTTGCCCGAGCCGCTGAAGTTCGCGCCGAGCACCCGTACGCTCGAGATGCTCGCCTCGGGGGCCACGGTCCGCACGATCCCGGCGCAGGCGGTCCCGTGACCCGAGACGTCTCCCTCCGTGTCCTCGCTCGCAACCGCCTCCTCGTTCTCGCCGAGCGTGATGAACACGGAGCTCTCGAGCTCGCCGACGAGAGGATGCGACGGATCGACTCCGGAGTCGAGGATGCAGACCCGGATCCCCTTCCCCGTGGCACCGCCGAGAGCCCACTCCCGCGTGACGCGCTCGGGCCACTCGGCGGGGAGCGCGATCCGGTCCACCGCGTCTTTCGGGAGGCTCCAGGCAGGGAGCGCCGACCGGCTCGCGTCCCACCGGTGCGCCGCCACGTCGCTCATCGTGGCGGGACTCTACTCAGCTGTCGCCGTAGAGCTTCCTGAGCTCGACGAGCGCCCGCTCGCTCGGCTCGTAGCCCGCGCTTCGCAGCGCCTGCTCGAGATCTGCGATGAGCGCCTGACGGAACGCAGCGTCTGCCTCTGCTCGCGCGACGATGTCGTCGAGCTGGGTCCGCGCCTCCGGAAGCTCCTGCGCTGCCCGCACCCAGCCTTCCGGCGCGGGCGGCAGGAGTCGGAGGAGGACGGCGATGCGCTCTTCGGTGTACTGCGCGCTCATCTACTCCCTAGACCCCTCCGTCTCAGGATTTCTTCCCTCGTCACTCGCGCCCTCGAGCTCGGCGCGCAGCTTGCCGAGGCAGCGCGCGATGCGGCTCGCGATCGTGCCGGCGGGGATGTCGAGCTCGCTCGCGATCGTCCGGTAGCTCTGGTCACGGGCGAAGAACCGGTCGAGGATGTCCCGGCACGTGTCGGTCAGGCTCGCGAGCGCCTCCCTGACCGCGTACGCCTCCTCGATCTCCGCGAGGTCCGCGCTGCCCTCCTCGGCCGCGAGGTCCTCGGTGGGCAGCTCCCGCCTGCCGCCCGCGATCGCGTCGAGACACCTGCGCCGCGTGAGCTGCGCGATCCAGGGGCGGAGGGCGGACTCGTCGCGGAGCGTGTCGAGCCGCGTGTACACGCGCGTGAAGACGTCCTGGAACACGTCCTCCGCATCCTCGTCGCTGAGCCGGAAGCCCCTGACCGCGATCGCGTAGACGTACCGCGAGTAGCGCTCCACGAGCTCGTTCCACGCGTCGGCGTCGCCTGCGCGGCAGCGCCGGACGAGCTCCGCGTCGGTCGGCGGCGAGCTGTCCGACACGCGCTCCTCAGGCCTCCTCGCCGAGGAGCGAGGCCGCCGTGTCCCTCGCCACCTGCTCGCTCGCGCGCGCCCTGGCGAGGCGGGGATCGGAGGGCCGGACTCCGAGGTTGACGCTTACGAGATGGGCTGCCGCCCGGGCCGCGCCCGCGGCGAGAGCTGCCGCCGCGGCGGCATCGGCCCGGTACGTCGCGTCCCCCTCCTCGGCAGCGAGCGAGGCAAGGGCGACGGCGTCGGTGCCGAGCGACGCGATCTCCAGCGGGGCGGCAGCCGCCGCGTCGAGCTTCTGCTCGAGGTCGAAGCTCCGACGGCGGTCGTCCTCGCCGCCGCGCTCGGCGTCGCGGAGCGCGCGGAGCGCGGCCTCCCAGGCGGATGCGTCCGTCCGCGCCAGCTCCGTCGCGCGCTCGCCGATCGCGGTCGCCTGCGCGACGACTCCGCCCGCCTCGGTCCACGTGCCCCGCGAGCAGTTGGCCACCATGGCGACAAGGCGTGCCGCGAACGCGACCGTGACGGCGGCGGCGGTCCCGCTCCCGGGTGCGAGCCCGTCCGCGGAGAGCCGCTCGAGGAACGCCCCGAGCCGCAGGTCGAGGTAGTCGTCAGCGCTCAAGGAGCCGAGTCTACGGCTCCCGGAGTCCATACACTCGCCCGGTGCCCCTGTACCTCAGCGAGCGCGACGTCGAGTCGCTGCTCGGCCCCGCCGACGCCGTCGAGGTCGTCGAGTCCTGCTTCCGGCGCATGGCCGCCGGCGAGGTGGAGATCGCTCCGCGTCGGAGGCTCCGGCTCCCGGAGGGCGCGCTCGCGGACATGGCCGCAGCGGATGCGGGCGAAGGCCTCGCGGGCGGGAAGCTGTATGCGGCGACGGCGCAGGGCACGTCGTTCGTCGTCTGCCTGTTCGACTCCACCTCGTCCGAGCTCGCCGCCGTCATCGAGGCGGACCACCTCGGCTGTCTCCGCACCGGCGCCGCGAGTGGCGTTGCGGCGCGTCACCTCGCGAAGAGCGACGCGCGCACGCTCGGCTTGCTCGGCTGCGGGCACCAGGCGGTGACGCAGGTCGAGTGCATCCGCGCGGCGCTCCCTTCCCTCGAGCAGGTCGTCGCGTTCTGCAGGACCCCCGACCGGCTCGCATCGTTCTGCGAACGGGTCGGCGCGGTGCCCGCGGAGGGGCACCACGAGGCTGCGGCGCAGGATGTCGTCGTGACCATCACGAGCTCGCGCGATCCCGTCATCCGCGGCGAGTGGCTCGTGCCCGGAGCCCTGGTCGTCGCGGCGGGAGCGAACGTCGCGAGCAGGCGTGAGCTGGACAACGTGGTGCTCGAGCGGGCGAGCTTCGTCTGCTGCGACTGGCTCGAGCAGGCGCGCGTCGAGTCGGGAGACCTGATCGACCCGGTCGAGGCGGGTGTCCTCGACTGGCTGGAGGTGCACGAGTTGCACGAGGTCGTGGGGGACGAGGTCGTCGCGCGCCACTCGGACGCGGACGTGATCGTCTTCAAGTCGAACGGAATCGCCGCCTGGGACGTCGCGCTCGGCGCCGAGGCGCTTCGGCGCGCGCGGGAGCGCGGCGTCGGAGTGAGCCTCTAGCCCGCGGCGGTGCCCAGCGAGGCCCGGGCGGCCTCGAGCATGTCCCCGGAGATCGCCTCGATGACCTCGGGGCGGTCGAGGAGCCGCCGTTGTTGCTCGGGGGAGAGGCGGTTCTGGACGTACTTGTCCGAGAGGATCTCCTCGAGCGCGCGGCCGCGGTCGTGCTCCCGGATCACGTACCTGGCGACGTGCTCCTCACCCGACCCTCTCTGGAAGAGCCATGAGTAGAGGTTCTTGAAGACCGCCACGGGAACCGATTGTATCCCGGGTATGAGGCGGAGCCCGACCGAGGCGCGGTATGCGGAGCGGACCCTCCTGGGCGTCGACGACGTCGGCGACGAGGAGCGGATCGTCATCTGGATCGAGCGTCGGCCCGGCGCTCTCTGGGCGGTCGGGCGCGCCGTGAACCCGCAGCTCCGGGAGTCGGACGAGAACCGCGCCGAAGACGTGATCTTCGAGGGCTACGAGCTCGACGACGCGCTCGCGCGCGCGAACGACGCGCTCGAGGACGACGTGAGCGTGCTCGAGCGGGACGGGCTGGAGACGGATGCCAGGCCGTTCACGCGCAGGGAGGTGCTCCCTCTCCTCGAGCGCTGGTTCTTCAACCGCTGACCCGTCCACGCATGTCCGTGGCCCGGCCCGTACCCGCGGGCAGGGCGCTGAAGCACCCTGCCGCGCTCGGTGCTCCGTGGTCCCGAGGTGCCCGCACCGGCTGTCCGTGCGGGCGGGCGCTGAAGCACCCTGCCAGGCCTGGTGCCCTGCGGCCCTGGCCACCGGCCGGCGGGTAGGCGGGGCGCAGGGATGGTGCAGGGTGCTAGCGTCGCGCCCCGTGCGGATCCGCGTCGGACACAGCCCGGACCCCGACGACGCGTTCATGTACTGGGCGCTGACGACGGATCTCGTCGATACCCGTGGCCACGAGTTCGAGCAGGTGCTCGGGGACATCCAGACGCTGAACCAGTGGGCGCGGGCTGCACGCCTGGAGGTGACGGCGCTGTCCCTTGCCGCCTACCCGTTCGTCCAGGAGGACTACGCGCTCCTTCCGCACGGTGCGAGCATCGGCTCGGGCTACGGGCCGATCGTGGTCGCCCGCAGCGCGCTCTCGCGCGGCGACCTCGGAGACCACGAGATCGTGGTCCCGGGAGCGATGACCACCGCTTTCCTCGCGCTGCGGCTCGTGCTCGGTGACGTCCGCTTCCGCGAGCTGTCCTTCGAGCGGATCCCGGAGGAGGTCGCCTCGGGCCGCGCCGACGTCGGACTGCTCATCCACGAGGGCCAGCTCACGTTCGAGGACTACGGTCTCGCGAAGGTCCTCGACCTGGGCGAGTGGTGGCTGCTCGAGACGGGCCTCCCGCTGCCGCTCGGCGTCAACGTCATCCGTCGCGATCTCGGCGAGAGCACGCTGTGCGACGTGTCGGCGGTCCTGCGCGACGCGATCCAGTGCGGGCTCGACAACCGGGCGGAGGCACTCGAGTACGCCCTCCAGTTCGGTCGAGGGATCGACGCGGCAGTGGCCGACCGCTTCGTGGCCATGTACGTGAACGAGCTCACGCGGGATTACGGCGACGAGGGCCGGAAGGCGGTCACCGAGCTCCTGCAGCGGGGCGAGGCGCTCGGCGCCTTCCCCGAGCCGGTCCGGATCGACTTCGTGCGCTAACGTCGCCGCGCATGCCACGCGCCGTCGTCCTCTCAGCCGTCCGGACGCCGATCGGCCGGTATGGCGGCGCGCTCGCGAAGGTCCGGCCCGACGACCTCGCGGCCGTCGCGATCGGCGCGGCCGTCGAGCGCGCCGGGATCGAGCCGGGCGCGATCGACGACGTGTACTTCGGCTGCGCCAACCAGGCGGGCGAGGACAACCGGAACGTCGCGCGGATGGCTGCGCTCCTGGCGGGCCTCCCGGACACCGTTCCGGGCATGACGCTGAATCGCCTGTGCGCGTCGGGGCTCTCGTCCGTCGTCTCCGCGTGCCACGCGATCGTCGCGGGCGACGCCGACGTCGTGGTCGCCGGAGGCGTGGAGGCGATGAGCCGCGCCCCGCTCGTCCTGGCGAAGCCCGAGGCGGCGTTCCCGCGCGGCAACCGGACCGCGTGGGACACGACGCTCGGCTGGCGCTTCCCCAACCCGCGCCTGGAGGAGATGTTCCCGCTCGAGTCGATGGGGGAGACCGGCGAGAACGTCGCCGAGCTGTACGGCGTCTCGCGGGAAGACCAGGACGCCTTCGCCCTTCGCTCGCAGCGCCGCTGGGCGCACGCCCACAGCGCGGGGCGGTTCGACGACGAGCTCGTCGCGGTCGGCGATGTCGGCGTGGACGAGCACCCGCGGCCGGACACCTCGGCCCAGGCGCTGGCAGGGCTCAAGCCCGCCTTCCGCTCCGGGGGGACCGTCACCGCGGGCAACGCGAGCGGCCTCAACGACGGGGCGGCCGCGCTCGTGATCACGAGCGAGGAGCGTGCGCGGGAGCTCGGCGCCGAGCCGCTCGGGGCGTTCGTCGGCTCCGCAGTCACTGGAGTCGATCCTCGGATCATGGGCATCGGCCCGATCTCGGCCGTCCGGAGGCTCCTCGACCGGACGGGCATCGCGGTGGGCGACCTCGACCTCGTCGAGCTCAACGAGGCGTTCGCCTCGCAGAGCATCGCCGTGATCAGAGAGCTCGGGCTGGACGAGGAGCGCGTGAACGTCAACGGCGGGGCGATCGCGCTCGGACACCCCCTCGGGATGAGCGGAGCGCGCCTCGTCGTCTCGCTGCTCCACGAGCTCGGCCGCCGGAACGGCCGCTACGGGCTCGCGACGCTCTGTGTCGGCGTCGGGCAGGGTGTCGCCGCCCTCTTCGAGCGCTAGCGCCGGTCGCACGTCGG
>CAZMUG010000080.1:0-11409 GCA_964569165.1 uncultured Gaiellales bacterium
GGCGGCGCAGCATGTTGTTTCCCGCGCCCGCAATCAGGCCGCCGCAGGCCTCGTTCGCGGCCATGGCGGCGAGCAGCTTCTGCCACTGCGCGAAGGGGCACATGATCTGACGGCGCAGCGTCACAAGATTGCGCGCCTCCGGAGGCTGCGTCGAAGAAGTTGGTCTCGATGTCCCACGGACCGATCGTGAGGCCGCGGTCGAGGAGGAGCATGGTGAGGCCAGCGGAGAGCACCGGCAGGACCGCGATCAGGAGCCACGCGAAGATCTCGATCGACCACACGAAGAGCGGCAGGCGCATCCACGTCATCCCGCGCGTTCGCAGGTTGTGGATGGTGACGATGAAGTTGATGGCGCCCGCGACCGACGAGATCGTGAGGATGTGGAGCGAGAGGATCCAGAGGTCGATCCCGCTTCCGGCTTGCTGCGTCGAGAGCGGCGGGTAGCCGGTCCAGCCCGCCTGTGCGGCGCCTCCCTTCGCGAAGAAGCTGAGGAGGAGCACCGCGCCGCCGAGGAAGTACATCCAGTAGGAGAGCGCGTTCAGCCGCGGGAACGCCATGTCCGCGGCGCCGATCATGAGCGGCACGAAGTAGTTCGCGAACCCGGCGAGGATCGGGACGCCGACGAGGAAGACCATCGCCGTCCCGTGGAAGGTGATGAGCTCGTTGTAGCGCTCCGGGCTGAGGACGTCGTTGCCGGCCTGGGCCAGCTGGAGGCGGAAGATCACCGCCATCAGCCCGGCGATGAGGAAGAAGACGAGCGACGTCCAGATGTAGAGGATCCCGATGCGCTTGTGGTCCGTCGTGACGAGCCAGCTCGCCACGCGGCCTCGCTGCCAGGCGGGGACCGTCTCCGCGCGGGCCGCCATCAGGGTGCGTTCTCCTGCAGGTAGTTGGCCAGCGCGTCCATCTGCTCGCTCGTCCACCCGGCGCCCACCGCGGGCATCGTCCGGCGCCCGTTGCGGACGAGGGTCTCGAGCGACTCCGGGTCCTTGAGGGTCGCGGAGCCCGCGATCGCCGGCCCGATGCCGCCCTGGCCCTCCAGGCCGTGGCACTTGGCGCAGACTCCTGCCCACATCTCCGACCCGAGCTCGCCCCTGCCTGCCGTCTGCTCGGCACGCCGCCGGTCGAGCCAGGCGGCGAACTCGGCCTGCGGCAGCACCTCGACCTGCGCGGTCATGTTCGCGTGCTCGAGCCCGCACAGCTCGGCGCACTGCCCCTTGTACGTTCCCGGGTTCTCCACCTGGAACCACGTCTCGTTGACGGTGCCGGGGATCGCGTCGATCTTTCCGCCGAGCGCCGGGATCCACCAGGAGTGGATGACGTCGTCGTCCGGGGCGGTGACCTCGAGGTGCACGGGGACACCTGCGGGCGCCCGCATGTGGTCGATCGCGACCACGCCGTTCGGATACTCGAACTGCCAGTAGAACTGGTGGCCCTCGATGCGGATCTCCAGGCGGTCGCCTGCCTCCGCCTCCGGCGCGTCGATGATGCCCGGGAGCTCCCAGAACACGAACGCGCCGACGAGGAAGAGGACGACGACGGGAAACGCGGTCCAGGCCGTCTCCAGGCGAGACGAGCCGTGGATCGGCGCTCCGTCCTCGAACCGGCCACGCGTGCGGCGGCGGTACTTGACCACGAACGCGATCAGCAGGCCCTCGACGAGCAGGAAGATGCCGAGGACGAAGATCGAGATGAAGAGGTAGCTGTCCTTGATCCCGTCCGCGTTCGGCGACTCCGGAGTGACCGGCGTGAAGCCGCTGTCGGCGAGTGCCGCCGGCGCCACGGCGACGACCACGAGCAGGGCGAGCAGGAGGGAGACGACGAGCCGGGCGCGCACGGACTGCCATTCTATGAGCGTGTCGGAGGGAGTGGCCACAGGAACTCGCGTGCGCCTGCCCGGAGACGTCGTCCGGCCCTTCGAGGTCTTCGTCAACGGCGTGCCGCAGCAGGAGGGTGACGACTTCGCGGTGGACGGCCGAACGCTCGTGTTCGCCCGCGAGCTCCGGTCCGAGGGCAAGCTCGGGTTCTGGCGCTGGACGTCGATCCTGGTCGGCGTCGCGGGCACGTACCGGCAGGACGACTCGGTGGACGTCGCCTACCAGCGCGACGGCAAGCCCGTGGTCGCGACGAAGCTGCCGCTGGAGCCGGCAGGGCGCTGAAGCACCCTGCCAGGCCTGGTGCGGTGCCCGGTGCGGTGCTTCAGCACCGCACCTGCTCTTCCATCCCTGGACCCTGCAAGCCAGGCAGGGCGCTCACCCCAAGAGCAGGCAGGGCGCTGAAGCACCCTGCCGGGCCGCTGCTGCCTGGCGGGGCGCCCGAGCACTCTGCCCGGGGGTAGAGAAGAGCAGGCAGGGCGCTGAAGCACCCTGCCAGGCCTGGTGCTCTTCCAACCCTGGACCCTGCAAACCAGGCAGGGCGCTGAAGCACCCTGCCGGCGCGGTGCCGCCACCTGCCAGGCTTGCCACTATCTGGTGGGGTGCTTCAGCGCCCCACCGGCAGTTCAGCCTGTCGCGACCCGCCGCAGCCTGCACGGGGCGGGTCGCTAGGGTGCGCCGGTGGAGCCGGCGAACGGGATCGAGGTCGATGGCCTCGTCCGCGAGTACCGCAAGGGCCCGCGCGCCGTGGACGGGATCGACCTCTCCGTCGCTCCGGGCGAGATCTACGGCTTCCTCGGCCCGAACGGCGCCGGGAAGTCCACGACCGTCCACGTCCTGACGACGCTCCTGCCGCCCACCGCGGGGACGGCGCGCGTCGGCGGCTACGACGTCGTGGGGGACGGGCCGAAGGTGCGCTCGCTGATCGGCGTCGCGCTGCAGGAGGCCGCGCTCGACCCGCTCCTGACGGCGCGAGACCACCTGCGGCTCCAGGCCACGCTCCAGGGCGTGCGCAAGGCGGAGCGTGAGCCACGCGCCGAGGAGCTCCTGCACCGGGTCGGGCTCGCGGACGCCGCGGACCGGAAGGTGCAGGGCTACTCCGGCGGCATGAAGCGGCGTCTCGACCTCGCGCTCGCGCTCGTGCACAGCCCGAGGATCCTCTTCCTCGACGAGCCGACGACCGGGCTCGACCCGCAGAGCCGCACGGCGCTCTGGGAGGAGGTCGCGCAGCTCCGGCGCGAGGACCGGGTGACCGTCTTCCTCACCACGCAGTACCTGGAGGAGGCGGACGTCCTCGCCGACCGCGTGGGGATCATCGACAAGGGGAAGATCGTCGCCGAGGGAACGCCTGCGGACCTGAAGGCGGAGATCGGCCGTCCGTCCGTCCACGCGATCCCGCGACACGACGCCGACCGTCCTGCCATCGCCGCGTTCCTGGCCCGGTTCGGGGAGCCGCTCGACACGACGCGCGACGTCGCCGTCCGGCTGCGGGACGGGCTCGGGCTGACCGACATCGTGCGCGCGGTGGACGCCGATGGGATCGACATCGTGGACCTGGAGCTGCGGGCGCCGACGCTCGACGACGTCTTCCTCGCGAAGACCGGGCGCACGCTCGAGGGGGCTGCCGAGCAGGCGGAGTCGGAGCAGCAGGAGACGGCGAGGCAGTGAGCTCGGCGCTCCCCCAGGTCACCGCGATCGCGCGGCGATCCGTGGTGCGCACGTCGAGACAGCCGGCGAGCGTCATCCCGCCGCTCGTCTTCCCGGTCGTCCTCATGGCCGTCAACGCAGGCGGGCTCCGGTCGTCCACCGACCTCCCCGGGTTCCCCACCGCGTCGTTCCTCGCCTTCGCGCTCGCCGTCCCCTTCATCCAGGGCGCGCTGTTCTCGACGATGAATGCGGGGACCGATCTCGCCCGCGACATCCAGACGGGGTTCGTGAACCGCCTCTCTCTGACCGCGCTCCGCGACTCGGCGCTGCTCGTGGGCCAGCTCGCCGGAGTGGTCGCGCTCGGCGTGGTGCAGGTCGTCTTCTACATCGCCGTCGGCCTGACGGCGGGCGTCCGCTTCGAGTCGGGGATCGCCGGAATCGCGGTGCTCCTCGTCTACGGGGCGCTCGTCGCGCTCTCGTTCGGCGCGCTCGGGGCCTGGCTCGCGTTCCGCACGGGCTCGGGCGAGACGATCCAGGCGCTCTTCCCCGTGCTGTTCGTCTTCCTCTTCATCTCCTCGATGAACGCTCCCAGAAACCTCATCGGGGTGGACTGGTTCCGGATCGCGGCCACGCTGAATCCCGTCTCGTACATGATCGAGTGCGTTCGCAGCCTGATCATCAGCGGCTGGGACTGGCAGGCGCTCGGGCTGGGCTTCGGCTTCGTGGTCGTGCTGGGAATCGTGTCCCTGACCCTCGCGTCCCGCGCCCTGCGCACGAGGATGACGAGGACGTAGGCGATGCGGACGTGGAACGTGGCCTCCGGAGTCGCCAGGCGGACGCTGAAGAACGCGCTCCTGAACCCGCAGATCGCGCTGCCGACCATCGCCTTCCCGCTCTTCTTCTTCACGGCGTTCGCCGGAGGCCTCTCGCAGGTCGCGGAGGTGCCGGGCTTCGACTTCCCGCCCGGGTACACGGCCTTCCAGTTCGTCTTCGTCCTGCTCCAGGCGGCGGCCTTCGGAGGTGTGTTCACGGGGTTCGGGCTCGCCCGCGACTTCGAGGGTGGATTCGCCAAGCGGCTTCTTCTCGCCGCCCCGCACCGGAGCGGGATCGTCCTCGGCTACGCGCTCGCCGCCCTCGTGCGCTGGTTGGTCGTCGCCGTGCTCCTCACGGTCGTCGGCTTCGCGGTCGGGATGGACGTCCTGGGAGGGCCCGTGGACCTCGTCGGGCTCTACCTTCTCGCCGCCCTCGTCAACTTCTGCGGGTTCTTCTGGGCGGGAGGGATCGCCATGCGGTTCCGCACGATCCAGGCCGCGCCGCTCATGCAGATGCCGGTGTTCCTCATTCTCTTCTTCGCACCCGTGTACGTCCCCCTCGAGCTGCTCGAGGGGTGGATCGAGGGTGTCGCCTCCGTGAACCCCGTCACGTACCTGCTCGAGACGGGGCGCGGCTTCATGGCCGGCGACGCTCCGCACGTCCTCGGCGCGTTCGCGCTCGGGATCGGCCTGGGCGTCGTGTTCTGGACGTGGGCCTTCCTCGGCCTTCGCCAGGCCGAGGCTGCGGGCGCCTGACGCAGCTACCCGTCGTTGCCGAGAACGCGGAGCAGCGCGTCCACGACCTGCGGGTCGAACTGCGACCCGGACGCCTCGACGAGTCGCCGCCGCGCCTCGTCGGCGCCGAGCGCCTTGCGGTAGGGACGGTCCGTGGTCATCGCGTGGAACGCGTCGCAGGCGAGCACGATGCGCGACTCGAGCGGGATCGCATCTCCGGCGAGCCGGTCCGGATATCCGCTGCCGTCGTAGTGCTCGTGGGCGCTCCGCACGATCTGCCGCACCTCCCTGAGCTGCTCGATCGGCTCGAGGATGCGCTCGCCGAGCACCGGATGGGTCTCGACGATGTCGCGCTCCTCCTGGGTCAGAGGGCCGGGCTTGGTGAGGATCCGGGTCGGAACGCCGATCTTCCCGATGTCGTGCAGGAGGGCGCCCAGCTCCAGCTTCTTGAGCTCGGGCGCCTCCAGCTCGAGCTCGGCGCCGACCCGGAGCGCGAGGTCGGTGATCCAGCGGGCGTGCGTCGACGTGTACTCGTCGTTGGCCTCGAGCGCATTCGCGAGAGCCGCGATGGTCGAGAGGAAGGTCCGCTCGAGTGACTCGTAGCTCGACGCGCTCACGAACGCCAGCTTGGCCTGGCGCGCGATGCTCCCCAGGATCTCGAGCTCACGATCCGTGAGCGAGCTCGCTGCGGCGATCGCCACGGCGATGACGCCCCACCTGCCCTCGACGGAGAACGGCGCGATGGCGAAAGCCCCATCGGTCCCCTCGGGGACCGGCGCGATCGCCGAGTAGTCGGCGGCCGTGATCGTGTAGGGCTCGGAGCGCTCGAGCCAGGGGCCGAGGAGGTCGGCCGGCAGCGTCGGCGCCCTGTTCTCGTTCGGATTCAGCGGATGGGCGGCGAGCCGCACCAGATCGCCGCTGTCCGCGTCCTGGAGCCAGAGGGACGCGAGCGGGCTCGACATGATCTGCGCAGCACCTGCGACGACGCGATCGGCGATCTCCGAGACCCCCACGGCCTCTGCGACGTCGCGGCCGAGCACGAGCAGCGCCTTCGCGCTCTCGGCCTCCCTGCGCTGGGCCTCGTACAGACGTGCGTTCTCGAGGGCGACGGACGCATGTCCCGCCAGGACCTCGAGGAGCCGGAGATCGTCGGCGTCGAACTGGTCGTACCCGAGCTTCGAGATGACGATGACGCCCGTGACCCGGGAGCCGAACTTGAGCGGGACGGCGAGGAGCGACTCCTCGATGGACGCGGTTCCCGCGATCCTCTCTCCGAACTCGCAGTTCGCCGCGTCCCCGACGAGGAGCGGCTCGCCCGTCTCTGCAACACGGCCGGTGATCCCTCTCCCGAGCGGCATCGGCGCGAGCTCGACGGAGGTTCCGGGCTCCGCCGCCATGAGCGAGCCACGGAAGGCGATCGGCAGCAGCTCGTCGCCGTCGCGCAGGAAGACGCGGCAGTTGTGGTAGTCGATGAGGAGGCGGAGCTCGTCGGAGATGGTGAGCGCGATACGGCCGACGTCGTTCAGGCGCGCGAGCTTTCCGGAGAGGCTCTGCAGCATCTTCAGGTGCGCGATCGAGCGTACGTCGTCGTGACGGAGCGAAGCCTCGGTCGGGCGCTCGAGCTCGGACTCGTCGAAGCCGACGACGACGCCCTTGCCGCGAGTCTTCGCGGTCATCATCGCGGCCTCGGCGCAGGCGACGAGCTCCCGGGGATTCGCAGCGTGCAGCGGGCCGATCGCGATTCCCGTGGAGACCGTCAGGCGGCCGAGCGCGTCCGCCTCGATGGCGTCGAGCTTCTCGCCGATGCGGTTGGCGAGAGCCGTGGCGCTGCGGAGGTCGCCGGAGGGGACGATCACGGCGAACTCCTCGCCGCCGACGCGCGAGACCACGTCCGAGCCCCGCACGGAGCTGCGGAGCACGTCCGCGACCTGGGACAGGAGCTGGTCGCCGACGCCGTGGCCGTAGACGTCGTTCACCCTCTTGAAGTCGTCGAGGTCGAGCATGACGAGGGCGACGGTGTCGTGCTCCGCCGACGCCCGCATGAGCGCCTCGCGCAGGCGATCGTGGAACGCGCGGTGGTTCAGCAGGCCGGTGAGCGCGTCCGTCTCGGCCTGGTGCTCGAGGCGGGCGCGGATGTGCGCGTTGTCGAGGGCCAGCGCGGCGGCGTCCCCGAAGCGCTTCGCGAGGAGGAACTCCTCCTCCGTGAACTCCACGTCCTCGCCGAGGCGGTAGATGTTGAGCGTCCCCTTGAGCCGTCCGCGGGCGATGAGCGGGACGGCGATGAGCGCCTCCGGGTCGACGGGGGTTCCGGGAACGAACCGGACGCGCGGATCGAGGTGCGCCTGGTTGGCGAGCACGGCCTCGCGGTGCTCGACCGCCCAGCCCGTGATCCCCTCGCCGAACGAGAACGTCTCGCTCATGACCTCGGTGGCCCACTTGCTGCGGGCGAGGACGGGGACGAGCTCGCGCTTGGCCTCGTCGGCCTCGTAGATGTGGACGTCCTCGTACGGCACGAGCTCCGCGAGGGTGTCGGCGATCCGCTCGAGCAGGGCGTCGAGGCTCTGCTCGGACAGGACGTCGTGGAAGATCTCCGCGAGGCGCCGGTACGGCTCGGTGGAGCCGCTCGGCACGAGGCTCATGCTGGGCCGCGAGGTGGCCTCGATGGGGGCAGGGTCGGGCATCGTGTGGGCCTGGAGACCTCATCGGACGGTCGCCGGAGGCGCTTGAGCACCCGCGGGTGTCGTCCCGGCCTGGTCCGCAGAGCCGGGTTCCTGCGAAGATCCGGCCGCGATGGAAACCCGGGACGCGCCACACGCTCTCCTCTCCCGTCTGATCGACCACGCACCGCTCTTTCCACCGGCCTCGCTGCCGCTCGAGGAGGCCCTTGCGGAGGATCGCCGCGCACAGGAGAGCCCGTGGTCGTGGGTGCTGGCGCGGTTCGTCTGTCCCGCCTCACGGCTCCCGGAGCTCCCCGACCCCGGTCGAGGGCTCAGCGCCGTCCTCGACGGGCCGATGCCGCCCGGAGTGCAGGTGCAGGCCGTGGAGGCCCGGTACCGCGACGATCTCGCCTCCCTTCGAGGTCTCGCAGGCGAGGTCTACGTGGAGGTCGCTCTCGACGATGCGCTCGAGGAGCGCCTCGACGCGCTCGCCCGGCTCGGGCTTCGGGCCAAGGTCCGCTGCGGCGGGGAGACGGTCCCTGCGGCCGATCGGCTCGCGGGCTTCGTCCGGGCGTGTCGCGCCCGCGGCGTCGTCTTCAAGGCGACGGCGGGGTTGCACCACGCCGTCCGAAGCGCCGCCGGCCACGGCTTCCTGAACCTGCTCGCCGCGGTCGTCTTCGGCGACGAGGAGGCTGCGCTCGAGGAGGAGGACGCAGCGTCGTTCGGGCTCGACCCGGAGTCCTTTCGCTGGCGCGACCGCACTGCCGGCCACGCAGAGCTGGCGACGGCGCGAAGCGGCTGCTTCCACTCGCTCGGCAGCTGCAGCTTCTTCGAGCCCGTGGAGGAGCTCGAGGCGCTGGGAGTGCGCCCGACGACGTGATCGGCGGAGTCGGCTTCGGCGTCTTCTCGACCGACGGCGAGGCGCCGCGCGTGGGCTTCCGCGTCGGGAGCGGAGTGCTCGACCTCTCCGCGGCTGGGCTGGGCTCGGTGTTCGCCTCGGCGAGCCTCAACCCGTTCCTGGCGCTGGGTCGCACCGCCTGGGAGGACACGCTGGCGCGCATCCACGACCTCGTGGGAAGCGGCGCCGATCTCGTGCCGCTCGAGCGTGCGCGCACCCATCGACCGGTCGCCGTCGCCGACTACGTCGACTTCTACTCCTCGCTCGAGCACGCGACGAACCTCGGGCGCCTGTTTCGTCCGGACGCCGAGCCGCTCCTGCCCAACTGGCGGCATCTTCCCGTCGGCTATCACGGCCGCAGCGGGACCGTCGTCGTGTCGGGTACGCCGGTGCTACGGCCCTGCGGCCAGGTGAGGGCGCCCGGCGAGGAGTCGCCGAGCTTCGGGCCGAGCCGGAGGCTGGACATCGAGCTCGAGCTCGGGTTCGTCGTCGGCGTCGGCAGCAGGCATGGCAACCCGGTTCGCGGCTCGGACTTCCGGGAGCACGTCTTCGGCGTGGCGCTCGTGAACGACTGGTCCGCGCGCGATCTCCAGGCCTGGGAGTACCAGCCGCTCGGCCCGTTCCTCGGGAAGTCGTTCGCGACGTCGATCGCAGCCTGGGTGACTCCGCTCGCGCTCCTCGAGGACAGGTTCGTCTCGGGCCCCCCGCAGGAGCCGCTGCCGCTCGAGTACCTCCGCGTTCCCGGTGAGTGGGCCCTCGACCTCGAGCTCGAGGTCGAGCTCCAGGGAACCGTCATCTCCCGTACCAATGCGCGTGGCCTGTACTGGACGATGCCGCAGCAGCTCGCCCACGCGACCGTGAACGGTGCCTCGATTCGGACCGGCGACCTCTTCGCGTCCGGGACGATCTCGGGGCCCGAGCGGGGCAGCGAGGGGTCGCTCATCGAGCTGACCTGGAACGGCGAGAGTCCGATCAGGCTCGGCGATGGGACAACCCGGACCTTCCTCGAGGACGGCGACGAGGTCGTCCTGCGCGGGCGGGCGGGCGAGCTGGAGCTCGGAGAGGTGCGCGGGAAGGTGCTGCCGGCGCGCTGCTAGGACGGCTGCGGGAAGTCGCCGGCCCGGTGCACGAGGCCGTCGAGCCGGTGCCCGAGCACGCCTTCGAGCCAGTCCGACACGCTGATCAGCCCCTCCAGGTGTATGCCTGTCTCGACTCCCTCGCGGTGCAGGAGGTAGACGAGGTCCTCCGTCGCCACGTTCCCCGTGGCGTTTGGCGCGAAGGGGCAGCCGCCGAGGCCGCCGATCGAGGCGTCGAGAATCGTAGCTCCCGCCGCGAGGGCAGCCAGCGCGTTCGCGTAGCCCGTGTTGCGCGTGTTGTGGAAGTGCCCCCCGACCGTGGTCGCGAAGCTTGCTGCCGCCTCCACGAGCTCGCGCACGCGGCTCGGCGTGGCGACGCCGATCGTGTCCGCGAGGACGAGGGTGTCCGGGGCGGCATCCGCTACCTGCTCGACGAGCTCGAGGACTCCCGTGGCCCCGACCTCCCCTTCGAACGGGCAGCCGAACGCGACGCTGAGGGTGACGGTCGAGCGGAGGCCGTCCTCCCGGGCGCGGGCGACGATGCGGGTCGCGGTGGCCAGCGACTCCTCGACCGCGGCGCCCTGGTTGCGGCGGTTGAACGACTCCGTCACGCCGAAGGCGAAGCGCACCTCGTCGAGCCCGGCCTCGAGGAGCCGCTCGTAGCCGCGCTCGTTGAGGGCGAGGCCCGCGCGGACGACCCCGTCGAGCTCGCTCGTGGCGGTCGCCACCTCCTCCGCGCCACCCATCTGCGGAACCCGCCGGGGATCCACGAAGCTCGCCACCTCGATGGCTCGCACCCCGGCGGCGGCGAGCTTGCGGACGAGCTCCACGCGCACCTCGGGCTCGAGTGTCCGGGGCTCGTTCTGGAGGCCGTCCCGCGGGCCGACCTCGTAGACCGTGATCCGCTCCGCCCGCTTCGGCTCGCTGTTACCCGGGTGGGCCTCCACGCCCGCACCCTAGCCAAGCCACAAGGTGCAACCTGCTTCGCGATCCCGCCGGGAGTCCGTCTTTCCTCGCCGGGGGAACGCCGTCCGAGGACGGCTGGTCGGGCGAGCTGCAACGTGCAGATTGCCCAGGAGTCGCGCGAGGTAGGCTGAGGTCGATGGCAGGGACGATCGTTGTCGGCGTCGACGGTTCGGACGCCTCCCGGGAGGCGCTCCGCTGGGCCGCTGACGAGGCCCGGCTCCGGGGCTCGAAGGTCCTCGCGCTCCACGCCTGGGTCTTCGTGCCCGCCGCCCCCATCGGCGACCCGGGGATGATCGCGATTCCCGCGGGAGACCTCGCGGGACAGCTCGAGGCCGAGTCCGAGGCGGCCCGCGGCCAGCTCGAGGAAGCCGTCGCCGCCGTCTTCGGGAGCGAGCCGGACCTCAAGGTCGAGCAGCGGCTCACGGAGGCCGACGCCGGCGATGCGCTCGTCGCCGAGAGCGACGGCGCCGAGCTCGTCGTCGTCGGATCGCACGGCCGCACGGGTCTGCGGGCGGCGATCCTCGGCTCGGTGAGCCGGCACGTCGTCGATCACGCGCGCTGCCCGGTCGTCGTCGTCCGGCCCGCCGCCGGTCGGCCGGACTAGGCCAGCGCCGCGGACGCGGCCGCAAGCTCGCGGTCACGGTCGGTCACGCCGCCCGCCGTGTGCGTCCACCAGCGCAGCGTGACGCGCCGGTAGTCGATCGCGATGTCCTGGAGGAAATTGATGAGCTGCAGGCTGCTGCA
>CAZMUG010000081.1:0-8758 GCA_964569165.1 uncultured Gaiellales bacterium
GGTGGGCGCCGTCGTCCTCTCCACGGCGGTCCGCGTCGTGCTGGGGACGCTGTCCGTGGCGCTGCTCGCGCTGACGCTCGCGACCGCGCTCTTCGGGACGACGACGGACCTCCTCAACTTCGCGCCCACCTTCGTCTACGTCGTCTTCTGGCTCGGGATCCCGCTCCTCTCCGTGCTCCTCGGGAACGTGTGGAGCGTCCTCAGCCCCTGGCGCTCGCTCGCCGACGCGACCGTGTGGCTGCTCGAGCGGGGCGAACGGGAGGCGCGCCCGGTGCTCGAGTGGACCGGGCGCTGGGGACGGTACCCCGCAGCCGGGGCCCTGTTCGCCTTCGTCGCTCTCGAGCTCGCCCATCCACGGCCCTCGTACCCGCGTACGCTCGCGGTCGCAGTCGCCCTCTACACCTACTGGGCGCTGGCCGGGATGGCCGTGTTCGGGCGCGACGCCTGGACGCGCAACGGAGAGGGGTTCGCGGTCGCGTTCGGGCTGCTGGCGCGGATCGCGCCCGTCGCCGCCCGGGACGGCTCGGTCGTCGTGCGCTGGCCGTTCACGGGGCTCGCGGGGGCCGAGCGGGCCCGCGGAACGCTCGTGTTCGTCGCCGTGATGCTCGGGTCCACGAGCTTCGACGGCTACTCGCGCACGGCGACGTGGCAGAACCTGCTCGCCGACGTGCACGCCGACCTCGCAGGATCGTCGCAGCGGACCGCCGACGTCGTCACGACCCTCGTCAACACGGCCGGGCTCGCGCTGTTCGTCGGCGCCGTCGTCGCCACGTTCCTGGTCGCGATGTGGTCGGCGCGGGCGCTCGTGCGGGCCCCGCGCTCACTCGCACCCGACTTCGTGCTGTCCCTCGTCCCGATCGCCGCCGCGTACCTCGTCGCGCACTACTTCTCGCTGTTCGTGATCCAGGGCCAGTTCATCGTCACGCTCGCCTCGGATCCCTTCGGGAAGGGGTGGGACCTGCTCGGGACCAGGGACTTCGCCCCGAACATCACCATCGTCTCGCCGACGACCATCTGGTACGTGCAGGTCGCGGCGCTCGTCGTGGGGCACGTCGCCGGGCTCGCGATCGCGCACGACCGCGCCGTGGCGCTCTTCGAGGACCGCCGGGATGCGCTGCGCTCGCAGTATCCGCTGCTCGCGCTGATGGTGCTGTACACGGTGGGTGGGCTGTGGGTGCTCTCCCGCGGCTAGTGGTGGCGCACGGCGGCGTCGCCGGGGCCGTCGTCGAGGCGCTGGTCGCGCTCGCCGTGCTCGGGGTCTTCGCAGCCGTCTGGCTCCGCGAGCGTCGCGCGCGGCACGGGGAGCCGCGGACGGGGCCGGCGCGGCTCAGGGACGAGGACGAGCTCTAGGAACCACCATCCCCAGGTAGAGGAGGAGCGACGCCAGCGCGATCGCGGGCGCCAGGGCGCCGACGCCCAGCCCGGCGAGGCCGCTGCCCACGGCCGCGACCGCGACGCCCGCGAGGAGCAGGGCGTTGCCGGCGGGGCGCCTCCGCAGCGTCGTCAGCGCGACGACCACGACGGCGAGCGTGCCCAGCGAGTTGGCGGCGATCGCGACCGCCCTTGCCGGCCAGACGGCGAGGACGTCCTGGGCCTCGGGCAGCTCCGTCCCGGTGAGCGGGCCGGCAACCGGCACCGAGAGCGCGATCCCGATCGCGACGCCCGCGTAGGCGAGCGCGGGCGGGCCGATCCAGCGCCGGCCGGTGAGCAGGACCGACCCGGTGCCGAGCAGGGCCGCCGTCAGCAGCGCGCCGCCGAGGTAGTAGACGCGAAACGCCGCCTCGCTCCAGCCTGCGGCCGCGCCCCACGCGAGCGCCGAGGCGGCGAGCGCGTACGCGCCGAGGGCCGCGGACCACGCGAGCAGCTCGGGCGCGCGCCGTCGCGCGTACCGGCGCAGCAGGTCGGCGGAGAGCCTCAGCGTGACGAGCGCCGCGGCGAACGCGAGCAGGGCCTCCACCGGGCTGACTCTAGTCCCTGGCAGCGCTAGTCTCCGCACGTGCTCCGGCGGCTGCTCGTCCTCCTCGCGGCGGCTGTCGCCGCGCTCTCGGCGCTCCTCACGCCGCTCGAGGCGGCGGCGAAGCGCGACTACGCCACGGCCGCCTGGACGATCCTCCCGCCCGGCGAGAACGGGAGCGTCGCCTTCGACCGGAACACGACCGACCAGGCGAAGCTCTACGACGCGCTCACGCCGCTCTTCGGCAACGTCACGCTCCGGAACATCAGGAGCCTCTTCAAGCCCGCCCCGCTGGGGGCCGCGGCCGCGAAGAGCGATCGCAGGGAACGTCCGCGCAAGGGCCTCCTGATCACGCGCGACCGCTTCGGCGTCGCGCACGTGACGGGCAGGACGACGGCCGACGTCGCCTACGGAGCAGGCTGGGTGACGGCGGCGGATCGCGGCCTCCTGCTGCAGCTGATCCGCGGCCCCGCCCGGGTCGCCGCGCTCGACGTCCCCGGGCTCAACCCGCTCACGCTCGCCCTGTCGGGAAGAAACTTCGTCCCGAGCGCCGAGGCGGAGGCCTACCTCGCGAACCAGCTCGACGCCGTCCGCTCGCAGGGGAAGGAGGGGCAGCGGATGCTCGCGATCGTGAATGCCTTCGCGGCCGGCGTGAACGGCTACTACCGGTCGAAGGGCATCTCGGTGAAGCCCTTCACGCCCGTGGACGTCGTCGCCTCCTCCGCGCTCATCGCCGCCCGGTTCGGGACGAACGGCGGCCAGGAGGCGGCGAACGCGATGTTCCTGGATGCGCTCACGAAGCGGCTCGGCGCCGCCGACGGGCGGGCGGTGTTCGCAGACCTGCGCGAGGCGAACGATCCCGAGGCCCCGGTCACGATCCCCGGCAGCTTCCCGCAGCAGACGGTCGCCTCTCCGGCTCCGGGCAGCGTCGTGATCGACGACGGCAGCTTCACGGGCGCACCGCTCGACGCACCGGCCGTCGCCTCGAACGCGCTCCTGATCGGGTCCAAGCGGTCGGCGACCGGGCACCCGATCCTGGTCGCGGGGCCGCAGGTCGGCTACTTCTTCCCGGAGTTCTTCGCGGAGATGGAGCTCCGGGGTGGTGGGTTCGACGTGCGTGGGGCGATGTTCCCCGGCGTGCCTTTCGTGCTCGTGGGCCGCGGCCCGGACTTCGCGTGGAGCCCCACCTCGTCGCAGGCCGACAGCCGCGACCTCTTCGTGGAGACGCTGTGCGACGACGACCACACGTACCTGTACCGGGGCCTCTGCGAGCCGATGCGCCGGTTCGTCGTGGGAACGCTCACGGCGCAGGGGCAGCCCGACCAGCCCGTCTCGTACTACGAGACCGCGCACGGCCCCGTGATCGGCTACGCGACCGTCGGCGGGAAGCGGGTGGCGATCGCCTCCCAGCGCTCGACCCGGGGACGCGAGCTCCTGAGCGCCCGTGCCTTCTACGACCTGAACACGGGCCGCGTCACCTCCGCGAAGAGCTTCCTGAAGTCGATGGGGGCCGTCGAGTTCAGCTTCAACTGGTTCTACGTCGACCACCGCGACATCGCGTACTTCTCCAGCGGCCGGCTGCCCACGCGGGCAGCGGGGACCGATCCCGCGCTCCCGACGCAGGGGTCGGGCGGCTACGACTGGCGCGGCTTCCTTCCCTTCGCCGGCCACGCGCGTGGGGTCAATCCTGCCTCCGGCGTGATCCTGAACTGGAACAACAAGCCGGCCGCGGACGTCGGTGCCGCGGACTCGAACTTCGCGTACGGCTCGGTGCAGCGGGTCGACCTGCTGTCCGCCGCGGTGTCCAGCCGGAAGAAGCACACGCTCGCGAGCGCGACGAGCGCGATGAACAGGGCCGCGACGCAGGACCTCAGAGTGCAGCGGGTGTGGCCGGTCGTCCGCGCGGTCCTGCAGACGGGCCCTGCGCCGAGCGCCCGGGCAGAGGCCGCGGCGGCGCTGCTCGACGCCTGGCGCGCCGCGGGCTCGAGCCGCCTCGACCGCGACCTGGACGGGAAGATCGACGATCCCGGCGCCGCGGTGCTGGATGCGGCGTGGCCCCGGCTGGCCGATGCGGTGCTGACGCCGGTCCTCGGCCCGCTCGTCGATCGCCTGGCGGAGCTGCACGTCCGCAGCGACGACGCGGGGCCCGGCGGGTCCGCGTATCTCGCCGGCTGGTACGGGTACGTGGACAAGGACCTGCGGACGCTGCTCGGACGTCCCGTGCGCGGCGCCTTCTCGAGGCGCTACTGCGGCGCGGGCGTCCTCCCGGCCTGCCGGGAGTCGCTGTGGGCCGCCCTCGATGCCGCGGCCGCGGAGCTCGAGGCGGAGCAGGGCACGACGCCGTCGGCCTGGCGAGCGGATGCCACGGCCGAGCGGATTCGCTTCACGTCCGGGATCCTCCCGGACACGATGCGCTGGACGAACCGGCCGACGTTCCAGCAGCTGATGTCCTTCTCTGGCCACCGCTGAGCGGCGGTACGCTCCAGCCTCGTGGAGCGCAAGCGCTACCTGATGGCCCCGGGCCCGACGCCCGTCCCGCCCGCGGTGCTCGCCGCGGGGGGCGCGGAGGTGCTCCATCATCGCGGCCCCGACTTCCGCGAGGTGATGCTGCGGACGCTCGGCCGCCTGCAGCAGGTCTGCAGGACGGGGAACGACGTCCTCCTCTACACCGCGTCGGGCTCGGCCGCGTTCGAGTCGGCGGTCGTCAACCTGCTCTCGCCCGGGGAGCGCGTGCTCGCCGTCATGGCCGGCGAGTTCGGTGAGCGCTGGGCGAAGCTCGGCCGTGCCTACGGGGTGGACGTGCAGGAGCTCCGGTACGCGTGGGGCGAGACGCCGCAGCCGGAGGACCTGCGGCGGCGGCTCGAGGAGACGGGAGCGGAGATCGCCTTCGTCGTCCACTCGGAGACGTCCACGGGCGTCGTCTCCGACGTCGAGGCACTTGCGCGCGCGTGCCGGGACGCCGGCGCCGCGATCGTCGTCGACGCGGTGTCGAGCCTGGGCGCGGTCCCGCTCGAGACGGACGCCTGGGGCCTCGACGTCGTCGTCGCCGGCTCCCAGAAGGCGCTGATGACGCCGCCCGGGCTGTCGCTCGCCGCCGTCTCGCCGGCCGCATGGGAGCGGGCGGAGCGCTCGACGATGCCGCGCTTCTACTTCGACTGGGCGAGCATGCGCGACTCGCTGGCGAGCGGCTCGACGCCGTTCACGCCCGCGGTCACGATCGTCGCCGCGCTCGACGTCGCGCTCGGGATGCTCCTCGAGGACGGCCTCGAGGCCGCGTTCGCCCGCCACGCCGCGCTCGGGCGCGCCTGCCGCGAGGGTGTGAAGGCGATGGGGCTCGGGCTCTTCTCGCCCGACGAGGAGCGCTCCGCGGTCGTGACGGCGATCCTCACGCCGGACGGCGTGGACGCGCGCGAGCTCGTCCTGGCGCTCCGCGACCGCTTCCGGATCACCGTCGCGGGCGCCCACGGGGAGCTCGGGTCGCGGATGTTCAGGATCGGGCACATCGGCTACTACGACGTCCTCGACATCACGACCGTCCTCGCTGCCGTCGAGACGCTGCTCGTGGAGCGAGGCGCGGACATCGAGCGCGGAGCCGCGGTCGCGCGTGCGCTCGAGGCGTACGGCGAGACCGCACGTGTCTGACCCCGAACGGCTCCGCGTCCTCGTCCGCGAGCGAATAGCCGCTCCCGGGATCGAGCACCTGCGCGCCCGGTTCGACGTCGTCGAGGACTTCGACTCCGACCTCGGCTCGATCATCGACGGGTTCGACGCGGTCATCGTCCGGTCCGCGACGGCGCTGGACGCCGCGACCATCGAGCGTGGTGAGCGCCTGCGGGTGATCGGCCGCGCCGGCGTGGGCGTGGACAACATCGACGTCGAGGCCGCGACCCGGCGCGGCATCGTGGTCGCGAACGCGGCGGAGACCACCGTCGTCTCGGCGGCGGAGCACACGATCGCGCTGATCCTCGCGCTCGCGCGGAACCTGCCGCAGGCCCACGGGACCGTGAAGAGCGGGGGGTGGGACCGCGCCCGGTTCGAGGGGATCGAGCTGGCCGGGAAGACACTGGGCGTGCTCGGGCTCGGACGGATCGGGCGCGAGGTGGCCAGGCGGGCCGAGGCCCTGGGCATGAGGATCGTCGCCTACGACCCGTTCGTCCCCGCCGAGCGCTTCCGCGACCTCGGTGCCGAGCAGGCGCGCACGCTCGACGACGTCTACGCGCAGGCCGACGTGATCACGCTCCACCTCGCGCTGAGCGAGGAGACGCGCGCGGTGCTCGACGCCGAGGCCTTCGCGCGGATGCGCGACGGCGTCCGGATCGTGAACGCGGCCCGCGGGGCGCTCGTCGACGAGGACGCGCTGCTGGCCGCTCTCCGCTCCGGCAAGGTCGCGGGCGCCGCGCTCGACGTGTTCGGCGTGGAGCCGTACTCGGGCCCGCTGCTCGAGCTCGACAACGTGATCGTGACCCCGCACCTGGCCGGCTCGACGAACGAGGCCCAGGACCGCGCCGGCGTCGTGATCGCCGAGCAGGTGGCGTCGGCCCTCGAGGGGGGCCTCGTCCGGACGGCGGTCAACATCCCGGTGGTCGATCCCGGCGAGCTCGAGGCGCTCGGCCCCTTCGTCTCGCTCGCGACCGAGCTGGGGCGGCTGGTCATGGGCCTCGCGCAGGGGTGGCCGCGGAAGCTCGTGGTCGCCGCGCACGGCCCGCTCGCCGAGCACGACACCCGGCTGCTGACCGTCGCCGCGCTCAAGGGCGCCTTCGAGGGGCGCGTGGACGAGCCCGTCAACCACGTCAACGCGCCGGCCATCGCCGCCGAGCGCGGCCTCGAGGTCTCCGAGCAGCGGGTCTCCGAGTCGGGCGACTACACGAACCTGCTCCGCATCGCCCTCACCGTGGGGGAGGAGGAGATCGAGGTCTCCGGGACGACCGTCGGCGCGGACGACCGGCTGTTCCTGACGGGCGCGCTCGGGTTCGAGATCGACATCGAGCTCGCCCCGCGCATGGTCTTCCTCGTCTACCGGGACGTCCCGGGCGTCATCGGCCGGGTGGGCACGCTGTGCGGCGACGTCGGCGTGAACATCGCATCGATGGCGGTGTCGAGGCGAACCGAAGGGGCGAGGGCGCTGATGGTGTTCTCGATCGACTCCGAGGCGCCGCCGGGGCTCGTGGGGCAGATCCACGGGTCGGGCTTCGACACGGTGCGGTTCATCGGCCTCGGCTGAGCATGGCGCGGATCCCGCAGCTCGGGCGGAGGGGCGGCGGCTGGGTCGCGCTCCAGTTCGTGCTCATCGCGCTCGTCGTGGTCGCCGGTGCCACCGGCCCGGGCTGGCCGGATGCGTGGACGGGCGTGCGCGTCGCGCTGGGGATCGCGCTCGCGCTGGCCGGTGTCGTGGTCGGCGTCCTCGCAGTGCGCGCCCTCGGGGCGGGCCTCACGCCCTTCCCGCGGCCGGCACGGGGAGCGAGCATCGTCGTCCACGGCCCGTACGACCTGGTCCGGCACCCGATCTACCTCGGCGGGCTCCTCCTGCTCTCGGGCCTCTCGCTCCTGCTGTCGCCGTTGGCGCTCGCCGTCACGGGCGCGCTCGGGATCCTGTGGGCGCTCAAGGCGAGCGTCGAGGAGCGGTTCCTGCGGGAGCGCTACCCGCAGTACGCGGACTACTGCAGGCGGACGAGGCACCGGCTCGTGCCCTTCGTCTACTGACCCGTTCCGGGTAGGCTGCGCTCGTGGAGACGACCTGGCCGGAGCCGGTCGAGCGAGTATCCGCGTTCCTCCGCGAGTCGGGGGCCGAGGCCCGCATCCAGGAGTTCCCGGAGGGCACCCCGACGGCCGCCGACGCGGCTGCCGCGGTCGGGTGCGGGATCGACCAGATCGTGAAGTCCCTCGTGCTCGTGTGCGACGGGAAGCCGGTCGTCGCGCTCGTCCCGGGGGACCGCCGCGGGGACACCGCCAAGATCGGCGAGGCGGTGGGCGCCGCCTCCGTGCGGGTGGCGAAGGCGCACGAGGTGGAGGACGCGACCGGGTTCGCCCCCGGTGCCGTCGCGCCGTTCCCCCTGCCGAAGGTCCACGACGTTCTCATGGACCCCGGGCTCTTTCGCCACCACCTCGTGTGGGCGGGAGCGGGGTCGCCGCGCCACATCGTCGGCATCGCCCCGAGCGAGCTCGCCAGGGTGGCGCAGGCTCGGCCGTTGGACGTCGTCGCCGGCGAAACCTACGATTCGACCAGACCAAAGGAGAGCTGACGCGATGCAGGCGACCGAGAAGATCTGGATGAACGGCGAGCTCGTGGACTGGGACGACGCGAGGATCCACGTCGCGTCCCACGGGCTCAACTACGGCAGCGGCGTGTTCGAGGGGATCAGGTGCTACGACACCTCGCACGGCCCGGCCGTGTTCCGCCTCCGGGATCACCTGAAGCGCCTCGCGAACTCCGCCAGGGTGCTGTACATGGACCTCCCGTACTCCGAGGAGGAGCTCCGCTCGGCGACGCACGAGCTCATCACCGCGAACGGCATCGCCTCGTGCTACGTCCGGCCGCTGGCCTTCTACGGCTACGGGGAGCTCGGCGTCGCGACGACGGGGAACCCCGTGGACGTCGCGATCATCAGCTTCCCGTGGGGGGCGTACCTGGGCGAGGACAGCCAGCGCCTCGGCATCAGCGCGAAGATCTCGAGCTGGGAGCGGGTCGGCCCGAACGTCATCCCGCACGTCGCGAAGGCGACCGGCATCTACCTCAACTCGATGCTCGCGACGAGCGAGGCGCGGCGCGCCGGCTACGACGAGGCGATCCTGCTCAACGGGGACGGG
>CAZMUG010000081.1:8768-11398 GCA_964569165.1 uncultured Gaiellales bacterium
CCGGGACGGCGTGCTCCACACCCCGCCGCTCGCAATGTCGATCCTGCCCGGGATCACCCGCGACACGGTGACCCAGATCGCACAGGACATGGGCTACCGGGTCGAGGAGACGCTGCTGATCCGGACCGATCTCTACCTCGCGGACGAGGTGTTCATGGTCGGCACCGCGACCGAGGTCGCCCCGGTGCGCTCCGTGGACGACCGGGAGATCGGGGTCGGCCCGATCACCCGGGAGCTGCAGCAGGCCTACCTCGACACCGTGCACGGGCGCAGCGAGCGCTGGGGGCACTGGCTCGACGTCGTCGCGAAGGCGCCCTCTGCCGCATAGCGTGGCCGCGGTCCGGCATGTCGGGCTCTCGCTCCCCTGGCTCGAGGAGCGGGAGGAGGAGCTCGTCCTCGAGGTCCTGCGCTCGGGCCGGCTCTCGCTCGGGCCGACCATCGAGCGCTTCGAGGAGGCGCTCGCGGACGCCGTCGGCGCCCCGTACGCGGCCGCGGTGTCGAGCGGCACGGCAGGGCTCCACCTCCTCTGCATCGCCGCCGGCGTCGGGCCGGGCGACGAGGTGATCACGTCTCCCTACTCGTTCGTCGCCTCCGCGAACTGCGCGATCTACGAGGGCGCGACGCCGGTGTTCGCGGACATCGACCCGAGGACGCTCAACCTCGATCCCGCAGCCGTCGAGGCCGCGGTCGGCGAGCGAACGCGCGCGGTCGTCGCCGTGGACATCTACGGATACCCGTGCGAGCTCGACGAGCTCCGCGCGCTCTGCGACCGGCACGGGCTCGCGTTGATCCAGGACGCCTGCGAGGCGCTGGGGGCCCGGTACCGGGGCGCTCCCGTCGGGTCGCACGGGCCGTCTGCGGTCTTCGCGTTCTACCCCAACAAGCAGATCACGACGGGCGAGGGCGGGATCGTCACCACGCACTCCGAGGAGGAGTGGCGCCTCCTCCGCAGCCTCCGCAACCAGGGCCGCGCCGACGGGGGCGGCTGGCTCGACCACGCCCGGCTCGGGTTCAACTACCGGATCGACGACATCCGCGCGGCGATCGGCGTCGGCCAGCTGGAGCGTCTCGACGAGATCCTCGCCGGGCGCGCGGCGGTCGCCGCCGGCTACGCGGAGCTCCTCTCCGGGATCGACGGCCTCGGGCTGCCGTGCGCGGACGACGCCTCGCACGAGCGCTCGTGGTTCGTCTACGTCGTGTCGCTCCCCGCCGGTACCGACCGCGAGGCGGTCATCGCGGCGCTCGACGCGCGCGGCGTCCAGACGGCGCGGTACCTGCCCTGCATCCACCTGCAGGCCTACATGCGAGAGCGGTACGGCTACGGCGAGGGCCTGTGCCCGGTCGCCGAGGACGCGAGCTCGCGAACGCTCGCGCTCCCGTTCCACGCGCGGCTCTCCGAGGCCGACCAGGCGCACGTGGCCGAAGCGCTCCGGGACGCGCTGCAGGCCGCAGGCTAGGAGCGCGCGCTCGGCTCCGGGTCGTGGAGGACGTCGTCCGGGAGGTCGTAGCGCCGGAACGACACGAACGCGACGAGGACGAGGAGCGCCGCCAGGGCGATCGGAAGCCCTGCGAGCACCATCGCGGCGACGAGCTGGGCCTCGACGGAGACGGCGGGGAGGAACCCCGCGAGCGCGAGGAGCGGGAGGAGCAGGATCGCGCCGACGAGGGAAACGCGATACGCGTGCCGCTTGCTGGTCCGGTGGGAGAGCCGGGCCGCGAGGGGGATCGTCACGACCGTCCCCACGGCGACCGCGGACAGCGCGGCGACCCACCGCCCGGCCTCGTCGACGTCGAGGGCCGCCTCGACGAGGAACGGCAGCGCGCGCCTGACGACGCGCTCGCCCCGGCCCGCGGCGTCATACTCACGGGGATGGCGGCGACCAAGATGGTGTTCCTCGGCTTCGGGAAGTACGCGCGCGCCGACAAGATCTACGCGCTCGAGCCGATCACGGGCGACGACCGGGGAGGAGGGCGACGGACGCGCGTGTGGGTGGACGGCGTCCCCGAGCCGCTCGTCGCGTCGAGGACGGAGCGGACGATCCTCCACGACATGGGGCACGAGGGCGGCGACTCCGCCCTGCTCGACGGCGCGCTCGACCTCGCCGAGCGCCTCGCGTCCGCCGCGGAGGAGGGCCGCGTCGATCTCGGGGATCTCGGGCGCCGCGCGCGCAAGCTGCTCGCGGCGACGGCCCGGCCCGCCGAGACCGAGCCCCTGTTCTGACGATCCCGGCCGGCTTCCTCGAGCGGGACGTGCGCCTCGTCGCACAGGAGCTCGTCGGCTGGGAGCTCCTCGTCGGCGGCGTCGGCGGCGTGATCGTGGAGACCGAGGCGTACGCGGCTGACGACCCCGCGAGCCACTCGTACTCGGGGCGGACGGCGCGGAACGCGGTGATGTTCGGCCCCGCGGGGCGGCTCTACGTCTACCGCTCCTACGGGATCCACTGGTGCGCGAACGTCGTCTGCGGTGCCGAGGGCGAGGGGGCCGCCGTGCTCCTGAGGGCACTCCACCCCCGGCAGGGGCTCGAGCGCATGCGGGCGCGCCGCGGGGTCGAGGACGAGCGGCTCCTCTGCTCCGGCCCCGGACGGCTGGCGCAGGCGCTCGGCCTCACGGGCGCGCACGACGGGGCGGC
>CAZMUG010000082.1:0-6075 GCA_964569165.1 uncultured Gaiellales bacterium
TGCAGCGGCGGGTCGAGCAGCCGGATCGTGACCGGGAGCCCCGCCATCGCCTCGAAGATCCCCTCGAAGTCGCCCTGCTGCATCGGCAGGAGCCGCTCGAGCGAGGAGCGGCGCTCCTCCTCGTCCCGCGCGAGGATCATCTCGCGCACGATCGGGAGGCGCTCCTCGGCCATGAACATGTGCTCGGTGCGGCAGAGCCCGATTCCCTCTGCCCCGAACTCGCGGGCCTTCGCGGCATCCTCCGGCGTGTCCGCGTTCGCGCGGATGCGGAGGCGGCGCATGCCGTCGGCCCAGCCGAGGATCGTCCCGAAGTTCTCGTCGATCGCGGGCGGGATGAGCGGGACGGGCTCGAGGATGACCCAGCCCTCGCTGCCCTCGAGCGTGATCACGGTGCCCTCGGCCAGGGTCGTGCCGGCCACGGTGATCGTGCGGGCGGCCAGGTCGATCTGCAGGCCGTCGCACCCCGCGACGCAGGTCTTCCCCATCCCGCGCGCGACGACCGCGGCGTGCGAGGTCATGCCCCCGTGGGCGGTGAGGATCCCGCGCGTGTGCTCGGGGACGATCCCGTGGATGTCGTCGGGCGTCGTCTCCCAGCGCACGAGGATCACGTCCTCGCCGCCGCGCGCGCGCACGTCGGCCGTGTCGGCGTCGAGGACGATCGCCCCGACGGCCGCTCCGGGTGACGCATTCAGCCCCTTCGCGGCGACCTCGAACGTCGCCTCCGGGTCGAGGCGCGGGTGGAGGAGCTGGTCGAGCTGCCCGGGATCGATGCGCGCGACCGCCTCCTCGCGGGTGATGAGACCCTCGTCCACCATCTCCGCCGCAACTCTGAGCGCCGCCTTCGCGGTTCGCTTCCCGGTGCGCGTCTGGAGGAGGTAGAGCCTGCCCTCCTCGACCGTGAACTCGATGTCCTGCAGGTCGCGGTAGTGGGCCTCGAGGCGGTCGAGTGTCTCGACGAGCTCGTCGAAGGCCTCCGGCATCTCCTCGCGCATGCGGGCGATCGGCTCCGGCGTCCGGATGCCCGCGACGACGTCCTCGCCCTGGGCGTTCGCGAGGTACTCGCCGTAGAGCACGTTCTCGCCGGTCGCGGGGTCGCGGGTGAAGCAGACGCCCGTGCCGCTGCGCTCGCCGCGGTTTCCGAAGACCATCTGCACGACGTTCACGGCCGTGCCCATGTCGTCGGGGATCTCGTACGTCCGGCGGTACACCTGGGCGCGGGGGGCGTTCCACGAGTCGAAGACCGCCCGGTACGCGCGACGAAGCTGCTCGCGCGGCTCCTGCGGGAAGGGGCTGCCCGTCTCCTCCGCGTAGATCCCGGAGAACGTGGCCACGAGCTCGCGGAGGTCGTCCGCGGAGAGGTCCACGTCGAGCGCCGCCCCGCGGGCGGCCTTCAGGTCGGTGAGCGCCTGCTCGAAGCGCTGCCCGTCCACGCCCTCCACGACCTCCCCGAACATCTGCACGAGCCGCCGGTAGGAGTCGAACGCGAAGCGCGCGTTGCCGGTGGACGCGGCCTGCCCCTCGACGGCGACGTCGTTCAGCCCCAGGTTGAGGATCGTGTCCATCATCCCGGGCATCGAGATCGCGGCCCCGGAGCGAACCGAGACGAGCAGCGGGTCGTGCTGGTCTCCGAACCGCTTGCCCGTCCGCTCCTCGAGAGCGGCGATGTGGCCGTCGACCTCCTCGTCGAGGCCCTCCGGGACGGCGCCGCCGGCCGCCATGTATGCGCGGCACGCGTCCGTCGTGATCGTGAAGCCGCCCGGCACCGGGATCCCGAGCTGGGTCATCTCGGCCAGGCCGACCCCCTTGCCGCCCAGCAGCTCCCGTCCGCCCGGCGCGTTCTCGTGGAAGTCGTAGACGTACCTCATTTGCGGCTGAATCTACACTCGCTGCGATGGTGGGGCAGGTCCTGGCGATGGGCGGTGGCGGGTTCCTGCTGGAGCGAGACTCGCCGCTCGACGACCTCCTGCTCTCGCTCTCGCCGGCGGCGAGCCCCCGCATCTGCTTCGTCCCGACGCCCGCAGGCGACTCGGATCGCGTGATCGCCGCGTTCTTCGAGGCCTTCGCGGGCCGGACGTGCGAGCCGAGCGTCCTTCGTCTCTTCGGCGTGCCCGGGCGGCCGCTCGAGCAGCTCGCGGACCAGGACGTGGTCTACGTCTCGGGGGGGAACACGGCGAACGCGCTCGCGCTCTGGCGCCTGCACGGGCTCGACGGCGCCCTGCGCGCCGTCTGGGAGCGCGGCGGGGTCGTCGGTGGCGTCAGCGCGGGCGCGAACTGCTGGTTCGAGTGCAGCGTCAGCGACTCCTTCGGGCCGGACCTCGCTCCGCTCGCCGACGGTCTCGCGCTTCTCCCCGGCAGCTTCTGTCCCCACTACGACGGCGAGGAGCTCCGCCGGCCGGTGTTCACGAAGCTCGTCTCCGGGGGTTTCCCCGCCGGCTACGCCGCGGACGACGGAGTCGCGCTCCACTTCGTCGGCACCGAGCTGCGCGAGGTCGTCAGCTCCCGCCCGGGTGCCCGCGCGTACCGCGTCGGGCCGGAGGGGGAGACACCGCTCGAGGCCCGCATCCTGCGTAGGCCCGACTGCTAGCGGCTCCTGCCCGGTCCTCCCGCCGCGGGGCGAGCTAGTCTGGGCCGCGGTGCGCGGAGCGCGGATTCCTCTTGCGTCCGCCGTCGTCGGTGTGGCGGCGTTCACGGCGCTCGTGACGGCGAGCTCGTCGTCCTCCGCCGGGAAGGCCGTCGTCACGGTACGCGTGGACGCCCGGGACTTCTCCTTCGCCCTCTCGCGTCGCTCCGCGCCGGCCGGCTCGAAGGTGCGCTTCGTGGTGCGAAACCGGGGGACGGCGATCCACGACTTCGTCGTGAAGGGTCGGCGAACGCGAAAGCTGGGCCCGGGGAAGGCGCAGACCATCACGGTCGCCTTCCCGAAGCGAGGTTCGTTCCGGTTCCTGTGCTCCGTGGCCGGCCACGCGCGGCTCGGGATGCGCGGGACCTTCACTGTGGGAAGAGCCTCCGCGCCGGCGCCTGCTCCGGACCCTCCTCCTCCCGTCACCGTCGCCGGTACGACGCAGCTGACGACGATCGGCTCCTTCGACCAGCCCGTCTTCGTCACCGCGCCGGAGGGTGACCCGCGTGTCTTCGTCGTCGAGCAGCCGGGCACGGTCCGGATCGTCCGAGACGGGACGTTGTCGCCGGAGCCGTTTCTCGACCTCCGCGATCGAGTCACGATGCGGGGCGAGTCCGGGCTGCTCTCGATCGCATTCTCTCCGGACTACGCGACGAACGGCCTCGTCTACGCCTTCTACAACGTGCGCCAGGGTGAGTACGGCGACATCCGCATCTCCGAGTTTCGGCGTAGCGAGGGAGACGCGAACGCGCTCGACCCGGCCTCGGAGCGCGGGCTCGTCACGATCCCCAAGCCGTACGAGAACCACAACGGGGGGATGCTCCAGTTCGGTCCCGACGGGTACCTCTACGCGTCGGTCGGCGACGGCGACCCGGGAGCCCTGCATCCTGCCGGGTTCTTCGCTCAGCGGCTCGACTCGCTCCTCGGGACCGTGCTCCGCATCGACCCGGCGGCCGGCACTCCGTACGGGATCCCCGCGGACAACCCGTTCCTCGGCAACCAGGGCGCGAGACCCGAGATCTGGGCGTACGGGCTGCGCAATCCCTGGCGGTTCTGGATCGATGCCGACACGCGGCAGCTCATCATCGGCGACGTCGGGAGCACCTCACGCGAGGAGGTGGACGTGGTCGGCATCGACGATCCGGGCGCGAACTTCGGCTGGCCCTGCTTCGAGGGGTCGCTCGAGTTCGACGCCTCCGCGGTGTGCGATCGGCCCGTCGGGCCAGCGCTCGAGATCCCACGCACCGGGGACGTCTGCGCCATCATCGGCGGGGTCGTCGTCCGCGACCCACGGCTCCCGGCGCTCGCCGGCCGCTACCTGTACGGCGACCTCTGCGCCGGCACGATCGCGGCCCTGCTCGTCGAGGACGGCAGCGCCGGCTCGCCGGACGACCTCGGGCTCGTCGTCCCGGGCCTCACGAGCTTCGGCGTGGACGGGTCGAGACGCGTGTATGCGACGTCGGCCGGGGGGTCGGTCTACCGCCTCGACCCGAGGACCGGAGGCTAGGGGCGGCGCCGTGCGCGCGAGCTGAGCTCCGCGATCCACGCCGCTCCTCGCAGGCCGAGCCAGATAGGCGTGAGGACGACGTAGAAGAGCAGGTCCGCGGTGAGGAGCAGCACCCACCACACCGCGAACCGGCGGAACGGGACCCACCCTTTCTCGTGCAGCTCTCCACGCCCGCCAGGGGGCGGACGGAAGATGTTCCGGAGCGGAGGCTCTCCCGGCGAGCCGAAGGGGCCCGGCGTCCGCGGCTCGCCGGTCACCGGCCCGTCGACCGCCGTCGCTTCTCGACGAGGCGGATGATCCGCATCGCCGTCTCCTCCACCGAGAGCTCGGAGACGTCGAGCACCGGACAGCGCAGTCGCTTGTGCAGCCTGGTCGCCTCCTCGAGCTCGGTGTAGACGGCCTCGAGCTCCGCGTACCGCTTTCGCGGGGCGCCCATCGACTTGACGCGCGCGCTGCGTATCTCGGAGAGGCGATCGGCGGCGATGGTGAGACCCACGATCTTTGCCGGGTCGATCTCGAAGAGCTCCCCGGGGGGCTCGATCCCCTTCACGACGGGCACGTTGGCCGCCTTGTGCCCCAGGTAGCCGAGGTAGATCGAGAGCGGCGTCTTCGAGGTCCGCGAGACGCCCACGAGGACGACGTCCGCTTCGTCGAGCCCGCTCCCCACCCCGTCGTCGTACTTCACGGCGAACTCGATTGCCTCGATCCGCTTGAAGTACTGCGCATCGAGCGGTGCCCGGACGCCGGGCTTCATCTTCGCCGCGACGCCCGCGACGCGTGAGATGGAATCGATGGGATGCCCGAGGAGGTCGCAGTAGTGGACTCGCGCACGCCGGCACAGCTGGCGCATCGTCTCGCGGAGCCGGGGCTCGACCAGCGTGTACACCATGACCGCCGGACGCCCCTTCGCCTGTTCGACCGCGATGTGCAGGTCTTCCGCATTCTCGACGCGCGGATGACGGACCTCCTCGAAGGCCTGGTCGGGGAACTGCGCCTCGAGCGCGAGCACGAGCCGCGCGGCGGTCTCTCCGGTGGCGTCCGAGACGATGTGGAGCTCGACCGGGACGCGGTCGCTGCCGTCCGTGCTCACGCGCGGGAGGCTACTAGCGCAGCGCGTCCGGACTGCTGCACGGCACGCCGAGCCGGTGTCAGACACCGTGGCGTGCCACCGTCGGCGCTCGCCTGCCCGCACGGACCAGGTCCTTCACACGAACCGGCTACGCCGAGCCTCAACTGTTGTGGAGTCACCGGCACTCGATCGTTGCACACAGCCCTTGACAGGAATCGGTGTCTGACACCGTCGGCACCGTCGGCTGCGCCGCAAGTAACGTCCAGGGCCGTGCCGGACGTCGTCACCATGGACAAGATCGTTTCGCTCGCACGCCGCCGCGGGTTCGTCTTCCCCTCCTCGGAGATCTACGGCGGGCTCGGCTCGTCGTACGACTACGGCCACTACGGCGTCCTCCTCAAGGAGAACGTGAAGGCGCGCTGGCTGGAGGCGATGGTGCGCGAGAGAGACGACATCGTCGCCCTCGACTCGTCGGTCATCCTCAACCCCCGCGTCTGGGAGGTCTCGGGCCACGTGGAGGGCTTCCACGACCCGCTCGTCGACTGCAGGTTCTGCAAGCTCCGCTTCCGCGCCGACCACCTCGACCAGGTGGAGTGCGGCGCGAAGCCGAGCAAGCACCCGGGGGAGTACGAGAAGTGCGACCTGACCGAGCCCCGGCATTTCAACCTCATGTTCAGAACGCGCGTCGGGCCGCTCGAGGAGACGGGCTCGGACGCGTACCTGCGCCCGGAGACGGCGCAGGGGATCTTCGTCAACTTCAAGAACGTCGCCCAGCTGGCTCGCCGCAAGCCTCCGTTCGGCATCGCCCAGATCGGAAAGGCGTTCCGGAACGAGATCACGCCGGGGAACTTCATCTTCCGGACGCTCGAGTTCGAGCAG
>CAZMUG010000082.1:6085-11012 GCA_964569165.1 uncultured Gaiellales bacterium
CTTCGTCCCGCCCGCGGAGGCGCCGAAGTGGTTCCGGTACTGGGTCGAGGAGCGCCTCGCGTGGTACCGGCGCTTCGGGATCCGCGAGAGCCACCTCCGGATCCGCGAGCACGAGAGCGGGGAGCTCTCGCACTACTCGTCGGCGACCAGCGACATCGAGTACCTCTTCCCGATCGGCTGGTCCGAGCTCGAGGGCATCGCGAACCGGGGCGACTACGACCTGCGCGCCCACACCGAGGGCTCGGGCACGAAGCTGGAATGGGTGGATGCGGAGGCGGGCGAGCGCTACACCCCGTACGTCATCGAGCCCGCCGCCGGCGTCAACCGCTCCCTGCTCGCGTTCCTCGTGGACGCGTACGACGAGGAGGAGGTCGCGGGGCGCGAGCGCACGGTGCTGCGGCTCCACCCCCTGATCGCGCCCGTCAAGGTCGCCGTGCTCCCGCTGATCCCGCGGAACGAGGACATCTCGTCGAAGGCCCGCGCGCTGTACGAAGATCTCCGCCGCACGGTCGTCGCCGAGTACGACGATTCGGGGCAGATCGGGCGGCGCTACCGCCGCCAGGACGAGATCGGGACACCGTGGGCGCTCACCATCGACGAGCAGACGCTCGCAGATGACACGGTCACCATCCGCGACCGCGACTCGCTCGAGCAGGAGCGGATCCCGATCTCGGGCGCCCGCGAGGTCGTCACCGCGAAGCTGGCCGAAGACTGGGTGACGCCGAAGCGCGACTGACGCTATGTGCTATAAGTAGCACATTCGCCTGTCGATCGGGATTCGCGAGCTCCGCCAGAACGCCAGCCGGTACCTACGGCTCGTGCAGGAGCGCGGAGAGCCGATCGAGATCACCGACCGCGGGCGACCGGTGGCCTTGCTGGCGCCGATACCGAGGACGACGAGCAGGCGCGAGCAGCTCATCGCGAGCGGCCGGATCCGTCGCGGTCGAGGTGGGCCGCTCCCCGAGCCGGTCGATCCGAGACCCGGCGCTCCGCTCCCGTCCGAGATCCTGGCAGCCATGCGTGAGCACGAGCGGTAGCACGACCCTCTATCTCGACGCCTCGGCGCTCGTCAAGCTCGTGGTGCCGGAGCCTCAGTCGCGAGCGCTCGCCGGATACGTCGAGGGCCGTGCGCCCCTCACGTCCTGCACGCTCGCACGCGTCGAGGTCGTTCGGGCGGTCGCGGCGCACGGCCCGCTTGCCGTGCGGACAGCCCGCACGCTCCTGGGAGAGCTGGATCTGACGCACCTCGACGACGAGCTGCTGGATCTCGCGGGCGAGCTCGAGCCGCCGCTGCGCAGCCTGGACGCGATCCACCTCGCAGCGGCACTGGAGCTCGGCGACGAGCTCGAGGCGGTCGTCACCTACGACGCGCGCATGGCGTCGGCCGCGGCGGCGCTCGGGCTCACGGTCGCCGCTCCTGCCTGACCGGGCACGCGCGTCACGCCGTCAGCGTGCGCAGCCGGAACCCGCCGTGGAACTCGTAGGCGGCGACGACGACGGCGAGCGTGTCCCGGAGCGCCCTCTCCGGCCCGAGATCGCGCACGTCCGCGAGCGGGCTCCGGATCAGCGCGTGCACGGTACGAAACCCCTCAGGGGAGAGGCGCACCGTCTCCGGCAGGCTGCAGGCTGCGCAGACCGCACCGCCCGCGCTCGGCAGGTAGCCGACGAGCTCCTCCGTGGCACCGCATTCGACGCAGCCCTCGAGGTGGGGCATGTACCCCGAGAGCCAGAGCAGCTTGAGCTGGAACGCGAGCGCGAGCGGGTCGACGGCGGCTCTTCCGCGCACGCCGGCCGGTACCGCGTCCACCGCGGAGAGAAAGCGCGTCAGCGCCTCGAACGCGCGCTCGTTTCGCTCCTCCTCGACGAACAGGCGCAGCATCGCCTCGGCGCCGACGAGCCCGATCGACAGGCGGTGCGGGTCCTCGCGGGCCGCATGATGGGAGTCGACCAGCGAGACGCCGGTCACGGTGTGCAGCTCGCCGGAGCCCTGGTGGAGCAGGAGCTCGGAGTGCGAGAACGGCTCGAGCCGCGCGCCGAAGCGGGACTTCGTCTTGCGCACGCCCTTCGCGACCGCTCCGATCCGGCCGCGGTCGTGCGTGTACAGGTGGAGGACGCGGTCCGCCTCGCCGAACCGGAACGAGCGGAGCACGACCGCCTCCGTCTTGTACGTGCGACCCACGGAGCCAGTGTAGGCGGGCCGTCCTACGGCTTCGTCGCGGCCGTGAGGAAGATCGTGAACGAGTACAGAAAGCGCCCGTGCGCGACGGCCTCGTCGATCTCTCGCTCCCAGGCTCGAGCATCCTCTGCGGAGCCGAGCCCACGCCCGTGCGCTACCCGGGCCCAGCCGCGGAGGCCCATCGCGTTGTCGAGCGCCGTCGGGTCGCGCAGGACGACCGGCGCGGCCTCGACAATCACGTCGGTCAGCCCTGCGGCGGCGAACAGGCCGCCCATGCGATGCGCAAGCGTCCCGTGCCGGAGCGCATGATCGGCCCGAAAGCGGAGGATGCGACGAGCGAGCTCCTGATCCTCGACGTCGACGACCTGCGTGTCGTAATCGGGGTCGGCGACGACGAGGCGGCCACCGGGCTTCGTGACCCGCGCGAGCTCGGCGAGCGCGGCCGCGGGCTGCTCGAGATGCTGGAAGACCCGGTCCGCCCAGCAGCCGTCGAACTCCGCGTCTCCGAACGGCAGCACGTGCGCGTCCGCGACGCGTGCGTCTACGAGCCCCCGCTTCCTCGCCTCCTCGACCATCGTCTGCGACGAGTCCACGCCGGCGACTCGCACCGAATGGCTCTCGGCCAACGCGATCGCGTCCTCACCCGTCCCGGCGCCCACCTCCAGGTAGGTGCCTCCCGCGCGCGGCTCCAGCAGCTCCGCGATCCGCGCCTTGTACGCCCGGTACGCCGGCTCGCGGCGCACCCGGTCGAGGACGTCGATCCAGAACCTCGGCTCCGTCCGCCGGTCGACCGACGTGAAGCCGTGCCCCGGCTCGTGCTCGTCCACGACCCGAGCCTAGACAGGCAGCGGCTGGCAGCGCGGGCAGAACCAGGTTCCGCGGCCGCCGACGCGCGTCTTCGCGACGGTGGAGCGGCACCGAGGGCACGGGAGACCGTCGCGGCCGTAGACGCGGAACTCGTCCTGCATCGACCCGGAAGCCCCGTCGGGGGCGGAGTAGTCGCGAAGCGTCGAGCCTTGACGCTCGATCCCCGCACGGAGCGCGGCGCGGATCGCGCGCGTGAGCCGCGAGACCTCGTCGGATGCCAGGCCGTTCGCCGGTCGCAGAGGGTTCAGCCGCGCCCGCCAGAGCGCCTCGTCCGCGTAGATGTTCCCGAGGCCCGCGACGACACGCTGGTCGAGGAGCACCGCCTTCAGCGGTGCGCGCCTCCGGGCGAGCTGCCCACCCAGCCAGCCGCTCGTGAAGCGGGCCCCGAGCGGCTCGGGACCGTTCTTCGTGGCGAGGTACGGCTCGAGCTCGGCGTTCTCGAGCACGAGCCAGGTCCCGAAGCGCCGCACGTCCCGGTACGCGAGGCGCGAGCCGTCGTCGAGGTCGAGCACCGCACGCTCGTGTGCGGACGGCCGCCAGTGGAACCCTCCCGTCATCCGCAGGTGCACGAGGAGCCCGAGCCCGCTCTCGAGCCGCAGCACCAGGTACTTCCCGCGGCGCTCGACGGCGAGCACGCGATCGCCTTCGAGCTCCTCCGCGACCTCGAAGAGGTCGTACGGGCGGGTCAGGCGCGGGTCGAGGATCTCGACGCGGGCAAGCGTGCGTCCCTGGAGCCGCGGCGCGAGCTGCGCGCGGATGGTCTCCACCTCGGGTAGCTCGGGCACGGGCTCCATCGTAGGCCTCCCCTCATGGCAGCCGAGCAGCCGCAGACCTGGCACTACGGCCTCGTCGCTCGCAGCCGGGGTCAGGGAACGACGTCGAGCAGGATCCCGTGCGCGGGCGGCGGCGTCTCGCCGAGCTCGTAGGCGGCGAGCATCGCGTCCACCGCGGCGCTCGCGGACGTCGCGTCACGTGCGTGCACCTCCGCCAGGACGTCGCCCCGTGCGACGTCGTCACCTCGCTTCCGGCGGCAGACGACGCCCACCGCGTGGTCGACCGCGTCCTCCTTCGTCCGCCGGCCCGCGCCGAGCTCGAGCGCGGCGATTCCGACCGAAAGAGCCGCCAGCCGCGTGACCACTCCTCCGGACGGGGCGACGACCTCCACGACGACCGGGGCCCTCGGCAGCGCGTCCGGATCGGGATCGCCGCCCTGGGCCTCGATCCAGCGCCGGTACGCCGCGGTCGCGGAGCCGTCGGCGACCGCCGCCTCGGCCCGGCGGCGACCCTCCTCCGCGTCGATGCCGAGATCCGACAGCGCGAGCAGGCGCGCGCACGCGTCGAGCACCAGCTCCGTGAAGTCGGGAGGCCCGTCGCCCGCGATCGTCTCGACCGCCTCGCGGATCTCCAGCGAGTTCCCGACTGCAGCGCCGAGCGGCTGGTCCATGTCGGTCAGCAGGCAGATCACCTCCCGGCCGGCGCGCTGTCCGAGGTCCACCATCTGCTCCGCGAGGATCCTGGCGTCGTCGAGCGTCTTCATGAACGCTCCGTCGCCCACCTTGACGTCGAGCACGATGGCGTCCGCCCCGGCGGCGAGCTTCTTGGACATGATCGACGAGGCGATGAGGGGCGTGATGTCGACGGTCGCGGTCACGTCGCGGAGGGCGTAGAGCTTCTTGTCGGCCGGCACGAGGTCGCCCGTCTGGCCGACGATCGCGAGCCCGATCCCGCGCACCTGGGCGACGAAGTCGTCGATCGAGAGCTCGACGGAGAAGCCGGGGATCGACTCGAGCTTGTCGAGCGTGCCGCCGGTGTGGCCGAGCCCGCGACCGGACATCTTCCCGAAGGGCACGCCGCACGCCGCGACGATGGGGCCGACTGCGATCG
>CAZMUG010000083.1:0-10878 GCA_964569165.1 uncultured Gaiellales bacterium
AGCACCTTGACCTTGACCGTCTGGACGATCTCGAGCACCTCGGACGGATGGTTGACGTGGCTCCACGAGAGCTCGGAGATGTGGATGAGGCCGTCCATGCCGTCGAGATCCACGAAGGCGCCGAAGTCCACGATGTTCGAGATCTGCCCCTCGATCACGTCGCCGGGGCTCAGCCGGTCGAGGATCGCCTGGCGCATCTCCTTGCGCTCGTCCTCGAGGACGGCGCGGCGGGAGAGGACGACGTTGTTCCGCGAACGGTTGAGCTCGATGACCTTGCAGCGAAGCTCCTTGCCCAGGAACTCGTCGAGATCCTGGACGCGCCGGATGTCCACGAGCGACGCGGGCAGGAAGCCGCGGACGCCGAGGTCGAGGATGAGGCCGCCCTTGACGACCTCGATCACCTTGCCGACCACGGGCTCGCCGGACTCGGAGGCGCCCTCGATCTTCTTCCACGCGAGCTCGAAGCGGGCCCGCTTCTTGGAGAGGATGAGGCGGCCTTCCGCGTCCTCCTTCGTGAGGACGAGCGCGTCGATCTCCTCGCCGACCGCTACCTCGTCGGCGGGGTTCACCGAGCGGCGGATGGTCAGCTCGGCGACCGGGATGACGCCCTCGGACTTGTAGCCGATGTCCACGAGCACCTCGTCCTTGTCCACGCGCACGACGAGGCCGTGCACGACCTCACCCTCGTTGATCTCGGGGAAGGAGGAGTCGTAATCGGGGACGAGCTCCCCGTCGGGGCCCTGAATCCAGACCCCGTCCTCGGTGGACGGCGGCTTCTCTACGGTGTCGTTGGTCACGCGGAGCGCGGAGTATAGCCGGGAAGCCGCTTTCCGTCGGGGAAAAGCGCTGCACAGCGGCGTACCCGGGTCGGGGCTTCAGCCGACGGCGCGATACGGAACGAGCCAGGCGGGCCTGCCGCCCCCTCTCTCCCGGCACCCCGCCCAGCCGAGCCGCCCCTCGCTCAGGAAGAGCCGGGTGCAGCGCAGGCGCGCCCAGCCGCGGGAGCCGAACGCGTCGCGCGTCGTGTCCACGACCACGAGCACGTCTCGCCTCCCCCGAACGAACACGTACTGGACGATCGGGTCGCCCTCGATCGTCGTGACGACGGCAACGGCGCGAGCGCGGCGCCCGTCGCGAGCGGCGCCGACGATGCAGCGGTTGACGCGCTGCTCGCGGATGCTCACGGGGGCGTTTCGGTTCCAGTAGGTCCCGCAGGACGGGTAGTCGGACGGTGTCGCCGAGCGGGCTCCCGCCGCCGTGCCGGCGAGCACTGCCAGCGTCCCGACCGTGGCGAACGTTGCTCGGATGGTCACGTCGTGACTACGTCACCGCCGTCGCAGCCGGTCACGCCTTCGCCTCCGCCCAGTCGTCGCCCACGCCCACGTCCACCGCGAGCGCCGGGTCGAGCGGGTACGCACCGACCATCTCCTCGCGCACGAGCTCGCGCACCTTCGACACCTCGGTCTCGGGAACCTCGAGCAGGAGCTCGTCGTGCACCTGCAGCACGAGCCGCGCTCCTCTCCCCTCCTCCCGCAGGCGGCGGTGGATCGCCACCATCGCGACCTTGATGAGATCCGCGTTCGAGCCCTGCATGACGAAGTTGACGGCGACCCGCTCCCCGAAGCCCCGCGTCTGCCGGTTCGACGCGCGCAGCTCGGGGACCGGCCGGCGGCGGCCGAGGAGGCTCGTCGCGTAGCCGTCCTCGGCGGCCTGCGCGATCGTGCGGGCGATGAAGGCCTGCACGGCCGGGAAGCGCGCGAGGTAGGCGTCGATGTAGGCCTGCGCCTCCTCCTTCGGGATGTCCAGGTTCTCGGCGAGGCCGAACGCCGAGATCCCGTAGACGATGCCGAAGTTGATCATCTTGGCGACGTTCCGCTCGTCCTTCGTGAGTGTCGCCGGGTCCTTGCCGAGCACCTCGGCGGCGGTGGCCGTGTGGATGTCCTCGCCGCGCCCGAACGCCTCACGGAGCTTCGTCTCGCCGGAGACGTGGGCGAGGATCCTCAGCTCGATCTGGGAGTAGTCGGCGGACAGCAGGCGGTGCCCCTGCTCGGCGACGAAGGCGGAGCGGATCTCGCGGCCGAGCTCGGTGCGGATCGGGATCGACTGCAGGTTCGGGCTCGTCGTGGAGAGGCGGCCGGTCGCAGCGACGGTCTGGTTGATCGTCGTGTGCAGGCGCCCGTCCTCCCCGATCAGCTCGGGGAGCGGGCCGAGGTACGTGTTCACGAGCTTCGTCAGCTCGCGCCACTCCTCGATCACCGGCACGATCTCGTGCTCGGCGCGGATCGCGCGAAGCACCTTCGCGTCGGTCGAGTAGCCCGTCTTCCCCTTGCGGCCCGGCGTGAGCCCGAGCTGCTCGAAGAGGACGCGGCCGAGCTGCTGCGGGGAGCCGAGGACGAACTCCTCACCCGCGAGGGAGTACGCCTTCGCCTCGAGCTCCTCGATCCGATCGGAGAGGCGCGCGGTGATCTCGCCCATCCGGTACGTGTCGATTCGGACTCCCGCGTCCTCCATGGCCGCGAGCACGACCGTGAGCGGGAGCTCGACGTCGCGGTACAGGCGCTCGGAGCCCCGCTCGGCGACCTTCGCCGCGAGCACCGGCGCGAGCCGGCGCGCCGCCTCGGCATGCCGCACGAGCGCAGCCGTCTCCTCCTCGGCCGGCGGGTCGGGCTCGAGCTCGATCCCGTGCTCGGCCGCGAGGTCGTCGAGGTCGTACGCGGCGCGGCCGGGGTCGATCAGGTACGCGGCGAGCAGCGTGTCCTCGGCCACGGGCTCGCCGAGGCGGAGCGGCTTGGCGTCGTGAGCGACGACCTCGAGGCGACCCTGCAACACCGTCTGACTTGGCTCGCGAGGGGCGACGAGCACGTCGCCGGCCCCGGTCGCGACGGCGATCCGCTCGCCGTCGGCGGCGACTCCCACGCGGCCGCGGAGGCCCTCGAGCCCTCCCTCGCGCCACGCGACCCGCTCCGACTCCACCGGGACGCGCTCCGCAGCCGGCAGCGCCTCGTCCAGCGCGTCCACGCGCCCGAGCAGCGCCCGGAACTCGAACCGCCGGAAGATCTCCTTCAGCTGCGAGCGGTCGGGAGGCCGGGAGACGAGCTCGCCGGGGTCGACGCCGAGCTCGAGGTCGCGCCGCATCGTCGCGAGGAGCTTCGACGCGCGCGCCTGGTCTGCGTTCTCGGCCACTGCCTTCGAGCGCGCCGGCGAGAGCTCCCCCGCGTGCGCGAGCACCTCCTCCAGCGAGCCGTACTGCGCGATCAGCTGCCCCGCGGTCTTGTCTCCGATCCCGGGGATCCCGGGGATGTTGTCGCTCGTGTCGCCCTTGAGCCCGATGAAGTCGGGCACCTGGTCGGGGCGGACGCCGTAGCGCAGCTCGACGCGCTCGGGCGTGTACACCTGCACGTCCTGGACGCCTCGCGGAGTCATCATCAGGCAGACGTTCTCCGAGACGAGCTGGAACGCGTCGCGGTCGGTCGAGACGACGCACGTCCTCACGCTCGCCTCGTCAGCGCGCGTGGCGAGCGTGGCGATGACGTCGTCGGCCTCCCACCCCTCGAACTCGAGGTTCGAGTAGCCGAACGCCTCGACGATCGGGCGGAAGTGCGGGAACTGCTCGCGCAGGAGGTCGGGCATGGGCCGGCGCTCGGCCTTGTACTCGGCGTCGATCTCCTTGCGGTGGACGGGACGCGTGTCCCATGCGACCGCGACCCCGCGCGGCCGGTAGTCGGCGAGCAGCTTGAAGAGCATGTTGGTGAACCCGAGCAGCGCGTTCGTGGGCTGCCCGTCGGTCGTCTGCAGCTCCTCGGGAAGCGCGAAGAAGCCCCGGTACGCGAGGTTGTTCCCGTCCACGAGGAAGAGCTCGGCGTCGCGGGCCGGGGCGTCGTCGAGCTCCAGCTCCTCGCCGGTCAACGTCTTCGGGCTCACGGCACAACGGTAGATGGTGCAGCGCCGGTGCGGCGCTTCAGCGTCGCACCGGCAGTTCTTCCCTCCCGCGGCTCATCCTGGAACACCGGCGGGGCGCTGAAGCACCCCGCCCGCTTGCCGGTGCCCTGGTGCAGCGCCGGTGCTGGTGCGGCGCCGGTGCTGGTGCGGCGCCGGTGCTGGTGCGGCGCCGGTGCGGCGCTTCAGCGTCGCACCGGCAGTTCATCCCTCCTCTTGTTCATCCTGGGAGAGCAGGCAGGGCGCTGAAGCACCCTGCCAGCAAGGGTGGGCGCCGAAGCACCCTGCCGGCAGGGGTGGGCGCTGAAGCCCCCTGCCCGAGCACCTGCCGGCGGCCCGTCCTCGGGCTCGGGTTGGATACGAGCATGGGTCGCATCCCGCTGCTCTCGGGCTCGCGGATCGTCCTCGTCCCCGTGGGCGACGACGACGTCGTCGTACGGCCGCCGCCGCCGGCCGCCTCCGTCGACACGGGCCCCGCCGTCCGGGACGCACTGCGGTTCCCGCTCGCAGGGCCTCCGCTCGAGTCGATGGTCGGGCGCGGACATCGCGTGACGATCGTCGTCCAGCCGCCGTCGCTGCCGCTCCCGGGAGCACCGGAAGATCCACGACGGGAGGCTCTCGCCGCGGTCGTAGACGAGCTGGCGCGGTGCGGCGTGCAGGACGAGCGCCTGACGATCGTCGTCGCAGGCGGGCTGGGACGGCGCCTCGGCCGGCGCGAGCTCGAGGAGCTCCTGCCACGCCCGAAGGCACGGTCCTACCACGGGCGCGTGCTCGTCCACGATGCCTCCGACGCGGGGCTCGAGGCGCTCGCCGACCGCGACGGGCGGGCGATCTCGATCTCCCCGGCGCTCGTCGAGGCCGACGCCGTCGTCGTCGTCTCGGCCGCGGAGACCATTCTCCACGGCGGCCCTGCGTCACTGCTCGCGGCCTGCGACGCGTCCACCGTGCGTGCAACGGCTGGCGCGAGGTCGCTGGTCGAGGCCTCGGGGGCGCCCGAGTGGCGGACGGCCCTCAGCGTCGAGTCGGCCCTGGGGGAGCGCGTCCCGCTCGTCGCCGTCTCGCTCGCGCTCGACCACCCCAGACTGACCGGCCTCTACCGCGACTACCCGCACGAGGCCTCGTCGCTCGACCACGTTCGCCGCTCGCCGTTCCGGTTCGGCTTCTCGGTGCTCCCGGGAGGGCTTCGCAGAGCCGTCCTCGACTCGCAGAGGAGGCAGCTCGCGACGACCGCGGTCTACGCCGGGCCGCCGTCCGTGGCCCATGCCGAGGCGCTGCTCCGGAGCATCGAGCGGCGGGGCGCGCGCATGGCCGGGCCCGTCGATGCTCTCGTGCTCGGAACCCCCTGGGCCGGCCCCCATCTGCCGTACCTGCCGCTCAACCCGGTGACGACCGCCGCGATCGCGCTCGGGCACGCGCTCCGCCTCTGGCGTGACTCGTTCCCGGTCACGGACGGAGGGACCCTCGTGCTCGCCCACGCGTTCCGGAGACGGTTCGTGCACGGAGGGCGCGACCCCTACCGGGCGGTCTTCGACGCCGTCGGTGCGGGCCCGGAGGCACTCGTCGCCGCAGAGGAGAGGGCGGCGACCGACGCCCGCGGCCTCGCCGAGTACCGCGCAGGAAGAACCTGCCACCCCCTCCTCCCCTTCGCCGACTGGGCTGGCTGTGCACCGGCGCTCTCGCGCCTCGGGCGCGTCCTCGTGGCCGGAAGCCGGGACGCGGCCGCGGCGAAGACGTTCGGCTTCGTGCCGACCCACTCGCTCGCGAGCGCGCTCGAGATGGCGCACGGTCTGGCCGGCGGGCGGGCTCGCGTGGGCGTCCTCCTGGCCCCGCCCTACGCACCCCTGCTCGTCGGGTAGGGCTACTCCTCGCCGAGGTACGCCTTGCGAACCTCGTCGTCCTGCCGCAGGGCGGCGGCCGTGTCGGCGAGCTTCACCGTCCCGGTCTCGAGCACGTAGCCACGGTTCGCGACCTCGAGCGCCATGAGCGCGTTCTGCTCGACGAGCAGGACCGGCGTCCCCTGCTTGTTGATCTCGACGACGATCTCGAAGATCCTCTCGACGAAGATCGGCGCCAGCCCCATCGACGGCTCGTCGAGCAGGAGGAGCTTCGGCCGTGCCATCAGGGCCCGCCCCATCGCGAGCATCTGCTGCTCTCCGCCGGACAGCGTCCCCGCCTTCTGGCCCTCCCGCTCCTTCAGGCGCGGGAAGAGCGTGAACACGCGCTCGAGGTCCTCCCGGTACTCGGGCGTCCCCATCTGCCGCTGGTACGCGCCCATCTCGAGGTTCTCCAGGACGGTCATGCGCGGGAAGACGTGTCTGCCCTCCGGCGACTGCGAGATGCCCATCTTCACGACCTCGTGGGCGGGGGTCGTCGTGATGTCCTTGCCCTGGAACGTGATCCGCCCCTGCCTCGGGTGGTTCAGCCCGTTGATCGAGCGGAGCGTCGTGGACTTCCCCGCGCCGTTGGCGCCGATCAGGGTCACGATCTCGGCTTCCCGGACCTCGAGCGAGATTCCCTTGAGCGCGTGGATCGCACCGTAGTACGTGTGCACGTCCTCCAGCTCGAGGAGCACGTTCCTGCCGTTGCCGGCGCCCGGCTCGCTCATGCCGTCGCCGCCTTCCCCAGATACGCCTCGATCACGCGCGGGTCTCGCTGCACCTCGGCCGGGCTGCCCTCCGCGATCTTCGTGCCGTAGTCGAGGACGGTCACGCGGTCCGAGACGCCCATGACGAGCTTCATGTCGTGCTCGATGAGAAGGACCGTGAGATCGCGCTCGTCGCGGAGCGTCCGGACGAACTCGACGAAGTCCGCGGTCTCTTGCGGGTTCATGCCGGCGGTCGGCTCGTCGAGCAGGAGGAGCACGGGATCGCTCGCGAGCGCGCGGGCGACCTCGAGTCGGCGCTGGTCGCCGTAGGGGAGGTTCTTGCCGTACTCCTCGAACTGGTGGGCGTCGAGGCCGCAGAAGGCGAGGAGCTCCCGCGCGCGGGCCTCCGCCCCGGCCTCCTCGGCCCTGAGGCGCGGCGTTCTCAGGATGGAGGCCAGGACGCCGCCCTTGAGCCGGCTGTGCATCGCGACCTGCACGTTCTCGACGGCCGACATGTTGTGGAAGAGGCGGATGTTCTGGAAGGTGCGCGCCATCCCGAGCTGGGTCACCTTGTGCGGCGGCAGGCCCGTGATGCGCACGCCGTGGAACACGATCTCGCCCGCCGTCGGCCGGTAGACGCCGGTGAGCATGTTGAAGAACGTCGTCTTGCCCGCGCCGTTCGGGCCGATCAGGCTCACGATCTTCTGCTTCGGGATCGTGAAGTCGACGTCGTTCACCGCGACGAGGCCGCCGAACTCCTTCCGGACCCCCTGTGCCGTGAGGAGAAGGTTCGCCTCGGTCACGTCGCCCCCTCGCGCCGCACGTCGTAGAGGTCGTCGTAGAGGTCGGGCTCGGGAAGGTCGGATGCCTCGTGGAGCTCGGCTCTCCGGCGGGCGCTCGGGACGAGGCCCTCGGGCCTGAGCAGCATCATCGAGACGAGCAGGACCCCGAAGATCAGCGCCTTGAACCGCGGGATCTCCACTGCGTGGTCGATCCCGACGAGGTCGATCCCGTTGTTGATCCCGTCCCCGATCTTCTCGAGGCCCTTGAAGTTCAGGTACTCGAGGACGAGCGCACCCATCACCACGCCCCAGATGTTCCCCATGCCCCCGACGACGACCATGACGAGGACGTACACCGAGATCGCGAAGGAGAAGCTCGTCGGGAAGACGGAGCCGATGAACGACCCGTAGTAGGCGCCCACGAGGCCGCCGAAGATGGCTCCGATCCCGTACGCCCACAGCTTCGTGCGCATGAGCGGCACGCCCATCGCGGAGGCGGCGATCTCGTCCTCGCGGATCGCGATCCACGCGCGCCCCATCTTCGAGCGCTCGAGGCGCCGGATCACGAAGATCGTGACCAGGACCATCGCGAGGATCGTGAAGTACCAGGGGTTCAGGTCGATGCCCGAGTACCGCTCCGGGAGCACCCCGCCGGTCCAGACGTCGAGGTTCTCGCCGAACCCGGGCCGGTCCAGGCTGCGCACGCCGCGCACGCCGTTCGTCAGGTTGATGTCCGAGAACACGACGAACGGCAGGCCCAGCTTCAGGCCCGTGGGCACCGGGAGCGCGTCCGCGTTGCGGAAGACGTCCGGGATGATCTCGCCGAACCCGAGGGTGACGATGGCGAGGTAGTCGCCGCGAAGGCGGAGGGTGGGCCAGCCGATGATGACGCCGGCGACGGCGGCGACGGCGCCGCCGAGGAGGATCACGAGCCACATGTTGAGGTGGACGCCCTCGGTGCCTTCGGGAGCGTTCGTCAGGAACCGGAACTCGACCCCGGAGAACTTGTCCGATGCGAACCAGCCGACGGTGTAGGCGCCGAGGGCGAAGAACGCGACGTACCCGAGGTCGAGCAGGCCCGCGTACCCGACGACGATGTTGAGGCCGAGAGCGAGCATGACGTAGACGAGCATGAGGATGACGACGTCCACCTCGAGGCCGAGGGTGTCCAGCATCAGGTAGCTGAACGGGGGGAGGTTGAACCAGAACGGGTACGTGAGCGCGATCGCGGCCACCGCCCAGGGAAGCCAGCGCCGCCAGTCGCCGAGAAGGGCCCGTGCCTGCGAGCGCGCCCCGGTTCCCTCGGTGCCCGTCACTGGCCCTCGGGGGTCTGCTCGCCGAGAAGCCCGGACGGCCTGAAGACGAGGATCAGGATCAGGATCGTGAAGATGATCGTGTACGTCCAGCGCGCGTCGCCGAACCCGTCCGAGTAGTTGAAGACGAGCCCGATGACGATGCCGCCGAGGACGGCGCCGGACAGGTTCCCGATCCCGCCGAGGACGGCGGCGGTGAAGGCGATGAGCCCGACCCGGAACCCGAGGTTGAAGTACGTCGTCCCGTTGTAGAGGGCGTAGACGACCGCGCCGGCGCCGGCGATCGCGCCCCCGAGCGCGAAGGTGAAGGAGATCGTGCGGTCGACCGAGATGCCCATCATCGCCGCGGCGTCGCGGTCCTGGGCCGTCGCCCGCATCGCCTTCCCGGAGCGCGTCCTCTGGACGAGGTACGTGAGCGCGAGCAGGACGCCGGCGGTGATGACGAGCACGATCAGGTCGCGGACGGTGTAGAACGGCGCGTCGCCGACGTCGAGCCACGTTCCGCCGTCGCCGATGAGCACCGTGTTCGGGACGAGCTGCGGCACGGCGATCCGCCCCTCGCCCTTCCAGGCGAGCCCGATCCCCTGGAGGATGAACGAGAACCCGATCGCGGTGATCAGGGGCGCGAGCCGGGGCTGGTTCCGTAGCGGCCTGTAGCCGATTCGCTCGATCAGGACGTTCACCGTCATGCACAGGAGGACCGAGAAGACGAGCGCGGCCCCGATCGCGTACGCCTTCTCGAGCCCGGAGCTGTCGACGGTAGCGGCGCTCCCGATCGGGATCGCGACGGTGAAGAAGAGGAGGGGGATCTGGAACGACCCGTCGGCAAAGACGGAATCGGTCTCGAACGTCCCCAGCATGAAGATGTCGCCGTGGGCGAAGTTGATGAGCTCGATGATCCCGTAGACGAGCGTGTACCCGAGTGCGACGAGGGCGTAGATCATCCCGTTGGAGAGCCCGATCACCGTGACCTGGAGGAAGCGCTGCGGCTCCTCGAGCGCGGACGAGACGAGCCAGTACCCGACCACGAGCAGGATGAGCGCGCCGAAGATCCAGCGCAGGAGGTCCGAGACCGGGATTCGCCTGGGTGGAGCGACGGGTGCGGGAGCAGGAACGTCGGTCACGGGAGGAGGTAGGGGGCCGGCCTGGGCCGGCCCCCTCGATCGGTTCGTGCTACTCGACTGCTAGGGACTTCTCCCACTCCCAGGTGGCGGTACCGCCGTTGGCCTTGAAGAGCTGCTCCGTCCCCTCGGACGGGTCTCCGTCCGAGTTGAAGGACATCGGGCCGGTAGCGGTGTCGTCGAGGCTCGTCGCGAAGAGCTTCGAGACGATGTCCTCGCGCGACCCGTCGGAGTTGGCGATCGCCTCCAGGAGCATCTGCGTCGCCGTGGCGGCGTAGAGCGTGTACACCTGGATGTTCTCGTCGGCTCCGATCGACTCCTGGAAGCCGTCCCGGAACTCCGCTCCGCTGCCGGTGAGCTGGCTCGCCGGGAGCGTCGGGGCGGTTCCGTAGGCACCGTTGGCGTTGTCGGCACCGGCATCCTCGAACAGGGAGTCGAGGACGAAGCCGTCGGACACGAGGAGCTTGACCGCCTCGTTGTCGCCGAGCACGGCGACCTTGTCCTTGATCAGCTGGCCGCCGTTGTTCGGCGAGACGCCTCCGATGTAGATGCCGTTCGCGCCGGTGGCCTTGATCTTCGTCATCAGCGCGGTGTAGTTCGGCGCGTCCTTGTCCCAGCCCTCGTGCCCGGCCACCTTCAGGCCGATGTCGTTGGCGGCGTCCTCGAACGCGTCGGCGACGCCCTTTCCGTACAGCTCCTTGTCGTCGAGGATGAAGACGCTCGTCACGCCGAGCTCGTCCTTCATGAACGACGCGCCCGCCTTGCCCTGGTAGTCGTCGGAGGCAACGACGCGGACGTAGTTGCGCGTGCCGGTCGGGAAGTACTTGTCCGGCTCGCCGTCCTCGGTGCCGGGGGCGGCGTGGGTGAGACCGGCATACGTGTTCGCCGGGCTGACCATCGCAACGCCGGCCTCGTTGAGGATCGGCATGATGATCGCCGCGCAACCGGAGTTGTACGTCCCGATGACGCCGACGATGCTCTCGTCGTCCGCGTAGGTGCGGGCGTTCGAGGCGCACGTGGCCTCGTCCCAGTTCCCCGTGGACGCGATCGCGTCGTCGAACGACTCGTACTCGATGTCGTAGTCGCCGGCCTTGTTGTCGGCCTGCTCCAGCACGTACTCGATCGCATCGACCATCTGCCCC
>CAZMUG010000084.1:0-10598 GCA_964569165.1 uncultured Gaiellales bacterium
ACCACTGAAGTGGCCCCCGTGAGCCCGGAGACCGCTGAAGCGGCCACTGCGGAGACCCCTGAAGGTGCCTCCGGGGGTGACGTCTGATGCTGATGCCGCGCAAGACGAAGTTCCGGCGCCATCATCGAGGTCGCCGGGCGGGGTACTCGAGAGGCCAGACGGCGGTCCAGTTCGGCGACTTCGGGCTGAAGGCGCTCGAGGCCGGCTGGATCACCAACCGGCAGATCGAGGCTGCCCGGATCGCGGCGACGAGGAAGATCCGGCGGTCCGGGAAGGTGTGGATCAACCTCTTCCCCGACAAGCCGTTCACCAAGAAGCCGGCAGAGACCCGCATGGGCTCGGGCAAGGGCTCCCCGGAGGGCTGGGTGGCCGTGGTCCGGCCGGGCCGTGTCATGTTCGAGCTCGGCGGCGTCCCCGAGCCGCTCGCGAAGGAGGCGCTTCGCCTCGCCGGCCAGAAGCTCCCGATCAAGACGAAGTTCGTGAAGCGGGAGGCTGATCTCTTTGAGAGCTAGAGAGCTCCGCGACCTGACGGACGACGAGCTGGTGCGGAAGCTGGCGGAGACCCGCCAGGAGCTCTTCAACCTCCACTTCCAGTCGGCGACGGGTGTGCTCGAGAACAGCGCCCGCCTGCGCCACGCGAAGCGTGAGATCGCCCGCATCCTGACCGTTCAGAACGAGCGCGAGCGAGGAACCCTGAGTCATGGCTGACGAGAACCAGAACGAGAGCGAGACCACCGCAGAGCCGGAGACCGCTGAAGCGGCCTCCGCGGCCTCCCAGGAGACCGCTGAAGCGGCCTCCGCGGCCTCCCAGGCAGAGGAGAGCGGGGAGACCCCTGAAGGGGCCTCCCAGGAGACCGCTGAAGCGGCCTCCGCGGCCTCCGCGGCCTCCGCGGCCTCCCGGAAGAAGAAGAAGCGCCTCCCGCGCTCCGAGCGCCCCAAGAAGACACGCCCCAAGCGAGTGGCGTCGACCGAGCGCAAGCCCATCACACGCCTGCCGAAGCCCGAGCACGCCCGAGGGCGCCGCCAGGAGCGGCAGGGGACTGTCGTCTCCGCGGCCGCGGACAAGACCATCGTCGTCCGCGTGGACGTCGTGAAGGTGCACCCGACCTACAAGAAGGTGATCCGTCGCAGCACCAAGTTCCACGCCCACGACGAGCGGAACGAGGCGAAGCCCGGCGACGTCGTGCGCATCGTCGAGACGCGCCCGCTCTCCAAGCTCAAGCGCTGGCGGCTGCAGGAGATCGTGGAGGCTGCGAAGTGATCCAGCAGGAGTCGCGTCTCCGCGTCGCGGACAACACGGGGGCTCGCGAGCTCCTGTGCATCCGCGTGCTCGGCGGCTCGCACCGGCGCTACGCGCGGGTCGGCGACGTGATCATTGCTACCGTGAAGTCCGCCACGCCCCAGGGCGCGGTGAAGAAGGGTGAAGTCGTGCGGGCGGTCGTCGTCCGGACGAAGAAGCCCTACAGCCGGGACGACGGCACGCTCATCGGCTTCGACGAGAACGCCGCCGTCCTCATCGACCCTCAGTCCAACCCGCGCGGCACGCGCATCTTCGGCCCCGTCGCGCGCGAGCTCCGAGAGAAGAACTTCATGAAGATCGTCAGTCTCGCCCCCGAGGTCCTGTAGCGAATGGCCACCAAGATGAAAGTGAAGAAGGGCGACCTCGTCCAGATCCTCACCGGCAAGGACCGCGGGAAGCGGGGCCGGGTGATCGAGGCGCGTCCCTCGGAGCGCCGCGTCATCGTCGAGAACCTGAACGTCGCCAAGCGGCACACGCGCCCGCGCCCGATCCGCGACTCCTCGCGCATGGGCGGCGCCCAGATCGTTCCCGGGGGCATCCTCGAGAAGCCGGCGCCGGTACCCGTTGCGAACGTGATGGTCGTGTGCCCGGTGTGCGGCAACCCGACCCGGGTGGCCATGGCGGAGAAGGAAGTCAAGGGCGAGACGGTCCGTGTCCGCGTCTGCAAGCGCGAGGGCTGCGGCCAGGAGATCGACCGGTGAGCGCGCCGGCCATGGACACCTACGTGCCGCGCCTCAAGGCGCGCTACCAGGACGAGATCCGCACGCGCCTCCAGGAGGAGCTCGGGCTCTCCTCGTCGATGGACGTCCCGCACGTCACGAAGGTGACGCTCAACATGGGCGTCGGCGAGGCGAAGACCGACGCCAAGGCCCTCGACGCCGCGATCGACGAGCTGACGCTCATCGCCGGCCAGCGCGCGCACGTGCGCAGGGCGAAGAAGTCGATCGCGAGCTTCAAGCTGCGCGAGGGGATGCCCGTCGGCGCGCGCGTGACGCTGCGGGGCGCTCGGATGTACGAGTTCCTCGACCGACTCGCCTCGATCGCGCTTCCGCGCATCCGCGACTTCCGCGGCCTCGATCCCGGCTCCTTCGACGGGCGCGGGAACTACTCGATCGGCATCCGCGAGCAGATCATCTTCCCCGAGATCGACTACGACCAGGTGCCGTCGATCCGCGGGCTCGACATCGCCATCACGACGTCGGCGAAGACGGACGAGCACGGCCGCGCCCTCCTCGGCGCCCTCGGGCTCCCGTTCGCGACGGAGAGAAGGGAACGCTAGTGGCCAAGAAGTCGCTCGTCGTCAAGCAGCAGCGCAGGTCGAAGTACAAGGTGCGGGAGTACACCCGCTGCAACCGCTGCGGCCGCCCGCGCGCCGTCTATCGGAAGTTCGGGCTGTGCCGCATCTGCCTTCGCGAGCTCGCGCACCAGGGCGCGGTTCCCGGAATGACGAAGTCGAGCTGGTAGAGAGGAACGACCGTGCTGACCGACCCGATCGCCGACATGCTGACCCGGATCCGCAACGCGAACCGCGCGCTGCACGACTCCGCGTCGATGCCGACCTCCCGGATGAAGGAGGAGATCGCGCGCATCCTCAAGGACGAGGGCTACATCAAGGACTTCCGCGTGATCGACGTGCCCGATGCCAAGGGCCAGCCGCTCCCGTACCGCACGCTGGTCGTCGACCTGAAGTTCGGGCGCGACCGGCGACGCGTCATCACCGACCTCAAGCGGGTGTCCAAGCCGGGCCGCCGCGTGTATGCGGGCAAGGACCGGCTTCCCCGCGTGCTCGGCGGGCTCGGCACCGCGATCATGTCCACCCCGACCGGCGTGATCACTCACCGCCAGGCCGCGGAGCGCGGCGTGGGCGGCGAGGTGATCGCCTTCGTCTGGTAGCCATGTCCCGGATCGGACGCAGGCCGATCGAGGTTCCCGCGGGCGTAACCGTGGACGTGCACCCCGGTCGCGTGGACGTGAAGGGCCCGCTCGGCGAGCTCAGCCAGATGGTCCCCATGCGGATGCAGATCGACGTCGGCGCCTCGGAGGTCACGGTCTCGCGCCCCACGGACCGCGGCGAGGACCGGGCGCTGCACGGGCTCACGAGGACACTCGTCGCCAACATGGTCGAGGGCGTGACGCAGGGTTTCGAGAAGCACCTCGAGATCCAGGGCGTCGGCTACCGGGCGCAGCTCAAGGGGGCCGACCTCGAGCTCGCGATGGGGTACTCGCACCCGGTCCTCGTGAAGCCGCGGACGGGGATCTCGTTCGACGTCCCGACGCCGACGGAGATCGTCGTCAAGGGCATCGACAAGCAGATGGTGGGACAGACGGCCGCGGAGATCCGCAAGGTCCGCCCGCCGGAGCCGTACAAGGGCAAGGGCATCCGCTACCGCGGCGAGCAGGTTCGCAGGAAGGTGGGCAAGCGCGCATGAGCACGGTCACGAAGCGTGAGGCGCGCCTGCGCCGCCATCGCCGGGTCCGCGGCAAGGTTGCCGGCACGGCCGAGCGGCCCCGTCTGACGGTGTTCCGCTCGAACCGAGGGATCCTCGCCCAGCTCGTCGACGACGAGACGGGCCGGACGCTGGCCTCTGCCAGCTGGATGTCGGTGGGCAAGCCCGCCGGGCCCAAGATCGAGCAGGCAGAGGCCGTCGGCAAGGCGCTCGCGGAGGCGGCGAAGACCGCCGGCATCGAGAGCTGCGTGTTCGACCGCAGCGGCTACCTGTACCACGGACGCGTGAAGGCCCTCGCGGAGGGCGCCCGCGAGGGAGGGCTCCAGTTTTGAGCGTGACCGAAGCAGCCGAGACCCGCGAGCTCAAGGAGCGGGTCATCGAGATCAACCGCGTCGCCAAGGTCGTGAAGGGCGGGCGGCGGTTCTCGTTCACAGCGCTCGTCGTCATCGGCGACGAGGTGGACCGGGTCGGCCTCGGCTACGGGAAGGCGCGGGAGGTCCCGCTCGCCATCTCGAAGGCCGTCGACGACGCCCGCAAGAACATCTTCACGGTGCCGAAGCACGGGCAGACCATCACCCACGAGATCGTCGGGCGGTCCGACGCCGCCCGCGTCGTGCTCCGGCCGGCGAGCGAGGGAACGGGCGTGATCGCCGGGGCCGGTGTCCGGGCGGTGCTCGAGCTGGCCGGCATTCGCGACGTGCTCGCGAAGAGCCTCGGCACGACGAACCCGATCAACATGACGCGCGCCACCATCGACGGGCTCCGACGGCTGGTACGGCCCGAGGAGGTCGCGCAGCTCCGCGGGAAGACGATCGCCGAGGTGCTGCCCGTTCCGCGCGGGGGGCTGGCCGTCACGGACGAGGCCGACGCCGCGCTCGTGGACGCGGAGGCCGCGGCCGAGACCGCCGAGCCCGTCGCGGAGGAGGTCGAGGCGTGAGCAAGGTCAAGATCACCCAGGTCCGGAGCAACATCGGGCAGACCTACAGGCACGAGGGCACGCTGCGCGCGCTCGGCCTGGGGAAGATCGGCCGGAGCGCCGAGCACGAGGACTCGCGCCAGCTGCAGGGCATGCTTCGCCACGTCCGGCACCTCGTCCGGGTCGAGGAGGCCTGAGCGATGGCCGACGAGCTGAACCTCTCGAACCTGAAGCCGGCGCAGGCGCGCAAGAGCCGCAAGCGCGTGGGACGCGGCCTCGGCTCGGGCAAGGGGCGCTACTCCGGCCGCGGCATCAAGGGCCAGAAGTCCCGCTCGGGCTCGCACACGATGCCCGCGGGCTTCGAGGGCGGGCAGATGCCCATCGACATGCGGACCGGAAAGCTCCGCGGCAACACGTCCGCGGATGCGATGCCGATCGGCCCCTTCCGCACGTACAGCCAGCCCGTGAACGTCGGCGACCTCGAGGCGCGGTTCGAGGCGGGCGCCGAGGTCACGCTCGAGGCGCTTCGGGCCGCCGGGCTCATCGACAAGCTGTCGATCGACGTCAAGGTGCTCGGCGACGGCGAGCTGACGAAGAAGCTCTCGGTCACGGCTCACTCCTTCTCCAGGTCGGCGGCGGAGAAGATCGAGGCGGCCGGCGGCTCGGTGATCCGGCTGAAGGAGCCCGTTGAGCGCAAGCGCAAGCGCCACAGGGCAGCCGCCCCCGTCGCCGAGGAGCCCGGGCCCGAGGCGCCGGCGGAGACGGCCTCCGACGAGCCCGAGCCCGCGACCGAGGAGTAGAACCCGGCGGTGTTCAGCTGGCTGGCGAACGCATGGCGGGTGCCGGAGCTCCGCCGCCGCGTCCTCTTCACGGCGCTGATCCTCGCCCTGTACCGCCTGGGCTCGTGGATCCCCGCGCCGGGTGTCGACTCCGACACGATCAAGGACTACTTCTCCGGGCAGGGCGGCACGATCCTCGGCCTGCTGAACCTCTTCTCGGGCGGCGCGCTCTCGCAGTTCTCCCTGTTCGCGCTGGGGATCATGCCGTACGTCACGGCCTCGATCATCATCCAGCTGATGACCGTCGTCATCCCGCGGCTCGGCGAGCTGCAGAAGGAGGGTGAGGCGGGCTACGCCAAGATCACGCAGTACACGAGGTACCTGACCGTCGTCCTCGCCGCCGCGCAGGCGACCGGGTACGCCTTCCTCTTCAAGAACCAGGGCGCGCTCGACGCGGGCTCGGGTGAGATGGTGCTCATCGTCGTCAGCCTCACTGCCGGGACGACGCTCCTCATGTGGATGGGCGAGCTCATCACCAAGCGGGGCATCGGCAACGGCATCTCCATCCTGATCTTCGCCTCGATCCTCGTCGGGGTCCCGCTCGGCATCGCCGCCTGGTGGAACGGCGGCCCCATGGAGAAGCTCTTCTTCCCGCTGATCGCGGTGGGGATCACCGCGGCGGTGGTGTTCGTCCAGGAGGGCCAGCGGCGGATCCCGATCCAGTACGCGAAGCGGATGGTCGGCCGCAAGATGACCGCGGGCGGCTCGACCTACCTCCCGCTGCGCGTCAACATGGCCGGCGTCATCCCGATCATCTTCGCGGCCGCGATCCTCGCCTTCCCGCCCACGATCGCGCAGTACTTCCCGGCGTCGCGGGACTTCGTCAACGAGCACTTCCAGCCGGGCAACTGGATCTATCTGATGATCGAGGGCCTGCTGATCGTCGTCTTCACGTACTTCTACACGGCGGTCCAGTTCAACCCGGTGGACCAGGCCGACAACCTGCGGCGCTACGGCGGCTACATCCCGGGCATCCGGCCGGGGCCGCCGACGGCGCAGTACCTCGACCGCGTGCTCTCACGGCTGACGCTGCCGGGCTCCCTCTTCCTCGCGCTCGTGGCCGTGCTTCCGAGCCTCTTCATCGCGTACGGCGGCTTCTCCCAGGCGAGCGCCGGAGCGCTCGGCGGCACCTCGGTGCTGATCGCGGTCGGTGTCGCGCTGGACACCATGCGCCAGATGGAGTCGCAGATGATGATGCGCTCCTACGAGGGCTTCCTCAAGTAGCGGGGCCGGCGTGAGGGTCTTGATCCTCGGGTCCCAGGGCTCCGGGAAGGGCACGCAGGCGAAGCGGATCGCGGATGCGCACGGCGTCCCGCACATCGCGACCGGTGACATCCTCAGGGAGGCCGTTGCGGACGGGACCGAGCTCGGAAGGCGCGTGCAGCCGATCCTCGAGCGGGGCGACCTCGTCCCCGACGACCTGATGGTGGAGCTGATCCGGGAGCGGCTCGCGGGCGAGGACGGGTTCGTGCTCGACGGGTTCCCGCGCACCGTCTCGCAGGCCGAGGCGCTCGACGCGATGTTGGACGCGATCGGCAAGCCGCTCGACACCGTCGTCCTGCTCGAGGTCTCGGACGAGGAGGCGACGAGCCGGATGCTCGGCCGGGCTGCGGAGGAGGGCCGCGCGGACGATACTCCGGAGGCGATCGCGAACCGGCTGCGCCTCTACCACGAGCTGACCCGTCCGGTGGTCGAGCGCTACCGCGCGGCCGGCGAGCTCGCTCTCGTGGATGGGGAGCAGACGGTGGAGGCGGTCTACTCGGCGATCGAGGCTGCTCTCGGCGAGTCCGGGGCCGTCCGGTGATCATCCGCAAGAGCGCCCGCGAGATCGAGAAGATCGCGGCGGCGGGGGCGCTGGTCGCGGAGACGATCGCGCACGTCGGAGGGCTGGTCACCCCGGGCGTGACGACAGAGGCGCTGGACGACGCGGCCGGTGCGTTCATCCGCGAGCACGGCGGCACTCCGACCTCGGAGGGCTACAAGGGCTATCCGAAGGCGATCTGCATCTCCGTCAACGACGTCGTCGTCCATGGCATCCCGGACGGGTACGCCGTCCGCGAGGGCGACCTCGTCACGATCGACGTCGGAGCCACGCTCGGCGGGGCGATCGCCGACAGCGCGTACACGTTCGCGGTCGGCGAGATCGAGCCGCGGTCGCAGCGGCTCCTCGACACGGCGCAGGATGCGCTCGCAGCCGGCATCGCGCAGGCCGTCGCGGGGAACCGTGTCGGCGACATCTCCTCGGCCGTCCAGGAGGTCGTCGAGAGCCAGGGGTTCCAGGTCGTCCGCAGCCTCGTCGGGCACGGGGTGGGGCGCTACTACCACGAGGACCCGCACGTGCCGAACTTCGGCCAGCCCGGCCGCGGCCCGCGTCTCTCGGAGGGGATGACGATCGCGATCGAGCCGATGATCACGGCCGGTGGCCCGGACGTCCTCCTGATGGAGGACGGCTGGACGATCCGGACGGCGGACGGGTCGATGTCCGCGCACTTCGAGCACACGGTCGCGATCACGGGCGACGGGCCGCGCATCCTCACGCCGCGCGTGGGCGTGCCGGGCCGCGTCGGGGTCTAGTCGAGACGCGCTTCGATCCGGTCGAGCGCGGCGGACACCCGATCCAGTGCCCGCGAGATCCAGAGCGCCTGCAGGCCCGTGAAGGCTGCGAGGGCCGACACGATCGTCGCGGCCTGCGCCCGGTCCATGCGCACATCGTGCCCGTGGGCAACGCGCCGGGGCAAGACGGCCGAACGCGCCATGTCGTCGCGCAGTCGTCTGCTACGATGACCGGCCGCGGCGCCGGCCGCAACATCGTCGCGCCGTGCCGAGAACGAGCGGTGCCAGGCCGAGGCCTCGCACCGAGCAGAGTCCAGCAACGATCGAGAGGGTACGCCGCGCACGGAAGTGGCAGTCAAGGAAGAGAAGATCGAGATCGAAGGCGAGGTCGTCGAGGCCCTGCCGAGCACGATGTTCCGGGTCCAGCTCGACAACGGACACAGCGTGCTCGCCCGGATCTCCGGGAAGATGCGCAAGCACTACATCCGCATCCTCCCCGGCGACCGGGTCAAGGTCGAGCTCTCTCCGTACGACCTGACCCGCGGTCGCATCACCTTCCGGATGAAGTAGTAGGAGCCGATGAAAGTACGCCCGTCCGTCAAGCCGATGTGTGACCGCTGCCGCGTGATCAAGCGGCACGGACGGACCATGGTCATCTGCTCGAACCCGCGGCACAAGCAGAGGCAGGGCTAGGAGCGCATGGCACGCATCGCCGGCGTCAACCTTCCCACGCAGAAGCGGCTCGAGGTCGGGCTGACCTACATCTACGGGATCGGCCGCTCGACCGCGCAGAAGATCGTCAAGGAGCTCGAGCTCGACCCGGACGAGAAGGTTCGCGACCTCACGGACGAGGAGGTCACGAAGCTCCGGAACTACATCGACTCGGAGCTCGAGGTCGAGGGCGATCTCCGGCGCGACCGGGGCCAGGCGATCAAGCGGCTCTCCGAGATCGGCTCCTACCGCGGGATCCGCCACCGGCGCGGACTCCCCGTCCGCGGCCAGCGCACGAAGACGAACGCGCGCACGCGCAAGGGCCCCAAGAAGACCGTCGGACGCGGCAAGAAGGCGAAGTAGGAGCGTCGATGGCACCCCCTCGCAAAGCCGCCTCGCGCGGCCGGACGCGCCGCCGGGTCCGGAAGAACATCGCCATCGGCCAGGCGCACATCAAGACGTCGTTCAACAACACGATCGTCACGCTGACCGACGCCGAGGGCAACGTCATCGTCTGGGAGTCCGCCGGCTCGGCCGGCTTCAAGGGCTCGCGGAAGTCCACGCCGTTCGCGGCCCAGGTCACGGCGGACGCAGCCGCGCGCAAGGGCATGGAGCACGGCCTGCAGAAGGTGGAGGTCTTCGTGAAGGGCCCGGGCTCGGGACGGGAGACGGCGATCCGCTCGCTCCAGGCCGCCGGGCTCGAGATCCTCGGCGTGAAGGACGTGACCCCGCAGGCGCACAACGGCGTGCGGCAGCGGAAGAGGCGGAGGGTCTAGCGCCATGGCTCGCGACATCGGGCCCAAGTGCCGCATCTGCCGCCGGGAGGGCGTCAAGCTCTTCCTGAAGGGCGAGCGCTGCCTGACCGAGAAGTGCGCCGTCGAGCGGCGCCGCTACCCGCCGGGCGAGCACGGCCGCGGCCGCATCAAGCAGAGCCAGTACCTGCTGCAGCTCCGCGAGAAGCAGAAGGCGCGGCGCTACTACGGGCTCCTCGAGAAGCAGTTCCGCATCACGTACGAGAAGGCGAGCCGCGCGCAGGGTGCCCCGGGCGAGAACCTGCTCCGGATGCTCGAGACGCGCCTCGACAACGTCGTCTATCGCCTCGGCTTCGCGGGCTCGCGCGCGCAGGCGCGACAGCTCGTGCGCCACGGGCACTTCCAGGTCAACGGGCGCAGGGTGAACATCCCGAGCTACGGCGTCCGCCCCGACGACGTCGTCTCGCTCCGGCAGGGCAGCACGGCCGAGCAGCTCGTCCGCGACGCGACCGACCTCACCGCCTCGGTGGCCCCCTGGCTCCAGGCCGATCACGACGGGCTCACGGGCACGGTCCTCAAGTGGCCCGAGCGTGCCGAGATCGACGCTCCCGTGCAGGAGTCGCTGATCGTCGAGCTCTACTCGAAGTAACCCCACCGCTTAGGGAAAGGATCCAACTTGGCAGTTCGCACCAGCTTGATGGAGTTCCAGACCCCGAAGATCGTCCACGAGGAGGCCGACGAGCACCGCGGCGTGTTCGCGATCGAGCCTCTCGACCGCGGCTTCGGGCACACCTTCGGGAACTCGCTCCGGCGCGTGCTCCTCTCGTCGCTCGAGGGCGCCGCAGTCACCGCCGTGAAGATCGAGAGCGTCGCGCACGAGTTCACGACGCTGCCGGGCGTCCGCGAGGACGTCACCGACATCATCCTCAACCTGAAGAGCCTCATCGTCCGCCTGCACGGCGCATCCCCCGAGATCGAGGTCTACATCGCGAAGAAGGGCGCGGGCGTCGTCACCGCCGCCGACATCGAGGCGCCGGCCGACCTCGAGATCCTGAACCCGGAGCTCGAGATCGCGCACGT
>CAZMUG010000085.1:0-10384 GCA_964569165.1 uncultured Gaiellales bacterium
AGACAGGCGACAGGCGACAGGCGACAGGCGACAGGCGACAGGCGACAGGGAAAGGCGGGGATCAGGGATCAGGGATCAGCCGCCGAGCGGCAGGGTGAGCGAAAGACCGTCGTACGCCAGTTCCACGCCCGGCGGCAGCGCGGCGTTCGTGGCGGCGTGAGGCAGATCGTGGCAGATGTGGGTCAGCAGGGCCCGGCCCGGCTTCAGGCGCTCGACCACCGCGAGCGCCTCGGCCACAGTGAAATGCGTCGGATGCGGACGATGCCGAAGCGCATCGATCACCAGGACGTCCAGCCCCTCGAGCAGGGGCCAGGACGTGTCGGGAATCGCGTTGCAGTCCGTCAGGTAGGCGAAGGTCCCGAGGCGAAACCCCAGCACCACCTGCCGCCCGTGCAGCACGGGCACCGGAACGACCTCCTGCCGCCCCAGGGAGAACCGTCCCCCGATGGCGTAGAGGTGAATCTTCGGGATGCCCCCGCCTTGCTGGGTCGCCTCGAACACGTATCGGAACGTCGTGCGGATCTCCCGCATCGTCCGAGCCGACCCGTAGCAGGGGATCGACGTGCCCTGCAGCAGGTTGAAACGACGGACCTCGTCCAGGCCCATGACGTGATCGGCATGGCAGTGGGTGAACAGGATGGCGTCGACCCGCGTGAGGCGGTGAGTCAGCGCCTGCAGCCGCAGGTCCGGGGCCGTGTCGATCAGGACGCAAGTCCCGTCGTGGAGTTCGAGGTAAACAGACGGGCGGAGCCGGCGGTCCCGCACGTCGGTCGAGCGGCACACATCGCAGCCACACCCGATCATGGGCACGCCGTGAGACGTGCCGGTGCCGAGGAAGGTCAGACGCCCGACCGGCCCGCTCACGACTCGGTGATGATGGGGCTCTTGCCCTGCGCGCCGCCCGTCGCCGCCACGTAGCGCATGCGCAACTCGTAGAGCACCTGCTCGAGCAGCGACCGCTCCTGGGCGGTCAGGTTGCCGCGCGTCTTCTGCTCGAGCATCGAGAGGATCTCGATCATCTGCGACGCGCCCTCCAGGTTGGGCTCGTTCGTCTTGCCGGACACAGGATCCGGATAGTCCCCGAAGTGCACCGCCGCCGTGGTGACCAGCGACAGCACGAATCCGCTGAAGGAAACGACCGGATCCTCGTTCGACACGTCAGACCTCCCGCCCGAAGGCGCCTCGGACCGCATGGTAGCATACGCGTCATGACGCCACCGACTGCCGCGGCCGCGGAATTCGCGCGCCTCGTCGAGCTCGTCCGTGACCTTCGCTCTCCCGACGGATGCCCCTGGGACCGGGAACAGACGCTCCAGACGCTGCGCCCGTTCGTGCTCGAAGAAACCTACGAAGTGCTGCAGGCCCTCGATGCGGATGATCGCCCCGCCCTGATGGAGGAACTCGGCGACTTCATCTTCGAGGCGGTCCTGCTGGCCCAGATCTGCACGGAAACCGGCGACTTCACCATCGCCGACTCGCTGAAGGCAATCTCGGACAAGCTGATCCGACGGCACCCGCACGTCTTCCCGCCGGACGACGCGTCTCACCCCTATGCGGGGGCACCGAAGCCGCAGTCCGCAGAGGAAGTGCTGGGCCGCTGGGAGGATCTCAAGTCCCAGGAAACCTCCCGGTCCGGAACGTCGCGCACGACGCTGGGCGGCGTGCCGGCGACGCTGCCGTCGCTGCTGCGCGCGTACGAGATCGGCTGCCGCGCCGCCGCGGTGGGATTCGACTGGGAACGCGCCGTCGACGTCATGGCCAAGATCGAGGAAGAGGTCGCCGAACTCCGCGACGTCGTGGAGGCCGGACCTGCCGTGGACCGGGTGCGCGCCGAGGAGGAAATGGGGGACCTGCTGTTTGCCATCTCGAACCTGTCGCGAAAGCTCGGCATCGAACCCGAGTCAGCCCTGCGCGCCGCCAACGACAAGTTCACCCGCCGCTTCGAACGGATGGAGGACGCCCTGCGAGTCCGCGGGCGGCCGCTGCGCGACTGTTCGCTCGAAGAGATGGAAGACGAGTGGAGCCGGGTGAAGCTCACGGAGGGCACGACGCCGAGCCGGCCCGCCAGCTCCGGCCGCTGACGGTCGCCAGGCTCGCCACCCGTCCGTCGGTGTCGAGCACGACAGCGCCGTCCCGGTCCGTTCGGAACACCGGCAGCCCCCTGGCCGAGGCCCGCGCCAGCACAGCGGCGTGGGGGTGGCCGTAGCGATTTCCCCGTCCCGCACTGACGACGATTGCGCATGGCGCCAGCGCGTCCAGCCAGTCCGCAGTGCTCGACGTGGCGCTTCCGTGGTGCGGGGCCTGCACGATGCGGAGGGGAGCCGGGCCCATGAGGGACGCCAGTTCCAGCTCCGCGCCTGCCTCGATGTCGCCGGGCAGCACGATTGACACGTCGCCCAGGCGGATCTCCAACACGACCGAGTCGTCGTTCCGAACGCGGCGACGCGCCCAGTCGGGCGCCCGGGGATGCCACACCGTGACGCGCGCCTCGCCAACGGCCAGGCGATCGCCGCGCTGCACGGTTCGCCACATCGCCCTCGCCTCTGTCGCGGCGCCCAGCAGTTCGGCGCGCAGCGGCAGGTCTTCTACCGGCACGCCTTCCCAAATCTCCACGGGACGGAGATCTCGCACCAGCGCGGCGGCCCCGACGATGTGATCCGCGTCCGGATGGGAGATCGACATGTAGTCCAGCCTCCGCACGCCGCGCAGCCATACGACGGGTTCAATGACTCGCGGGCCGATGTCGGCGTACCGGCCTGCACCGCCGCCCGCATCGATTAGCAGCGTCTTTCGGCCAGGCAACTCGGCCAGCGCCGAGTCCCCCTGGCCCACGTCCATCCAGGTAAGCCGCATCCGACCGGGTGCCATGCCCCCACCGTGCGGCGCGCTCACCATCCAAACGGCGCTCGCCAACGCCACGGTCCCGGCCACGCCTGCCGTCCGCCGGGACAGCCTGATACTCATCGGTGTTCCTCGGACCAGGCGCACCGCCGGAAGCGCCGGCGTGTCCCTCTCCGTGAGTGTCTGCGCGGCGGCAACCGTGTTCCGGACCCCGGGCCCCGGGCCCCGACGAGGATCACTGTCCTGTCCACTCCGACCGCAGGCCGCGGCGTGGCTCATCTGCGGCTCCCCCGCGGAACCCGGACGGAGCCACCCTCGCGCGGCGACGAAGAGGCCGCCGTAGTACACGATCATCGCCGGGACGCCCGGCGCAGGCAGGCGGCGCGTCAGCCACGGCGCGAGGTCCACGAACCGGGCGCTTTCGACGAGGCCCCAGGCCGCCAGGTGGGTCGCGAACCCGCACCCGTCGGCGGCGGCGCGTGACAGTTCGGCCGCCACCAGGGTGACGATGCCCCCGATCTGAACGATGGTCATGAGGGGCACCGCAGCGAAGTTGACCACGAGCCCGGCCGCCGTCACGCGCGAGAAGGCGAAGGCGGAGATCGGGAACAGTACGAGTTCGGCGCACAGCGAGGCGAGGAACAGACCCAGCACGCCCGCCAGCCACCACGGCAACCGCGGCAGGCGGCGCAGGACGCCCCCGACACCATGGAGAATACCGAGCGTGGCACCGAACGTGAGCCACGTCCCGGGATCGAACAGCGACATCGGAGACGCGGCAAGCAGCAGCCCCGCAGCAACGGCCACCGCATTCACGGGTGGCGTCCGGAGATCGACGGCGCGGGCCGTCAGGTACGTCACGGCCATCAGCGTCGCGCGCACGACGGACGCGCCCCCGCCGACGAACCACGCGTAGACGAGAAGCGCCAGCGCCGTTGCGGTTTCCGCCACGGGGGTTCTCACCCTCGTGAGGCGCAATCCCCACATCAGGAGTCCGGTCAGAATCGCGATGTTGCCTCCCGAGATGGCGATGACGTGGTAAGTCCCCGCCTGCTGCAGCCGCTCCGTGGTCTCCTGGTCCAGGCCCGCCCGATCGCCGAGCAGCACGGCTCTCACCACGGCGGACGACCGCGGACTTCCCCGCCCCACGTACTCGTCGAGCGTCCGGCGCGCCCGATCCCTGAGCCAGGCGGCGACCTCGCCGACGGGCGACGCGGGCGCCGCAATGTCGACGAGAAGAGCGCTCTTGACCGTTCCGACCAGGGCGATGCCTCTGCGATTCAGCGCGCGCTCGGCATCGGCCGCGCCCGGATTTCGGTACTGAGTCGCTCGCCGCAGCACGACCGGAAGGCGCACCAGCCGTCCCTGGCGCCAGCCGCCTGTGGCTCCGGAGGGAACGTCGCCGGCCACGGACAACAGCACGCGACCGCGCACGTGCCAGGAGGCGGACGGCGTCTCGACCGTCTCGACGTCGAGACTCAGACGGACTCCGTCCGGATCAGGCGACACATCCTCGGTCAGACGGCCGGCGAGACGAACCGCGTCCTCGCGCACGCCGGAATCTCGAGACGTGTCGAGCCGGTCCGACAGAAGCGCGCGCAGCGGCGGCTCGGCCACCACCCGCGCCGCCTGGGCCCCCAGGGTCCACCCGCACAGGGCAAGCGCTCCCAGCATCGCACCGATGGCGAGCCTGGCGTGCCGCTCGATGACGCCAATCGCCGCAAGGAGCCACGCGGTCCAGACCGCTGCGCCCGCTCCGCGGCCGGGCCCGTCGTCACAGAAAACCCCCACGACGACCCCGGCGAGAATCGCCAGTGCCGGAGGTACGGCTGGCAGCGTCATGCCGCGGCACCGCTGCAGGAACGGTGCCGGAGATCGGGGACCAGGGACCGGGGACCGGGGACCGGGGACCAGTTATGTCGTTCCCCGTTCCCATTCGTGGTCCTCGAGGGATGTCCCCGGGGCCGGGCTCACAGGTGCCCCGCGCCGCGGTCTACGGCCGGGGTAGACGGAGATGGGATCCTCACGGGTCTGCTGACCGGCCGGCTCGGCCTTTCGACTTCGCTCAGGACAAGCGAGCCGGCCCTACCGTACCCGAAACGGGAGGGCACGGTCGCCGACCGCGCCGTGTCCCCGCACGTCGCAGGTGGCAGATTCTGCCACCGGCCGGAGGCTACGGCGTGGCAGTTCCTGCGTGGTAGTCCTGCAGCGGCCGCACGACCAGGGTGTGGTCTTTGAGGGCTCGGATGCCCTCGACCGCCGCCGCCGCGCCCGTCAGCGTCGTGATGCACGGCACCCCGTGCAGCATGGCCGCCCGGCGGACGACGCGATCGTCGAAGAACGACGCCCGCCCGAGAGGCGTGTTGACGATCATCTGGATGCGTCCGCTGACGACCTCGTCGGCGACGTTCGGGCGCCCTTCGTTGACCTTGAACACCGTCGCCGCGTCGATGCCGTGGGCGCGCAGGTAGGCGGCGGTGCCCCGCGTCGCCACGAGTCTGAACCCCAGACCGGCCAGTTCTTTCGCCACCGCCAGCACGTTGGGTTTGTCGTCATTGTTGACGCTGATGAACACGGTCCCCGCCGACGGGAGATCGAGTCCTGCCGACAGGCACGCCTTGGCGAACGCCCGCCCGAACGCGACCGATCCCCCCATCACCTCCCCGGTCGACTTCATCTCGGGTCCGAGGATCGTGTCCACGCCGGGGAACCGGATGAATGGGAACACCGGCGACTTCACGAAGACCCCGTTGACCGTGAGGTCGCGCGTGAGACCCAGGTCGGCGAGCGTACGGCCGCCCATCACGCGCGCCGCGACCTTCGCCAGCGGCACGCCTGTCGCCTTCGACAGGTACGGCACGGTGCGGGACGCGCGGGGGTTGACCTCGAGGACGTAGACGGTATCCCGCTTGATCGCGTACTGGGCATTCATCAGTCCGATGACGCCAAGGGCCTTTCCGATCCGCCGCGTGTAGTCGCGGATGGTGTCCTGGTGCCGCTCGGGCACGAGGTACGGCGGCACGACGCACGAACTGTCTCCGGAGTGGATCCCGGCTTCTTCGATGTGCTCCATGATGCCGCCGATGAGGACCGTGCCCGTCCGGTCGGCCACGGCGTCGACGTCGAGCTCGAAGGCATCCTCCAGGAACTGATCGATGAGGACCGGGTGCTCGGGCGAGGCATCCACCGCGGTCGTCATGTAGCGGTCGAGCGCGGCCGGGTCGTACACGATGGCCATCGCCCGTCCGCCCAGGACGTACGACGGACGCACGACCACGGGATAGCCGATCCGCGACGCGACCGCCCGCGCCTCCTCGCGCGACGTCGCGGTCCCGCTCGGCGGCTGCGGGATGTTGAGATGATCGAGGAGCGCCGCGAACCGCTCGCGGTCTTCGGCGAGGTCGATCGAGTCCGGCGAGGTCCCGAGAATCTCCACGCCGGCCTGTTGAAGCGCGAGCGCGAGCTTGAGCGGCGTCTGTCCACCGAACTGCACGACGCACCCCACGCTGCCCCCGCGGCTGCGCTCCTTCTCGACGACGGCCAGCACGTCTTCCAGCGTGAGCGGCTCGAAGTAGAGGCGGTCGGATGTGTCGTAGTCGGTCGACACGGTCTCGGGGTTGCAGTTGACCATCACCGTCTCGAACCCCTCGTCACGCAGGCCGAACACGGCATGGCAGCAGCAGTAGTCGAATTCGATGCCTTGCCCGATACGGTTCGGGCCGCTCCCGAGGATCAGCGCCTTCCGCCGTGGCGTGACATCAGCCTCGCACTCCTCCTCGTACGTGCCGTACAGGTACGGGGTGAACGACTCGAACTCGGCCGCGCACGTGTCGATCCGCTTGTAGACCGGCACGGCTCCCAGCTCCCGACGCCGCGCGCCAACGTCCGACTCGGCGGAGCCCGTCACGAGCGCGATCTGGGCATCGCTCCAGCCGGCGCGCTTGAGCGATCGCATCTCCGGCAGGTCGATCGACGCCGCTGCCCGGCCCGCCAGCGAACGGCGCATCAGATCGATCTCCCGGAACTGCTCCAGGAACCACGGGTCGATGTTCGTGGCCGCGTGCAGGCCTTCGACGGACCAGCCCCGCCGCAGGGCCTCGAACAGCGCCCACACCCGCCGGTCTGACGGCGTCGCCAGGAGCTGACGCAATCCGTCCTCGTCCTCCTCTCGGCACGCCGGGTCGTCGAACAGGAGGCTCTGGCGACCCAGCTCCAAGGAACGGATCCCCTTGAGGAACGCCTCCTTGAAGGTCCGTCCGATCGCCATCGCCTCGCCCACGGACTTCATCTGAGTCGTGAGCGTACGGTCCGCGTCCGCGAACTTCTCGAAGTTCCATCGCGGAATCTTGACGACGATGTAGTCGATGCTCGGCTCGAAGGACGCCGGCGTGAGGCGCGTGATGTCGTTGGGAATCTCGTCGAGGCGGTAGCCGAGAGCCAGCTTCGCGGCGATCTTCGCGATCGGGAAGCCCGTGGCCTTCGACGCGAGAGCCGACGACCGCGACACCCGCGGATTCATCTCGATCGTCACCATCCGGCCCGTCCGCGGGTCCACGCCGAACTGGATGTTCGAGCCTCCCGTCTCGACACCGACGCGGCTGATGATGCGCCTGGCCTCGTCGCGCATCCGCTGGTATTCCTTGTCGGTGAGGGTCAGCGCCGGCGCGACCGTGATGCTGTCGCCGGTGTGCACGCCCATCGGGTCGATGTTCTCGATCGAGCAGATGACGACGAAGTTGTCGGCTCCGTCGCGCATCACCTCGAGCTCGTACTCCTTCCAGCCGATCACCGATTCCTCGATGAGCACCTCGTGCACCGGGCTGAGCTGAAGTCCGCGCCGCACGACGTCGTGGAGTTCGTCGATGTTGTAGGCGATGCCGCCGCCGACGCCGCCCAGCGTGAACGACGGCCGCACGATGGCCGGGAAGCCAACGGACTCGACCAGCCCGACGGCCTCGTCCAGCGACCGCGCGTAGCCGCTCATCGGCACGTCGACGCCGATCTCCCGCATCGCGTCGCGGAACTTCAGACGATCCTCGGCAACCTGAATCGCCTCGATCGATGCGCCGATCAGCTCCACGCCGTACCGATCGAGCGTCCCGCGCGCCGCGAGCGCGATCGCGAGGTTGAGCGCCGTCTGCCCGCCCACCGTCGGCAGGATCGCGTCCGGACGCTCCTTGGCCACGATCGCCTCGACCAGATCCGGCGTCAGCGGCTCGACGTACGTCCGGTCGGCAACCTCCGGGTCGGTCATGATGGTGGCCGGGTTGCTGTTGACCAGGACCACCTCGAGTCCCTCGGCCCTCAGGGCCTTGCACGCCTGGGTCCCTGAGTAGTCGAACTCGCACGCCTGACCGATGACGATCGGACCGGATCCGACAACGAGCACGCGCCGCAAGTCCTGCCGCCGAGGCATCTAGGTCCGCCGCTCCATCGCGTCGAGGAAGAGCCCGAACAGGTAGTCCGCGTCGTGGGGGCCGGGCGAGGCTTCCGGATGGTACTGCACGCTGAAGACCGGACGATCCTGGTGACGGAAGCCCTCGAGGGTCCCGTCGTAGAGGTTCACGTGCGTCACGACGACCTCGGGCGGCAGCGACGCGGGATCGACCGCGAAGCCGTGGTTCTGGGAGGTCATCTCGACCCGGCCCGTCTCGAGCCGCTTCACCGGGTGGTTCGACCCGCGATGCCCGAATTTCAGCTTGAAGGTCGTCCCGCCCAGCGCCAGCCCGAGCAGTTGATGCCCCAGGCAGATGCCGAAGAGCGGCACGTCACATCGGACGAGAGCCCGCACGTTGTCGATCGCATAGCCCAGCGCGGCGGGGTCGCCCGGCCCGTTGCTCAGGAACACCCCGTCCGGCTGCGTCGCCAGCAGCGCCCCTGCAGGCGCCGTGGCCGGGAACACCCGAATCTCGCAACCGTGCGCCGAGAGCCGGCGGAGGATGTTCCACTTCATCCCGAAGTCGTAGGCGGCCACCCGCAGTGGCCGTCCCGCCCGGCGAGCGGGCTCCAGGCCGTAGCCGCCAGACCCAGCGACCGCCCCGGGCGGCGGCCAGATAAAGGGCTCGGCGCAGGTCACGCCACGGACGAGATCGGCGCCAACCATCGGGGGCGCCCGCCGGGCCCGCTCGACCAGGTCGCGAGGGTCCCAGTCACCCGAGGCCAGCGCACCCCGCATCGCGCCCGCGGATCGCAACCGCCTCGTGAGCGCCCGCGTATCGACGTCCGCAATGGCGACGATGCCGTGTGAGGCCAGGTAGTCCCGAAGCGCCCCCGACGCGCGCCAGTTGCTGGCAATCGGTGAAGCCTGCCGCATCACGAATCCGGCCACCTGGGGTCTCCGCGACTCGACATCGTCCGTCACAACCCCGTAGTTGCCGATTTCGGGGCTGGTCATCGTGACGATCTGTCCGGCGTACGACGGATCCGTGAGGATCTCCTGATAGCCGGTCATGCCGGTGTTGAACACCGCCTCGCCACTGGCGAGGCCCTCGGCACCGACCGAGATACCAGCGAACGAGCTGCCGTCTTCGAGCGCGAGGAGAGCCCTCACCGCGACGGAGCCCTCTCGAGGGAAGCCGTCACGCGCAGACGCTGCCCGGGCGCCACCGTGACCGTCGTGACCCACGGCCGATAACCGTGGAGTTCGAGCCTGACGTCGTGGCGGCCGGGCTTCACGTTGGGAACCACCAGCGGCGATCGCCCAACCTCGCGTCCGTCGAGCAGGACGCGCACGCCGCCCGGACGGGTTTCGAAGGAGACCGACCCCGCCGCCGGCACCACGGGTTTCGGCGGACTGACCGCCGTGGCAGGCGGCTTCGCTTTCGGTGCCGGGCGAGTGGCTGGCGCCGGTGCCGGTCGGGATGGGGCCGGCGACGCCGACCGCCGGAGCCGCGGAAGCGTGAAGGCGACTCGCGCGCTCGAGCTGTCTGGACTCAGCGTCACGACCTGCTCCTGGGGAGAATAGCCCGGCCGCGTGACCCGGATCGTGTACGTGCCCAGCGGGAGTTCTCTCAGATTGCGAGGCGTGACGCCTCGGCGGTCACCGTTGACGAACACGTCCGCCCGGGTCGGCGTGGATGTCACGCGAATCTCACCGCTTCGTGCGGGAGCCGCGGGGGCCGGCGCCGTGGGCGGGGCCGCCGGTTCGCTCACGGCCTCCGGGGACCCGCCCGAGGCCTGTGGCGCGCCCGGGACGGCCGTGATCGTCGCGGGCGGGCCGGTCGCCGGAACCGCTGGGGCGCCTGCGGCCTCCCCCTGGCCGGGTGCCGGCGCAGCCCCGGTCTGTTCCACGCCCGACCGCAGGGCAACTACCGGCCGCGGTTCCCCGCCATCCTTTGTGAAAGCACCGAAGGCGCCGGACCAGTAGGCCACGAGCGCCAGGACGACCAGCACGGCTCCGATGCCGACAGCGATGGCTGCCCCTCGAAGACGTTCGTCGCCCGCCCATGACGGCACGAGGGTCCGACCGCCGCGCCGGTCTCCCGCCGCCGGATCGAGCGCCTTCGGGATCGGCGGTTCCGATACGAGGGAGCCAGGGGCCCGG
>CAZMUG010000086.1:0-10304 GCA_964569165.1 uncultured Gaiellales bacterium
GCGTCCGGCACCGAGTCCACGACGGGCCCGGCGTCCTGGAGGTCGACCCCGTCGGGCGCCGCGACTCCGATCCTCGCGACGACTCCGCGAACGCGCCGGCGGCCGAGCTGCACGCTCACGACGTCTCCCGGCCGGACGGCGTCCGGCACGCGGTAGGTGAAGGGACGCGCGAGCGCGCGCGCCTTCACGAGCGGGAAGACCTCTGCGAGGGGCACGGTGGCGAGCGTAGCCTCCCGCCCGGCGCAGCCCGCCCGAGGCGCCGGCCCCGGCCGAGAAGCGGCGGCGGCGCCGAGATAGAGTGCGGGGATGGCGCAGTCGCACGGCCACTCGATCGACGAGTACCTCGAGACGATCTACTTCCTCGCGTTCCCGATCGGGGAGTACCGCCCGTCCACGGGCTCGACGGCGATCGCAGCGCGGGTCGCAGAGATGCTGGGCGTATCCCGGGCTTCGGCCGGGGAGATGCTGAAGCGGCTCGAGGCGGAGGGACTGGTCGAGCGCGGCGAGCAGAAGGAGGCGATCCTCACGGCGGAGGGCGCGGTGCGAGCGAAGCGCGTCGTGCGCAAGCACCGCATCATCGAGCGCTTCCTCACGGACTTCATGGGCTACACCGCGGCGGAGTCGCACGTGCACGCGGACGAGCTCGGAGACACGTTCACCGACGAGATGATCGAGCGGATCAACAGGCGGCTCGGCGAGCCCGACCGCTGCCCGCACGGATGGCCGGTCGAGCCGGAGGTGGAGCAGGCGGAGAACGCCGACCTCGTGGCCCTCGCGGAGCTCGAGCAGGGACGTTCGGCCGAGATCGTCCGGCTCGCCGAGCACGACGGCGAGCTCCTCCACTGGTTCTACGACGAAGGGCTCGGGCCGGGAACTCGCGTCGAAGTGCGCGCCTCCCGCCCGGCGGCGGGGCAGCTCGACATCGTGGCCGACGGGACCGAGCGCTCGATCGGCGAGAAGGCCGCACTCGGCATCTACGTCCGGGCCGCCTAGCCTCGTTTACCAATCCCGAATAGAGCGCTTAGGCGCGACACACACTCCCGTGCCAGCATGCGCGGGTCATCGGGGGGAGCTCGAAAGGAGAGAGCAGGGAATGAGAATCGATCGGTACGCAGTCGGCGCGCTCGTCGGCGCAGGTGCGCTTCTCGTCGGTGGGGGCACTGCGCTCGCCGGCAACGGCAAGGCCAAGGCGCAGGAGCGCTGCGACGCGCTGCTCGCGAAGATCGCCGACAAGCGCGGCGTGTCCGTCGAGCAGCTCGAGGCGGACCTGAAGGCGCGGGTCATCGCGCGCATCGAGGCGGCGGAGAAGGCGGGGAAGATCTCGCCCGAGCGCGCGGCCGCGCTGAAGCAGCGGGTGTCGGAGGGCAACCTCTGTCGTGCGGGCAAGGTGCACCGGCACCGAGCGGCCCACGGCATGATCGGCGCAGCGGCGGCCTTCCTCGGGCTCGACCGCGAGCAGCTCCGCGCACAGCTTCCGGGCAACTCGCTCGCCGGGCTCGCCGCGAAGCAGGGCAAGAGCGCGGAGGATCTCGTGGATGCGATGGTCGCGCCCGCGAAGGAGCGTCTCGAGAAGGCGCTCGCGAAGGGGGTCGCCAGCGGGAAGATCTCGAAGGAGCGCGCCGAGAAGGCGCTCGAGATGGCGGTCGAGAGGCTCGAGAAGATCGCCGAGCGGCTCGCCGCGAAGACGTTCCCGGCCGGGTAGGTCAGCGGTAGGGCCCTGAAGGGCCCTACCGCGTGGCGGGGCCCACGCGGTAGGGCCCATCAGGGCCCTACCGCGTGGCGGGGGCCGTCAGGGGCCCCCCCGCAGGTGAGCCCCAGCAGCAGCCCCGCGGGGGCCGTCAGGGCCCCGCCTGCAGTTCAGCCCCTGCTGCAGCCCGGCGGGGCCCTTCAGGGCCCCGCCTGCAGGCTCAGCCTTGCTGCAGCCCGGCGGGGCCCTTCAGGGCCCCGCCTGCAGGCTCAGCCTTCGCCGCCTGCAGTGGCTCTTAGGCTGCTCTCACGGGGCTCACAGAACGGTCTCAGGATCGTGCGCTCCAATGGTCGTGCCCGTCCTCTCCCCTCCCGACGACGGGCCCTGCCCTCCTGGTAGGCCCCTTCGGGGCCCTACCAGGAGCCCTCAGGGGCCCTACCGCTCGGGGCCCTGGAGGGCCCCGGCCAGAGCGGTCGCCGCCGCGCGCAGAGCGTCCGCCTTGTCGGTGCGCTCCCACGTGAAGTCGCGGTCCTCGCGGCCGAAGTGGCCGTACGCAGCGGTCTTCACGTAGATCGGGCGCAGGAGATCGAGGTCGCGGATGATCGCACCCGGTCGGAGGTCGAAGTGCTCGGCGACGAGCTGCTCGATCGTCGCGAGCGGGACCGTCTCGGTCCCGAAGCACTCGATGTTCACGCTCATCGGGTGAGCGACGCCGATCGCGTACGCGACCTGGAGCTGGCAGCGGTCGGCGAGCCCGGCGGCGACGAGGTTCTTCGCCACGTACCGCGCGGCGTACGCCGCGGAGCGGTCGACCTTGGTCGGGTCCTTGCCGGAGAACGCGCCGCCTCCGTGGGGCGCCGCGCCGCCGTAGGTATCCACGACGATCTTCCTCCCGGTCAGCCCGGTGTCCCCCATGGGGCCGCCGATGACGAACTTCCCGGTCGGGTTCACGTACAGGAACTCCCTGTCGCCGAGGCGCCGCGGGTCGAAGAGGTCGCGGAAGTCCGAGTGGAGGATCGGCTCGACGACGTGCTCGAGGAGGTCCGGCTTCATGAGCGTCTCGACGTCGAGCCCGTCCCGGTGCTGCGTCGAGATCAGGACGCGCTCGATCTCCACCGGCCGCTGGATGCCGTGCTCGTCCACCTCGTAGCGGACGGTCACCTGGGACTTGCCGTCGGGCCGCAGGTACGGCAGCACGTTCGCCTTCCGCACCTCGGCGAGTCGCTTCGTGAGCTTGTGCGCGATCACGATCGGCATCGGCATGAGCTCGGCGGTCTCGCGCGTCGCGTATCCGAACATCATCCCCTGGTCGCCTGCGCCGAGGAGGTCGATCGGGTCGGTGTCACCGTGCTGCGCCTCGTACGACTCCTCCACCCCGCGCGCGATGTCGACCGACTGCTCGTCGATGGCGACGACGACGCCGCACGTCTCGTAGTCGAACCCGTACTTCGCGCGCGTGTACCCGATCTCGGCGATCCGGTCGCGCACGAGGGAGCGAATGTCCACGTACGTGTCCGTCGTCACCTCTCCCGCGACGACGACGAGCCCGGTCGTGATCAGCGTCTCGCAGGCGACTCGGCCGTTGGGGTCGTCCGCGAGGACCGCGTCCAGCACGGAGTCCGAGATCTGGTCCGCGATCTTGTCCGGGTGGCCCTCGGTGACGGACTCGGAGGTGAAGGAGAACGAGCGGGTCGCCATGATCGCGGAAGCCTACCTGCGCGCTCCGGGCTACTCCGTCGTCGGCGCACGGCGCATGAGCAGCGAGACGAGCTCGCCGATCGAGGTGCCCTCGAGCACGGCGCAGACACCCTCCGTGATCGGCATCTCCACGCCCAGCTTCTGCGAGAGGTGGCGGAGCACGGGCGCCGTCGTGAGCCCCTCCACGACCATCCCGATCTCGGCCACCGCCTCGTCGGGGCTCGCGCCCCGGGCGATCAGCTCGCCCGCGCGCCGGTTCCGCCCCGACGGCGACCAGCACGTGACCACGAGGTCGCCCATGCCGGCGAGCCCCGCGAACGTGTCGGGGCGCCCGCCCGAGGCCTCCGCGAGCCGCCGCATCTCGGCGAGGCCGCGGGCCACGAGCGCGGCCTTCGCGTTGTCTCCCAGGGAGAGGCCGTCGGCGGCGCCCGCCGCGAGAGCGATCACGTTCTTCGCGGCCGCGCAGAGCTCGACGCCTGCGACGTCGTCGGTGACGTACACCCGGAAGACCGTGGAGTGGGCCAGCAGCTGGAGCCGCACGGCGAGCTCGAGGTCCTCCCCGGCGACGACGGCCGCCGCCGGCATCCCACGGGCGATCTCGTCGGCGATGTTCGGCCCCGAGAGGACCGCCACCGGGCGGCCCCGGACGAGCGACGACAGGCGCGCGCCGGTGCCCGGGTCGAGCCCTTTCGTGAGGCTCAGGACGGGCGCCGTGCCCGGCAGGCCCGCGACGACCTCCGCGAAGACGCGGCTCGGGACCGCGACGACGACCACGTCCGCCTCCGCCACCGGGGCCCCGGCGACCGTCGCCGCCGCGACGCCGCGGAGATCCACGCCCCGGGCATAGCGGGGATTCCGGCCCGACGCCTCGATGGCGGCCGCCTGCTCCGGGTCGCGTGCCGCGAGCGTCACCTCGTGGCCGTTGTCGCGGAGCAGGCCCGCGAACGTCGTCCCCCAGGAGCCCGCGCCGACGACGACGGCCTTCACTGCGAGGTGACGAAGTCGATGGAGACGGGCACGCCCTCGAGCCTAAACCGTCTCCGGAGCTCGTTCTCGACCCAGTAGCCGTAGTCGCGGGTCACGAGCCGGCGATCGTTCACGAACAGGCGCAGCCGCGGCGGACGCGAGCTGACCTGCGTCCCGTACATGAGGTTGAGCCGCCGCCCTCTCCGCCCCGGCGGCTGGCGCGCCTCGCGGAGCTCGGCGAGGGCGCGGTTGAGCTCGGCCGTCGGGATCCTCGACGCGTAGCGCCCGAAGAGCTCTTCGACCAGGTCGAGGAGCCGCCCGAGCCCGCGGCCGGTGTGCGCGGAGACGGCGATGAGCGGCGGGCGCTGGCGGAGCCGGCGGAGGATCTCCGGCCGGGCATCCTCGATCCGGATCTCCGTCACGTCCCACTTCGAGAGGACGACGATCGTCGCGCACGCGGCCTTGCGCGCGACGTCCGCGACGGCGAGATCCTGCTCGACGATGCCCTCGCTCGAGTCCACGAGGACGAGCGCGACGTCGGCCCGCTCGGCGGCCTCCAGCGCGCGGAGCTCGGAGTAGAACTCGACTCCCTGGCGCTGCTTCCGCTTGCGGCGCAGGCCGGCCGTGTCCACCAGGACGAAGGTGGTCTCCCCGCGGGTGAGCACCGTGTCGATCGCGTCGCGCGTCGTGCCGGGGACGTCCGACACGATCACGCGCTCGCCGCCGACGAGCGCGTTCAGGAGCGAGGACTTTCCGACGTTCGGCCGCCCGAGGATGGCGACCTTGATCGCCTCCTCGCCCACGAGGCGCTCGCTCCGACCCGGGAGGCGGGCGACGACCTCATCCAGGAGGTCGCCCGTCCCGTGGCCGTGGAGGGCAGAGACCGGGATCGGGTCGCCGAGCCCGAGCCGGTGGAACTCGAGCGCCTCGAGGTCGCGGCGGGGGTTGTCGAGCTTGTTCGCGACGACCAGGACGGGCCGGCGCGAGCCGCGCAGGATCTCTGCGAGCTCCTCGTCCCCCGGAGTCACGCCCGCCTGCGCGTCCACGACCATGAGCACGAGGTCGGCCTCCGCGACCGCCTGGCGTGCCTGCGCCGCGATCTGAGGCCCGAACGGCCCCGTGTCCGTCCGGTCGACCCCGCCAGTGTCGATGAGGCGGAAGTGCGTCCCGGACCAGTCGCAGAGGAGCTCCTTGCGATCACGCGTCACCCCGGGCAGCTCGTGGACGACCGCCGTCCTCGACTCCGTGAGCCGGTTGATCAGGGTGGACTTGCCGACGTTCGGAAAGCCGACGATCGCAACCGTGCCGGCGATCTCGACGCCGCCTATCGAGCTCATAGCGGAGGCGTGGCGGCCGCAGGGCGCCCGAGGGCGTGTACCCGCCCGAGCCACGAGAGCAGGCTCGCCAGCGCGCGCTCGATCTCCACGGACGCCTCCTTGTAGCCCCTGCCTCCGCGCGGGAGCCCGTCGAAGCGGAGCGGCATCCCCCACGCGACCGAGACGGGCCGGAACGTCCCGAGTCGCCACTCGAAGCTGCCGTGAATCGCCGCCGGCACGACGGGCGCCTCCTCGTTGATCGCGACCATCGCCGCCCCGGGCTGCACCGTGCCGAGCATCCCCGACCGCGAGCGGGTTCCCTCGACGAAGAGCCCGAGAGCGTGCCCCTCGCCGACGAGCCGCCGCATCGTCCGGACGGCGTCGCGGTCGGACTCGCCGCGGCGCACCGGAAAGGTGCCGAACAGCCGCATGAGCTCACCGAGCCCCGGCAGGCGGTGGGCCTCGATCTTCGCCATGAAGTAGACGGTCCGCGGGCACGCGGCGCCGAGCACCGGCGGGTCGATCCAGCTCAGGTGGTTCGCGGCGAGCACCACGCCTCCGCTCGCGGGCACGCGGTCGGCGCCGTACACCCGGAGACGCGTCACGAGCTCGGTCGCGGGGGCGATCGTCCTGCGTCCGATCACCCAGGCGGCGTCGGTCCGGTTCACCGCGCCGCCTCGACCAGCTCTGCGATGCGGTCCACGACCTCGTCGATCGCGAGGTCGGTCGTGTCCAGGTGGACCGCGTCGTCCGCCGGGAGCGTGTTCTCCGCATCGCGCTCGTCCCGCCGGCGCAGGTCGCTCGCGAGCGCATCCGGGGCGACGCCCTCGCGCTCGGCGAGCCTCCTGCGGGCGCGCTCCGACTCGTCGGCGACCAGGAAGACCTTCACCTCGGCATCCGGCACGACGACCCGCCCGATGTCCCTGCCCTCGATCACCGAGTCGCCGAGGGCGGCGAGCGCCCGCTGCCGCTCCCGCATCACCGCGCGCACCTCGGCGTGCCTGGCGACCGCCGGGACGAGCCGGTCGATCTCCGGCTCGCGGATGCCGGCCGTGACGTCCTCGCCGTCGACCTCGACGAGCCCGCCCGCGCCGAAGGAGACGGGGTGCGCGAGCGCGAGCTCCGCGAGCCGGGAGCCCGTGTCGAGCGGGACGGCGTCGCGGCGCGCCACCCACGTCAGCGCGCGGTACATCGCCCCGGTGTCGAGGTAGCGAAACCCGAGGCGCAGCGCGAGCTCCCGGGCGACGGTGCTCTTTCCCGACCCGGCCGGGCCGTCGATGGCGACGATCATGACGCCGGAGGGTAGTGGACCGAGCCGGGGGCGATCTGCTCCAGGAGCTCGAACAGCCCCGGGAAGCTCGTCTCGACCGCCTGCGCCCCGCGAAGCTCGACTCCCTCGCGGGAGGAGAGCCCCGCGACCGCACCGAGCATCGCGAGCCGATGGTCTCCCCGGGAGTCCACTGCGCCGCCCCGCAGCCGGGCGGGAACGCCCTTGACCCGAAACCCGTCGCGCGTCGCGCGGACGTGGCCCCCGATCCGGCGGAGCTCCTCGACGAGCCCCTCGATCCTGTCGGACTCCTTGAGGCGGAGCTCGGACGCGCCGCGCACGACGGTCTCGCCCCGGGCATGGCACGCCGCGAGCGCGAGCAGGGGCAGCTCGTCGATCAGCGACGGCACCTCGTCCCTGCCGACGGTCGCCCCGACGAGGCCGGACGAGCGCACCTCGACGTCGCCGACCGGCTCGCCCCCGAGCGAGCGGCGGTTGTACACGGCAATCCGCGCGCCCATTCGCTCGAGGACGGCGAGCAGGCCGATGCGACGCGGGTTGAGGCCGACGCCGTGCACGGTGATCGCGGAGCCCGGGACGGTCGCGGCCGCGACGAAGAGGGGCGCAGCGGCCGAGAAGTCGCCGGGGATCTCGACGGCCGGGAGCACGAGCGCGCGCGCGCCCTCGACCGAGACGCTTCCCGGCCGCCGCGTGACCCTCGCCCCTGCCCGCTCGAGGAGGCGCTCGGTGTGGTCGCGGGTGGGGATCGGCTCGACGACGGTCGTCCTGCCCGTCGCGAGGAGCCCCGCGAGGAGCACGGCGGACTTGACCTGGGCCGAGGGCACGGGGAGCGCGTAGTCCATGCCGCGCAGCGCGGCTCCGGCGACGACGAGCGGGGCGTGGCCGTCGGTCGTCTCCACGTGGGCGCCCATGCGCCGCAGGGGCTCCGCGACGCGCTCCATGGGCCTCCGCGACAGGGACTCGTCGCCGACGAGCTCGAAGCGGCCCTCCTGGCCGGCGAGGACACCCGCGAGGAGGCGCATGAGCGTCCCCGCGTTGCCGCAGTCGATGGGCTGCTTCGGGGCCTGCAGGCCCCGAAGGCTCCGCCCGCGAACCGTGAGCTCGTCGGGCCCGTGCTCCTCGACCTCGGCGCCGAGCGCCCGGACGGCCGCGATCGTCGCCTCCGTGTCCGCGGAGCGGCCGAACCCCGCGACCCGCGTCCCGCCCTCGCAGACGGACGCGATCAGCACCGCCCGGTGCGAGATCGACTTGTCGCCGGGCACCGCGACGTGCCCCTCGAGCGCGGGCACCGGCTCGATTCGCATCGGCGTCAGCGGCGTACGCTCAGCCGACGGTCTTGCCCATGAGCGCGACCACCGTGTGGATCTCGTCCGCGAGCCGGGCGAACTCCCCGGCGCGGATCTGCTGCGGCCCGTCGCAGAGCGCGTCCTCGGGCTGGGGGTGCGTCTCGATCATCACGCCGTCCGCGCCCGCGGCGACGGCCGCGCGCGCGAGCGGGAGCACGAGGTCGCTGCGGCCGGAGGCGTGCGAGGGATCGACGATCACCGGCAGATGGGTCTCGCGCTTCAGCACCGGGACCGCCGAGATGTCGAGCGTGAAGCGCGTCGAGCGCTCGAACGTCTTGATCCCGCGCTCGCAGAGGATGACGTGCTCGTTCCCCTCCTTCGCCACGTACTCGGCGGCCATGAGGAGCTCCTCGATCGTCGCCGACGGCGAGCGCTTGAGCAGCACCGGCCGCGGGACGCGGCCCACCTCGGCGAGGAGGTTGAAGTTGTGCATGTTGCGGGCGCCGATCTGGATCACGTCGGCGACCGCCGCGACCTCCTCGACGTGCCGCGGGTCGAGGAGCTCGGTCACGATCGGCAGACCGGTCTCCTCTCGCGCCTCGGCCAGGATCTCGAGGCCCTTCGAGCCGAGGCCCTGGAAGGCATAGGGCGAGGTGCGGGGCTTGAACGCGCCGCCGCGGAGCATCGTCGCGCCCGCGTCGGCGACCGCGCGCGCCGTCTCCAGCGTCTGCTCGCGCGTCTCCACCGAGCACGGGCCGGCGATGAGGCCGAAGAAGCCGTCTCCGACCCGGCGCCCGCGCACCTCGATGACGGTCGAGTCCGGCGTGAGCGCGCGAGCGACGAGCGGGTACGGGAGTAGCTCCGACGAGGGATGGGCCTCCATCGGCGTGAGTCTAAGGTGCGCCGACGCCGTCCCGCAGGTCCAGGGAGAATCCCGGGATGCGCATCTTCTCCGGCATCCAGCCGACCGGCGACCCGCACATCGGCAACTACAGCGGGGGTTTCAGGCAGTACGCGAGCACGCAGGAGCAGGGCGAGGCGTTCTTCTGCATCGTCGATCTGCATGCGATCACCGCCGACTGGGATCCCGCGACGCTCCGGGACTCGACGCTCGACATCGCCGCGATGCTCTTCGCCACCGGTCTCGATCCGGAGCGTTCGACCGTGTTCGTGCAGAGCCACGTCACCGCCCATGCCGAGGCGGCGTGGCTGCTCGGCGCGCTGGCGCCGTACGGCCGGCTCGGCCGGATGACGCAGTTCAAGGAGAAGGGCGAGCAGCAGTCGTTCGTGGCCTCCGCCCTCTTCACCTATCCCGTGCTGATGGCGGGCGACATCCTCCTCTACCAGACCGACATCGTCCCCATCGGCGACGACCAGCGCCAGCACCTGGAGCTCTGCCGGGACCTCGCCGAGCGCTTCAACGCACGCCACGGGCAGACGTTCACGATCCCCGAGGGCGTGTACCCGGAGGCCGGAGCGAGGGTGATGGACCTCCAGGAGCCGACGAAGAAGATGTCCAAGTCGTTCGGCACCGACCAGGGGAAGGTGCTCATGCTCGACGACCCGGACACGATCCGCCGCAAGATCAAGCGAGCGGTTGCGGACTCGGGGCGCGAGGTCCGCCACGACCCGGCCGGGAAGCCGGGGATCTCGAATCTGATCGAGCTCACCACCGTCGCGACCGGCGAGACGATCGCCGAGGTCGAGGCGCGGTTCGCCGACCGGGGCTACGGGGAGTTCAAGGACGCCGTCGGCGAGGCGCTCGTCGAGCTCCTCGTCCCCATCCAGGAGCGGTTCCACACGCTCCGGGCGGACCCTGCCGAGCTCGATCGCCTCCTCGCCCGCGGAGCGGCCAAGGCCCGCGACACGTCCGGCCCGACGCTCGAGGCGATGTACGAGCGGATGGGCTTCGCGCGGCCCTCGCCGTAGCCGCTAGTCGTCTCCCTCGGGGCCGGCGAGCTCCCGGAGGGATGCGACCTCCTCCGGCGTGAGCTGGCGCCACTGCCCGGGGCCGAGGCCGACCAGGCGCAGGCCCGCATAGCGCCGCCGGTGGAGGCTCCGGA
>CAZMUG010000087.1:0-10301 GCA_964569165.1 uncultured Gaiellales bacterium
TCGTCGAGCCGCGCCAGGACGTTGCGCACGCGCTCCGCGCCGCTCGCCGAGCGCTGGACGTGGATCCTGAGCTCGTCGCCCACTCGCCCCGGTCCCAGGGGGGCGAGGATCGCGGCGGCCTCGGGCGCGTCTTCCTCGGGCGCGAACGCGAGCCACGCCTCGGTCCAGCCCCCGGGGAGCCCTGCCTGGATCTCGGCCCACTGCTCGGCGGCTGGCATCGGCCGATCAGCATAATGGCCGGTTCATGACGGCTGTCGAGGAGAAGGCCCAGCCGGGGAAGAAGCGGGTCTCGGACGACGTCCTGCGGGGGTTCTTCCGGGAGATGCTGCTCATCCGGCGGTTCGAGGAGAAGGTCGAGGAGCGCTTCCGCGCGGGTGAGCTGCCGGGCTTCCTCCACGTCGCGATCGGGCAGGAGGCGACCGCCACGGGCGTGTGCGCCGCCCTCGCCCCCGAGGACGTCATCGCCTCGACGCACCGCGCGCACGGGCACACCATCGCGAAGGGCACGTCCGTGGACCGGATCATGGCCGAGCTGTACGGGAAGGTCGAGGGGTGCAGCGGCGGCTACGGCGGCTCGATGCACCTGTACGACGTCGAGGCGGGGAACCTCGGTGCGAACGCGGTCGTCGGAGGCGGTATCCCGGGGCTCGTCGGCGCCGCTCTCGCGTTCCAGATGCGGGGCGAGAAGCGCGTCGCGGTCGTCTTCTTCGGCGACGGGGCCACGAACACGGGCTCCTTCCACGAGTCGCTGAACCTCGCGGAGCTCTGGAAGCTGCCCGTGATCTTCGTCCTGGAGAACAACGGCTGGGCGGAGTCGACGCCGGCCGTCCAGCAGCTCCCGCTCCCGGTGGACGCGCTCGGGAAGCGCGCCGGCGCGTTCGGCATGAAGCTCGTCGAGGCCGACGGCCAGGACGTGGAGGCCGTGTACCTCGCCGCGCTCGCCGCGCGGAAGCACGCGGCCTCCGGCAAGGGGCCGGTGCTCCTCCATCTCCGGACCTACCGCCTCACCGGGCACTACATCGGAGACCCGCAGGTCTACCGGGACAAGGACGAGCTCAGGCGCGAGCGCGAGACGAAGGACCCGATCACGCTCCTCGGCGCCCGCCTGGAGCTCTCGGAGGAGGAGCTCGCGGCGCTCGACGCCGAGGTGAGCGCCGAGGTCGAGGCCGCCGTCGAGTTCGCGAAGGCGGGCACGGATCCGAAGCCCGAGGACGCTCTCAAGTACGTCTATGCCTGAGCTGACGTACCGCGAGGCCGTGCGAGACGCCCTCGCGCAGGCCATGCGCGCCGACGAGGGGGTCTTCGTGCTGGGCCAGGACATCGCCGAGATGGGCGGGTCGATGGGTGTGACGCACGGCCTGCTCGAGGAGTTCGGCCCGAAGCGGATCCGGAACACGCCGATCTCGGAGGTGGCGATCACCGGGGCGGGGATCGGCGCCGCCATGCAGGGCATGCGACCGGTCGTCGAGATCATGTACGAGGACTTCCTCACGATCGCGATGGAGCAGCTCGTCAATCAGGCTGCCAAGCACCGCACGATGTCCGGAGGCCAGCTGAAGGTGCCGCTGACGATCCGGACGCAGGGGGGCGCGGGGTGGTCGCCCGGCGCGCAGCACGCCCAGCAGGTCGAGGCGTGGTTCGTCCACGTCCCCGGCCTCAAGGTCGTGTTCGCGTCCACGCCCGAGGACGTCCGCGGCCTGCTCTGGTCGGCGATCCACGACGACAACCCCGTTGTCTTCTTCGAGCACCGCACCCTGTACCCGATCAAGGGCGAGGTGCCGGAGGAGCTCGAGCCGATCCCGCTCGGACGGGCGCGCATCCACCGGGAGGGAACCGACGTCACGGTCGTCGCGACCGGCCGGCTGGTGCACGAGGCGCTGAAGGCCGCGGAGGCGGCCGAGCGCGACGGGATCTCCGTCGAGGTCGTGGACCCCCGGACGCTCCTCCCTCTCGACGAGGACGCGATTCTCGCCTCCGTCCGCAAGACGACGCGGTGCGTCACCGCCCACGAGGCGGTCACGAGGGGCGGCTTCGGCTCGGAGCTCGCGGCGGTGATCCAGCACGGGGCGTTCGACTGGCTGGACGCGCCGATCGAGCGCGTGGGGGCGAGGTTCGCGCCGCTGCCCTTCGCGCCCGTCATGGAGCAGTGGGTCGTGCCGCACGCGGACGACGTTCTCGAGGCGGTCAAGCGCACCGTCGCGCGGGCGTAGGAGGCGGCGTGGCAGTCGAGGTCAAGCTTCCGCGGCTCGGGCAGGGCATGGAGTCGGGGACGATCGTCCGCTGGCTCAAGGGGGAGGGCGACGAGGTCGCGAAGGGCGAGCCCCTGTACGAGCTCGACACGGACAAGGTGACCCAGGAGGTCGAGGCGGAGGCGTCCGGCACGCTGCTCAGGATCGTCGTCGCCGACGGCGAGGTGGACGTGGGCACGACGGTCGGGGTCATCGGCGCCCCGGACGAGGACGTCTCCGCGATCCTCGCGGCGGCGGCGAGCGGGAACGGCGGCGCACCGGCGGAGGCGCCTGCGTCGGGGCCCGATGTGGTGCCCGGGGAGGTGGCGGTCGAGCCTGCTCCCGCTGCGATCCCGGCGCGAGCCCCCGGGGAGCGCGTGAAGGCGAGCCCGCTCGCGCGCAGGATCGCCCGGGAGCGCGGCCTCGATCTCGCAGCCATCCCCGGCACCGGCCCGGAGGGCCGCGTGATCGCGGTGGACGTGCAGCAGGCGGGCGGTGAGGCCTTCGGTGAGGCCCTGAAGGGCCTCACCGGCGTGGGTGGGGCCGGTGGGGCCGGTGGGGCCCTTCAGGGGCCCACCGTGGTGGAGCTGACCACCACCCGGCGCACGATCGCCCGGCGGCTCACGGAGGCCTGGCAGGCCCCCGTCTTCCAGCTCGTCGTGACGGCGGACGCGACCGAGCTCGTCGCCACCCGCGAGCTCATGGTCGGGCGCTTGCGCGAGGGCGAGGTCAAGCCCACGGTGTCGGACGTGCTGACGCGGGTCGTCGCCTCCGCGCTCCTGCGCCACCGTCCGCTCAACGCGCACTTCGCGGACGGCAGGATCCTCCGCTTCCCGCAGGCGAACGTCGGTCTCGCCGTCGCGGCCCCGGGAGGCCTCGTCGTGCCCGTGATCAAGGGCGCCGATCACCTCTCGGTGCAGGAGATCGCGGCGGCGAGAGCGGACCTCGTCGCGCGGGCGCGCGACGGCAAGCTGCAGCTGGCCGACCTCGAGGACGGGACGTTCACGATCTCGAACCTCGGCATGTACGGGATCGAGCAGTTTGTCGCCGTCCTCAACCCGCCCCAGGTGGCGATCCTCGCGGTCGGGTCGATCGAGGACCGCCCGAAGGCCGAGAGCGGCACGCTCGTCGTCGCGCCGACGCTCACGCTGACGCTCACGTGCGACCACCGCGCGATCGACGGGTCGGAGGGCGCCGAGTTCCTGCAGACGGTCAAGAGCTACGTGGAGTCACCCGCGCTGGCGCTGTGAGGGATGAGCTGCGGGTGCGTCGCTGAAGCGACGCACCAGGCTGCGCGCCCTCCCGGCAGGGTGCTTCAGCGCCCTGCCTGCTCTTTCCGGGGGGTTGCAGAAGGGATGAGCTGCCGGTGCGCCGCTGAAGCGACGCACCGGACCTGCGCAGCCGCTGTCTAAGCTTGCCGCCATGGTCATGCGTCGGGGCGGACGGCAGGACGTGCGCTTCCTCCGCGACATGCTCCACCACGCCTACTACTGGCGCGAGCGGGCTCCCGGCGAGGAGCCCGGCCCGGTGTCCCGCTACGTCAAGGGGTGGGGGCGGCCGGGCGACACGGCGCTCATCGCCGTGGAGGACGGCTTTCCCGTGGGGGCGGGGTGGTACCGGACGTTCCGGCGCGACGCTCCCGGGTACGGCTTCGTGGACGAGCAGACGCCGGAGCTCACGATCGCAGTGGTGCCGAGCAGGCGGAACCGGGGCATCGGGGACGCGCTGATGAGCGCGCTCTGCGACCGCGCCCGCTCGGAGGGCCACCGCGCGCTCAGCCTCAGCGTGGAGCGCGGCAACGAGCCGTTGCTGGCGTTCTACGAGCGGCAGGGATTCGAGAAGGTCGCCGAGCGCCACGCCGACACCGTGACGCTGCTGAAGCAGCTCGAGCCCGCCGGAGCCCCGGCTGGCGCTCGCTAGGATCGGCCGGAACCTGACGAAAGGACCCTCTCCATGGAATTCGACGTAGCCGTCCTCGGGGGCGGGCCGGCCGGGTACACGGCCGCGATCCGCGCCGCGCAGCTCGGCGCCAGCGTGACGTGCATCGAGAAGGAGCCCGAGCTCGGAGGGACGTGCCTGCGCGTCGGCTGCATTCCCACGAAGGCGTGGGTGCAGACGGCGCACGCGCTCCACGCAGTGCGGGAGATCCACCCGAAGCTGGGTGCCGCGTCCGGCGAGCCCGCGCTCGACTTCGCGCGTGCGAACGAGTGGAAGGACGCGGTGGTCAAGCAGATGACCGGCGGCGTGGCCTCGCTCTTCAAGGCCAACGGGGTGACGTGGCTGCAGGGAAAGGGGACGTTCGAGGACCCGCGCACGATCGCCATGGACAAGGGCGACATCGGGGTCAGCTTCAAGTCCGCGATCGTGGCGACGGGGTCGTACCCGCTGCGCCCGCCCATCCCGGGCCTCGACTCGCCGCGGTGCGTGGACTCGACGGGGCTCCTCGCGCAGACCGAGATCCCCCGCCGGCTGGTCGTTCTCGGCGGCGGGATCATCGGGTGCGAGTTCGCGTCGGTCTTCGAGCGCTTCGGCAGCGAGGTGACGATCGTCGAGATGCTCGACGCGCTCATCCCGCAGGAGGACGCGGACGCCACGAGCGAGCTCCGGAAGGCGTTCGCGAAGCGCGGGATCGTCGTCCACCTCGGCAAGCAGTGCACGAGGGTGGAGGACACCGGGTCGGCGCTCGTCGTCCACTTCGGCGAGGGCGAGACGGTCGAGTGCGACCTGATGCTCGTCTCCGTCGGCCGCGCGCCCGTCGTCGAGGGCATCGGCCTGGAGGCGGCGGGGGTCGCGTTCGACCCGCGGGCGGGGATCGAGACCGACTCCCACCGGCGCACGTCCGTGCCGCACATCTACGCGGCCGGCGACGTCGCCGGCTACTGGCAGCTCGCCCACACCGGGTTCCGGGAGGGCGAGATCGCCGCGGAGAACGCCACCGGTCACGACGCGGAGATGCCCGACGGCGCCGTTCCGCGGCCCATCTACACGGATCCGGAGATCGCGGGCGTCGGGCTGACGGAGGCGCAGGCGCGCGAGCGCTACGGAGACGACAACGTGTCCGTGGGCCGGTTCCCCTGGGTCGCGAACGCGCGCGCGGTCATGTCGGGAGAGACCGGCGGCTGGGTGAAGTCGATCCACGAGACGACGTACGGGGAGCTCCTCGGGATGGTCATCGTCGGCCCGCATGCGACCGACCTGATCGAGGCCGCGGTCGTCGCGCTCGACGCGGAGGCCACGGTGGAGACGGTCGCGGACGGGATGGCGCCGCACCCGACGTTCTCCGAAGGCCTGAAGGAAGCCGGTCTCGTCGCGCTCGGCCGCCCGATCCACCTGCCGCCGCGGCGCCGGTAGCGCATGAGCGGGGCGGGCACCCCGCTCACGCTGTGCCGCCCTGGAGCTGCGCCGCGCCGCGCTTGGACGTGCGCCGCTTCGACGGTGTCCTGCCCTCGGGGGCGCGCCGCCTCGGCGGTCTGCCGCCCCTGGAGGTCGGCCGCTTCAGCGGTGTATCGCCAGGGGAGCGAACCGTCCGTTACGCTGCAGGCATGAGCATCGTGAACAGACGGAACGCCGTCATCGGCTTCCTCGCCCTGCAGGCGCTCAAGCGGGCCCGGCGCAACGCGGCCGTCGGCTACCTGGCGGCGCAGGGGATGGAGCACACGCGCGCGCGGCGCAGCAACCGGCGAGCACTGAAGATCACGTTCTACGTGCTGCTCGGTCTCGTCTCCCTCGGGATCCTCGCCGCCCTGGCCGGGCTGGCGAAGAGCAGGAGGAGCGGCTCGGCGCCGCCCGAGGCGGCAGCAGGCGACGTGCCTGCTGCGACGGGGGCCGCGGCAGACGAGATCGCGCCCGCGACGGAACCAGCCGTCGCGACGTGACCGGCCGGCGGGCCGACAGCGCTCGGTCGCCGATCCGTCCCGCGCTGGAGGGCCTCGTCCCCTACGAGCCGGGCAAGCCCGTGGAGGAGGTCCAGCGCGAGCTGGGGATCGAGCACGTCGTCAAGCTCGCCTCGAACGAGAGCCCGTTCGGGCCGTTTCCGGCCGCCCGGGAGGCGATCGCGCGCGCGACGCTCGAGCTCAACCGGTACCCGGACGGGGGCGCGTGGCGGCTGCGCCAGGCGCTCGCCGAGCGCCACGGGGTGCGCTTCGAGGAGGTGGCGGTGTGCGCGGGCGCGGACGCCGTCATCGGCTTCGTCTGCGTCGCGTGCCTCGATCCCGGCGACGAGGTGGTCACGGGGTGGCCCTCGTTCCCGAGCTACGTCCTCGACCCGCTGAAGCTCGCGGCCGTCCCGGTCCGTGTGCCGCTGCGGGAGGACCGTTTCGACCTCGACGCGATCCTGGAGGCGATCACGCCGCGCACGAAGCTCGTCTTCGTCGCCGCCCCGAACAACCCCACGGGCACGACCTCGACGAGGGACGAGCTCGACGCCTACTTCGCGGAGGTCCCCGGGCACGTGCTCACGGTCCTCGACCAGGCGTATCTCGAGTACGTGGACGACCCCGGCTACCCGGACGCGATCGAGGAGTACGCGAAGGCCGGTCGCCGCGTCCTCGTCCTCCGCACGTTCTCGAAGATCTTCGGCCTGGCCGGGCTGCGCGTCGGCTACGGCGTGGGCCCGGCGGACGTCGTCACCGCGATCGGGAAGGTGCGGCGCGCGTTCGACGTGACGTCGGCCGGCCAGGAGGCGGCCCTCGCGAGCCTTGCGGACCTCCCCGAGGTCGCGCGCAGGCGCGGCGTCAACCGGGAGGCGATGGCCCTCCTCGGGAGCGCGCTCCGCGCGCACGGCCTCGAGCCCGCCGGCCCCGCGGTTGCGAACTTCGTGCTCGTCCGCGTCGGCGATGCTCCGGCGCTGGCCGACGCGCTGCTCCGGCGCGGTGTCATCGTGCGCCCGATGGGCCCGTTCGGCGCCCCCGACGCGCTCAGGATCACGGCGGGGACGCCCGACGAGATCGGCGTCCTCGCGGCGGCGCTCGAGGAGATCGCGCTCCCCGTCGGCGCGGGATCGGGCTGACCGAGGTTAAGGCTTCGCGGAGCTTGTAGGGATCCGGCGCGCGAGGCGGGAATCACCGCTGATGGCTCGGCTATCCTCCGGCGGCGGGCGCCGGTAGCGGCGCTCGTCTGGTTATGCGTACGACGCTCAAGAGAGGAATCGCGCGCACGGGCCCGCCGGGAGGCGGGGGCGCCGTCTACCCGCCCGGCGCGCACTCCCCGATCAGCGTCTACCGGCAGCCCGTGCCGGCCCGTCGCTCGCGCGCCGCGCTCGTCGGGCGCATCGCGGCCTGGCTCGGAGTCGTCGCCCTCGTGTTCGTCTCCGGTGCGGCGGGGGGCGCGTACCTGTACTTCCACCAGTCGGTCGCGGCCGTCGCCGCCGACACGCCCGAGGTGAAGCGCGCCGCGAAGAAGCTCGCGGTGCCGCTTCCGGGCCAGCCGGCCGTCGCCCTCGTGATCGGCTACGACCACCGCGCGAGCGAGTCGAAGGGCACGCCTAGCCGCTCCGACACGCTCATGCTCGTCCGTGCGGACCCGGCGACGGACTCGATCTCGCTCCTCTCCTTCCCGCGGGACATGTCCGTCGAGATCCGGTGCCCCGGGAAGTCGCCGTTCTACGACAAGCTCGCCCACGCCTACTCGTACTGCGGGCCGCAGGGCTCGCTCGAGACGGTGAAGGGCCTGACGGGCGTCGAGGTCAACTACCTGATCACCGTGGACTTCAAGGGCTTCCAGGAGATCGTCGATCGCCTCGACGGCGTGTGGATCGACGTCGACCACAGGTACTTCAACGACGTCCGCGGGCCGGGGGGCTACGAGGACATCGACCTCCAGCCCGGCTACCGCAGGCTCTCCGGGCGCCAGGCGCTCGACTACGTCCGCTTCCGGCACACGGACTCGGACCTGTACCGCGTCGCCCGCCAGCAGCAGTTCGTCAAGTCGTTCAAGGGGCAGGTGCGGGAGACGTTCGCCCCGCTCGCGCTGCCGAAGGTCGTGAACGCGATCACGAAGAACGTGCAGGTGGCGCAGGGCGGCGGCAAGGAGGTCGACGGCAAGACCGTGCTCTCGTATGCGCTCTTCGCCTACGGCCTGCCCAGGGGGCACATCTTCCAGGACCGGATCGAGGGCTTCGAGGGCTTCGCCGACCTGACGACCGCTCCGGAGAACGTGACCCGCGCGATCGAGGCGTTCACGCATCCCGACGTCGACTCGTCCGAGAAGGCGACCGCAGTCGCGCTCGGGGAGAAGCTGCGGCAGCGGGTCCCGCCGCCGCACCAGACGACGATCACGGTCCTCAACGGCAACGGCGTCACCGGCTCGGCCACGACCGCCAGCTACCACCTCGGCCAGCGCTCGTACGAGATCGTGACGCCCCCGAACGGCCTGCCCGCGAACGCCCCGCGGTTCGACTACTTCCGCACGCAGGTCTACTTCGACCCGTCGCGGAAGCAGGCGGCGGCTGCGGCGCAGAAGGTGGCGAACCTCTTCGGCTCGGCCGAGGTCGCCCGGCTCCCGAAGGAGATCGCGCCGCTCGCGAACGGGGCGATGCTGACCGTGGTCGTGGGGCAGACCTTCCACGGGAGCCTCGCCTCCGCGCCCGTCGACCAGACGCCGAAGAAGGAGAAGCCGAGCGTGGTCTTCGCGCCCAGCGCCTCGCTCCAGCACCTGCGAGGCCGCCAGCAGCGGGCCGGCTTCCCGATCATGGTGCCGACGGTCATCGAGCGGAGCTCGTGGATCGACTCGACGGCTCCGGTGCGGCAGTACACGATCGACGGCGACGACCGGGCGGTCCGCCTCGTCTACCGCATGGGCTCGAACGAGTACTGGGGCGTGCAGATGACGAGCTGGGACGGCGCGCCCGCGCTCTCCGACAAGAGCCTCACGCGCCGCATCAAGGGTCGAACGTACGACCTCTACTACAACGGGCCGAAGCTGCACATGGTCGTGCTGCGGACGCCGAAGGCGAGCTACTGGGTGGTCAACACGCTGCTCGACCGGATGTCCAACGAGACCATGCTCGCCATCGCCAAGGGGCTCAGGCCCATCGGCACCGTGAAGGAGCAGTAGCGCCGTGCGCGTGGCGGTGTTCGGAGCGGGCTACGTCGGCCTCGTCACGGGGGCGTGCTTCGCCGATCTGGGTCATGACGTCGTCGTCCGCGACGTCGCCGGGGAGCGCATCGCGGCCCTCCGCCGCGGCGAGGTGCCGATCTACGAGGAGGGCCTCGACGAGCTCATCGCGCGGAACGCCGGCCGCCTGAGCTTCACGACGGACGTCCGCGAGGCGGTCGAGGGCGCCGACGTCGTGTACGTCGCCGTGGGGACGCCGCCCACCTACTCCGGGGACGCGGACCTGTCCGCCGTGTGGACGGTCGTGGACGAGCTCCCGACGGTCGACCGGCGGATCGTCGTGGTCATGAAGAGCACCGTCCCCGTCGGCACCGGCCGTGCCGTCCGGCACCGGCTGGACGATCGCGGCCTGGAGAACGTCGGCTACGTGTCGAACCCCGAGTTCACGGCCGAGGGCACGGCCGTCGAGGACTTCCTGCGCCCCGACCGGATCGTGATCGGGGCGTTCGAGGAGGCGGACGGCGACCTCGTGGAGCGGCTGCACGAGGGGATCGAAGCTCCGGTCGTGCGCTGCGACGTCGCCTCTGCCGAGATGGTCAAGCTCGCGGCGAACGCCGCGCTCGTGACCCGGATCTCGTTCATCAACGAGATCGCGAACGTCTGCGAGGCGACCGGGGCGGACGTCGTCACGGTCGCCCGAGGCATCGGGCTCGACCGGCGGATCGGGCAGCAGTTCCTGCGGGCCGGCATCGGCTTCGGCGGCTCCTGCTTCCCGAAGGACTCGCTCGCGCTCAAGCAGCTCGCTGCGAACTCGGGCTACAACTTCCAGCTCCTGAACGCCGTCATCGAGGTCAACGAGCTGCAGAAGCGGCGCGTGATCGGCAAGCTGGAGCGGCGCCTCGGGCCGCTGCGCGGCAGGAAGATCGCGCTCCTCGGGCTCGCCTTCAAGCCCGGCACGGACGACATGCGCGAGGCTCCGAGCCTCGTCCTGGCGGGGCGCCTACTCGCCGAAGGAGCGGA
>CAZMUG010000088.1:0-10137 GCA_964569165.1 uncultured Gaiellales bacterium
ATCGGCTCGTCCGGCTCATCGATCTCATCGAGGTCGAACTCGACAAGCTCCAGGTAGACCGCTCCATCCAGGGTCGCGTCAAGCGCCAGATGGAGAAAGCGCAGAAGGAGTACTACCTCAACGAGAAGATCAAGGCGATCCACAAGGAACTTGGCCGCAAGGACGAAAAGGCCGAGCTCGACGAGCTGAGGTCGAAGATCGAGAACGCCGGGATGTCCGAGGATGCCCTGGCGAAGGCGATGACCGAGCTCAAGCGGCTCGAGCAGATGCCGTCGATGTCGGCCGAGTCGACTGTCTCGCGCAACTACCTCGACTGGCTGCTGGCCGTGCCGTGGAAGGAGCGCTCGGAAGAGACGCGCGACATTCGCATCGCCGAAGAGGTCCTCAACAACGACCACTACGGCCTCGACAAGGTCAAGGAGCGCATCCTCGAGTACCTCGCCGTGCGCCAGCTCGTGACGAATCCCAAGGGCTCGATCCTCTGTTTCGTCGGCCCTCCGGGTGTCGGCAAAACGTCGCTCGGCCGCTCGATCGCGAAGGCCACCGGCCGCAAGTTCGTGCGCCTCTCGCTCGGCGGCGTCCGAGACGAGGCGGAGATCCGCGGCCATCGTCGCACCTACATCGGCGCGATCCCCGGACAGATCATCCAGATGATGAGGAAGGCCGGCACAGTCAATCCGCTCATGCTGCTCGACGAAGTCGACAAGCTCGGCATGGACTTCCGCGGCGATCCGTCTTCGGCCCTGCTCGAGGTGCTCGACCCGGAACAGAACCACTCGTTCCACGACCACTACCTCGACGTCGAATACGACCTCTCGAACGTCATGTTCATCGCGACGGCGAACGTGCTCCATTCGATTCCGCCGCCGCTGCAGGACCGGCTCGAGATCATCCGCCTGCCCGGGTACACCGAGCGCGAGAAGCTCGAGATCGCCAATCGCCACCTCGTGCCGAAACAGCTCGAGCAGTCGGGACTCAAGGTCGACCAGGTCGAGTACACGCCCGACGCGGTCAAGATGATCATCGAGTACTACACTCGCGAGGCCGGCGTCCGGAACCTCGAGCGCGAGATCGCGTCGACGCTTCGCAAGATTGCCCGTCAGGTTGTCAGTTCCGATGATCCCGAGAGCTACAAGGTCACTGTCACGGGCGATGCCGTCAAGGAGTACCTCGGACCGACGCGTTTCCGGCCCACCATGGTCGGCGCCTCGAATGAAATCGGGCTTTCGAACGGGCTGGCGTGGACGGAAGTCGGCGGTGAGGTGCTCCATATCGAGGCGACTCTCATGCCGGGCCGCGGCAAGATCTCGATCACGGGCAAGCTCGGCGACGTGATGCAGGAGTCGGCGCAGGCGGCTATGACGTTCGTGCGGTCGCGCGCGATCGCCTTCGACCTCGCAAGCGACTTCTACCGGAACTTCGACTTCCATCTGCACGTGCCGGAAGGCGCGATTCCGAAGGACGGTCCGTCGGCCGGCGTCGCGATGGCGACGGCGATCGTTTCGGCGCTCACCCGCACACCCGTGCGTCGCGACGTCGCGATGACGGGCGAGATCACGCTTCGTGGCAAGGTCCTGCCGGTCGGGGGCATCAAGGAGAAGCTGCTCGCGGCGCATCGGGCCGGCATTCCGACCGTGATCCTTCCGAAGGACAACGAGAAGGACCTCGTCGAGCTGCCCGAGGACGTACGCTCGGCGATGCAGATCCACCTGATCGAAACGACCGACGAGGCATTGCAGATCGCGCTCGTCGAGTACCCGGTCCAGGAGGACTCGTTCGCGAAGGTTCCGCTCTGGACGGCGCGCCGTCCCGACGTGCAGCCGGAAGGCCGGGCAGAGTAAGTCCACAGTTCTGCTCGGCGTCTCTGCGTCTTCACTCGGCGTCTCTGCGAGAGTCAATTTCTCGCAGAGGCGCAGGGTGAAGACGCAGAGACGCTGAACGGAACTGCCCGCGGTATGGATGCAGGGGGCGAGTTCGTGATGAAAGTAACCTCCGCCGAGTTCGTTACGAGTGCAGCGGGTCCCGAAGGGTATCCAAACGAGCGGCTGCCGGAAATCGCGTTCATGGGCAAGTCGAACGTCGGGAAGTCGAGCCTCCTCAACAGCCTGCTGAACAAGAAGCTCGCCCGCACGAGCAACACTCCCGGGCGCACCCAGCTGATCAATTATTTCAGGGTAAACAAGTCGATTTTGTTCGTGGATCTGCCCGGTTACGGGTACGCGAAGGTGCCCCTCGCGATCAAGAAACAGTGGGGCGCGATGGTCGAAAATTACCTTGCGAACCGAAACGAGCTCGTGCTATCAATCCTCATCCTCGATTCGCGGCACGCTCCCACAGCAAATGATCTGCAGTTGAAGTCCTGGCTCGAGCACACCGAGCTGCCGTTCATCGTTGTTTCCACGAAAGCGGATCGTCTCTCCAACAATCAACTCCGAAGCTCCCTGCGTACCACCGCCGAGAGCCTCAGCATGGGGCTTGAGTCGATCCTTCCGTACTCTTCCGTAACGGGACGTGGCGCCGACCGCATATGGAAGGCGATTACGGACCGGACAGAGCAGTTCCGACCAAATTGACTTCGCGCATTCGTTGATTCGCGAGGGAGCACGCGCTCCCACCACACACGACGGGCCCTCTGCCTGCCTTGCCAGCGACCTCCCAACTCAGGGAACCATCACCACACAAGCAGAGTTTCAGAAGCGCCCGCGCTTTTCGAGGTAAACGCGTTTATGTCGTCAGAAGAACAATCACCCGCGGAAGAGACCGAGTTGATGGACATCGCCGAGCTCAAGGAGATGTCGATCTCGAAGCTCACGACGATAGCCAAGACGCTCGACATTGCCGGCGCCACCGGAATGCGCAAGCAGGAGATCATCTTCAAGATCCTGCAGGCGCAGACCGAGAAATCCGGTCTCATCTTCTCGGAAGGCGTCCTCGAGACCCTGCCCGACGGCTTCGGGTTCCTTCGCGCTCCGGATTACAACTACCTGCCCGGTCCGGACGACATCTACGTCAGTCCGTCGCAGATCCGGAAGTTCGATCTGCGAACGGGCGACACGATCTCGGGCCAGATTCGGCCACCGAAGGAAGGCGAGCGGTATTTCGCGCTCATCAAGGTCGAGGCGATCAACTTCGAGCCGCCCGAGATGGCTCGAGAGCGCGTCTTCTTCGACAACCTGACGCCGCTCTACCCGAACGAACGGCTGAGGATGGAGGCGGAGAGCGACAACCTCTCGTCGCGCGTCCTCGACCTCGTCGTGCCGATCGGAAAGGGCCAGCGCGCATTGATCGTCGCGCCGCCGCGCACCGGCAAGACGATGCTCATGCAGTCGATCGCGAACTCGATCACGCGCAACCACCCGGAAGCGACGCTGATCGTGCTGCTCATCGACGAGCGTCCGGAGGAGGTCACCGACATGCAGCGCTCGGTGCACGGCGAAGTCATCAGCTCGACGTTCGACGAACCGGCACAGCGTCACGTGCAGGTGGCCGACATGGTCATCGAGAAGGCCAAGCGCCTCGTCGAATACGGCCGTGACGTCGTCATCCTCCTCGACTCGATCACTCGCCTCGCGCGCGCGCACAACCAGGTCGTCCCTCCATCGGGCAAGATCCTCTCGGGCGGCATCGACTCGAACGCGCTCCAGAAGCCGAAGCGCTTCTTCGGCGCCGCGCGAAACATCGAGGAAGGCGGCAGCCTGACGATCATCGCGACCGCGCTCATCGACACGGGCTCTCGAATGGACGATGTGATCTTCGAAGAGTTCAAGGGCACGGGCAACCTCGAGATCCACCTCGACCGCAAGCTGGTCGAGAAGCGCATCTTCCCCGCGATCGACATCAACAAGTCGGGCACGCGCAAGGAAGAGCTGCTGATGCCGGAGGACGAGCTGCGCCGCGTCTGGGTGCTGCGCAAGGTGCTCAACCCGCTCTCGGTCGTCGAGTCGATGGAGCTGCTGCTCGACAAGCTGGGCAAGGCCAAGAGCAACATCGACTTCCTCAACGCGATGAGCAAGTAGCCAAACCGGGGACATGACGCGCGCGCAGCGCGCTGCGTGTCCCCGCGCCGCCGGCCGTCGAACACCCATGTCCGCGAGCCAGCCGCCTCTGCGCATCGGCATCGTCCACTACGTCAACAGCCGCCCCCTCTCGCGCGGTCTCCTGCGCGGCGAGCCGGGCGGCGGTTTCGTCTGCGAGCTGCTGCCGCCCGCGGTGATCGCCGACCGGCTGCGCGACGGCAGCCTCGACGTCGGCCTGGTGCCCTCCGTCGAGGTGGCGCGCATCCCGGGCCTGGCGGTCGTCCCCGGCATCGCCATCGCCGCCACCCACGAGGTGCGCAGCGTGCTGCTGGTCTCGAAGGTGCCGGTGGCCGAGATCCGCTCGGTCGCGCTCGACGAGAACAGCCGCACCTCGGCGGCGCTCGTCCGCATCCTGCTCGCCGAGCGTTACGGACTCGCCCCCGAGCTCCGGCCGGCGCGCGCCGACCTCGACGAGATGCTCGCGGAGTCCGACGCGGCCCTGCTGATCGGCGATCCGGCGCTCGCGGTGCCGCGCGAGAGCTACGTCGTGCTCGACCTGGCCGGCGAGTGGCTGGAGCTGACCGGGCTCCCCTTCGTCTTCGCGGTCTGGGCGGTGCGCGAGGAGGTGGCGACCGCGGCGCTGGTCGAGACGCTCGCCGGGAGCCTCGCGACCGGCTTGGCCGAGCTCGACGCGATCGTCGCCGAGACCGCCGAGGAGACCGGCCTGGCGCCGGCGGTCCTCTCCGACTACTACCGCCGCAACCTCCGCTTCACCATGGGCCCCGCCGAGCAGGCCGGGCTCGCCGAATACCTGCGCCGGGCCGCGCTCCGCGGCCTCGCTCCGGCCACCCGTCTCCGCTTCCTTCCCGCTCCGGCCCCCGCCGCGGGCTGATTCGGCGCCGCTGCGCCCCGGCGGCTCCTGACCGCCGTCATAGGAGGGGTTCCGTCCCGGCCATAGCGTTGGGTGGATCGCCGTCGACGGGCAAGTCGCCGCCTCGACCGGTTCCCAAGGAGGTCCCGCACATGAAGACCCTCGGTTTGGCCCTCGTCACCCTGCTGGCGCTGGCAGCGACCGCCGTCGCGGCGGACGACCTCGTCGACGAACGGATCCCGTTGCAGGGCCTGGAGGCGGGCAAGAAGCTCTTCCTGGCGACTTGCGCCCCCTGTCACCAGCCGACCGGACTGGGTCTGCCCGGCGCCTTTCCGCCGCTCGCCGGCTCCGACTTCATCGCGCGCAACGAGAAGCAGACCGTGCTCACCTCGATCCTGCGCGGCATCACCGGCAAGCTGGTGGTCAACGGCAAGGAGTACAACGGCGTCATGCCGGCGATGAGCCACCTGCCGGACGCCGACATCGCCGCGATCGTCACGTTCGTCTACAACAGCTGGGGCAACCCGGGCGGCACGATCGCCGCGCACGACGTCACCGAGGCTCGCGAGCTGCTGGGAGTTTCGACCGATCCGGCGCAGGGCGAGCGGCACCCCGGCACCAAGGAGGCCGAGCTCGGCTACCAGGGCGCGCCCTCGACCGCCGCCGCCGCGGGCGTCGAGATGGTGGTCAACCCGGACGCGCCGGCGATCTCCAAGGAGGAGTTCAACCGCGCCACCAAGATCTTCTTCGAGCGCTGCGCGGGCTGCCACGGCGTGTTGCGCAAGGGCGCGACCGGCAAGCCGCTGACGCCGGACATCACCCGTCAGAAGGGCACCGCCTATCTCGAGGCGCTGATCAACTTCGGCTCGCCGGCCGGCATGCCGAACTGGGGCAGCTCGGGCCAGCTCTCGCCGGAGGAGATCAACGTCATGGCGCGCTTCCTCCAGCACGATCCGCCGGCGCCGCCCGAGTGGGGCATGCCGCAGATGAAGGAGAGCTGGAAGGTGATGGTGCCGGTCGCCGAGCGGCCGACCCGGCCGCAGCACGCGCGCAACATCGAGAACTTCTTCGTGGTCACCCTGCGCGACGCCGGCGAGGTGGCGATCGTCGACGGCGACACCAAGGAGATCGTCACCGTCCTCAAGACCGGCTACGCCGTCCACATCTCTCGCCCCTCGCACTCCGGACGCTACGTCTACACGATCGGACGCGACGCCAAGATCAGCCTGATCGACCTCTGGATGAACCCGCCGGCGGTGGTCGCCGAGATCAAGATCGGGCTCGAAGCCCGCTCGGTCGAGACCTCGAAGTACCCGGGCTACGAGGACCGCTACGCCATCGCCGGCGACTACTGGCCGCCCCAGTTCACGCTGATGGACGGCGCGACGCTCGAGCCGCTCAAGATCGTCTCGACGCGCGGCGTCACCGTCGACACCCAGGAGTACCACCCGGAGCCGCGCGTGGCGGCGATCGTCGCCAGCCGCGAGAACCCGGATTTCATCGTCAACGTCAAGGAGACCGGCCGCATCCTGCTGGTCAACTACGCGGACATCGACAACCTGACCATCACGACGCTCGACGCCGCGCGCTTCCTGCACGACGGCGGCTGGGACTCGACCCAGCGCTACTTCATCACCGCCGCCAACCAGTCGAACAAGCTGGCGGTGGTCGACTCGAAGGAGCGCCGGATGGTGGCGCTGGCCGACGCCGAGAAGATCCCGCACCCAGGGCGCGGCGCGAACTTCGTCCACCCGGTCTTCGGGCCGGTGTGGGCCACCTCGGCGCTCGGCAACGAGAACGTCACCCTGCTCGCGACCGACCCCGTCGGGCACCCCGACCACGCCTGGAAGGTGGTGCAGGTCCTGAAGGGCCAGGGCGGCGGGTCGCTCTTCATCAAGACCCACCCGAAGTCGCATCACCTCTACGTCGACACGCCGCTCAATCCGGACGCGGCGCTCAGCCAGTCGGTGGCCGTGTACGACATTGCCGACCTCGAGGCCGGCTACAAGGTGCTGCCGATCGCCGAGTGGGCGAAGCTCGGCCCCGGACCGAAGCGGGTCGTCCAGCCGGAGTTCAACAAGGCGGGCGACGAGATCTGGTTCTCGGTGTGGAGCGGCAAGGAGGAGGAGTCCGCTCTGGTCATCGTCGACGACGAGACGCTCACCCTGAAGCGGGTGATCAAGGATGCGCGGCTGGTGACGCCGACCGGCAAGTTCAACGTCTACAACACCGTGCACGACGTCTACTGAGCGGCGGCAGCGCCGCCCCCGGAAGCCCGCCCATGCGTCCGCGCCGCCGATCGGCCGCCCTCTTGCTCGCCCTCGGGCTGGGGCTGCCCGGCGACGCCCGGGCCCAGGCTCCGACCGCGCCCGCGCCGGACGGCGGTGACCAGGCGCCGGAGGCCGCGGTCTCGGAGGTGGTCACCGTGGTCGCCGCCCGCTTCGAGCAGCCGGTGCGGGAGGTGGCGGCGGCGGTCGGCCGCATCGAGCGCCTCGAGCTCGACCGCCGCCAGGCACGGGACTACGCCGACGCTCTGCGCGCCGAGCCCGGTCTCTCGGTGACTCGCGACGCCGGGCGCTTCGGCGCCGGCTCGATCCGGATCCGGGGGATCGACGGAAACCGCGTCGCGCTCCAGGTCGACGGAGTGCCGGTCCCGGACGGGTTCGCGATCGGTACCTTCTCGAACGCCGGCCGCGAGTCGGTCGCGGTCGAGGCCGTCGGCGCGCTGGAGGTCCTGCGCGGGCCGGCTTCGGCCGCGTACGGCAGCGACGCTCTGGGCGGCGTGGTCCAACTCACCACCCGCGATCCCGCCGACCTGATCGGGACGGGGGATTCGTGGGCCGCCGGGCTGGAGGCCGGCGCCGACGGGCGCGACCAGGGGCTCGGCGTGACCGCGCTCGCCGCCGTCGAGGGGCGCCGCTGGCGGGCGCTCGCGCTGGGCGGTCGGCGGGACGGCTCGGAGCGCGACAACGAGGGGGAAGTGCCGGCCAACCCGGCCGAGACCTCCCGGACGACCGGCCTGATCAAGCTGGTCGGGATGTTCGATCGGGGCTGGCTCGCGCTGGGGCTCGACGGGGCGAGCGGCCGCGTCGAGACCGATGTGCAGCACCTGGTGAACGGCCCGGGTCAGTACGCGACCACCGAGAAGATGCTCGCCGACGACCGCTCCGAGCACCTGCGCGGCTCGCTCACCCTCGAGCTCGAATCGGCGAGCGCTTGGCGGGCCGAGACGACCGCCCGGATCTACTGGTCCGAGAGCGGCGTCGAGCAGGCGACCTCGCAGTGGCGCGGAACCGACCCGCGAGCGCCGCACCCGACGCTCCGTGAACGGCGCTACGAGTACGACACCGACCTGGCCGGCGGCACGCTGGCGGTGCGCTCGCGCTGGACGCTCGGCGCCACCGAGCACGACCTCGCGTGGGGCGCCGAGGTCCGGCGGACCCGGATCTCCGAGCTGCGCGACGGCGTGCAGGTGGACCTGGCGACCGGCGAGTCCACCCGGATGGTGCTCGGCGAGCAGCTGCCGGTGCGCGACTTCCCGCGCTCGGAGGCGACCGAGGTGGGTGCCTTCCTGCTCGACTCGATCGCGCTCGGTGAGGGCCGCTGGCGCCTGCTGCCGGCGCTGCGCTTCGACGCTTACCGAACGCGGGCGGAGCCGGACGCGACGTTCGCCGCCGACAACCCCGGTGTCTCCGTGGTCGACACCGACGACGCCCGGCTGACCCCGAAGCTGGGCGTCGTCTTCGCGGCGACCGCCGCGCAGAGCCTCTGGTTGCAGCTCGCCGAGGGATTCCGCGCGCCGCCCGTCTACGACGTCAACGTCGGCTTCACGATTCCGTCGCTCGGCTACGAGGCGCTGCCCAACCCCGACCTGCGCGCGGAGCGCAGCCGCGGGCTGGAGGTCGGATGGCGGTGGGACGCGGCGCGCGGCGGCGCGCAGGTGAGCTTCTACGAGAACCGGTACCGCGACCTGATCGAGTCGCGGGCCCTGATCGGTCGCGATCCGGCGACCGGGACCACCTATTTCCAATCGGTCAACCGCGACGAGGCCCGGATCCGCGGCGTCGAGGCGCGGCTGCGGTGGGGCCTCACCGGGCGCCTCGAGGGGTGGCGGCTCGACCTCGGCGGCGCCTGGTCGGAGGGGCGCGACCTCCTCCGCGACCAGCCGCTCAACAGTGTCGACCCGCCGAAGCTGACGCTCGCCGCCGGCTATTCCGGTGTGGGCGGACTCTGGACGGCAGAGGCCCTGTGGACTCTGGTCGACGGCAAGCAGGGTGAGGTCGACTCCTCGGTCGCCGGGCTCTACGCGCCTCCCGGCTACGGCGTCCTCGACCTGTTCGCGACCTGGACGCCACGTCCCGGCCTGACGCTGCGCGCGGCGCTCGCCAACGCGCTCGACCGGAAGTACTGGGCCTGGCCCGCGCTGCGCGGAGTCGTCGCGGCCGATCCCCGGCTCGACTTCTACACCGAGCCGGGCCGCGCGCTGGTGATCGGCGCCTCCCTGCGATTCTGAGCCGGCCTCCGCCGGCGCCGGGCCCCGCGCCCGGACTGCGGTAGCGAAACCGTGAAGATCCGAGTCGTTCGTGGCGGGCCTGCGCGCCAGCGCCGCGGGCACCGCGCTCCCGGGCGGGTCCGGCGGGACACCACGGCCCACCCCCGCGAGTGGGAGGGCACCGGGACCCGGGGGCTATGCTGCACGTCGGACGGGCCGTTCGCCCGGGAGGGGGAGAAGGTCGAACATGCTGGTGCTGACGTCCGTAGGCGCGCTGGGCGGCCTCGCCTTGCTGCTGGTCACGCTGCTCGTCCTGGCGCACCGCAAGCTCCACGTCGAAGAGGATCCCCGCATCGACGTCGTCGAAGAGATGCTGCCGCACGCCAATTGCGGAGCCTGCGGCTTCCCCGGCTGCCGCCCGTTCGCCGAGGCCCTGGTCACCGGAGCCGCCAAGCCGGGCAAGTGCACCGTTTCGACCGAGGGCGGGCGCGCCAAGATCGCCGCCTATCTCGGCGTCGACGTCGGCGCCGAGGAGAAGCGAGTCGCCCGTCTCGCCTGCGCCGGCGGCTCGAACGTCGCCCGTTTCCACGCCCGCTACGAGGGGCTCGAGACCTGCAGCGCCGCGGCGCTGGTGGCCGGCGGCGGCAAGGGCTGTTTCTGGGGCTGCCTCGGCTTCGCGGACTGCGCGCAAGCCAGCGCGCGGTCGACCAGCGCACCTGCATCGGGCCGGTGCCAGTCTTCGGGAACGCGCTGGCCGT
>CAZMUG010000089.1:0-10116 GCA_964569165.1 uncultured Gaiellales bacterium
GTGGACACGCCCGGCCACGCCGACTTCGGCGGCGAGGTCGAGCGCGGCCTGACGATGGTGGACGGTGTGCTCGTGCTCGTGGACGCGAGCGAGGGCCCGCTCCCCCAGACCCGGTTCGTCCTCCGCAAGGCGCTCGAGGCGCGGCTCCCCGTGATCCTCGTCGTCAACAAGGTGGACCGCCCCGACGCGCGGATCGACGCGGTCGTGAACGAGGTCTACGAGCTCTTCCTCGACCTCGATGCGGACGAGAGCCAGATCGACTTCCCCATCGTCTACTGCAACGCGAAGGCCGGCCGCGCGTCGCTCGATCCCGATCCCGACGCGCTCGAGCCCGACCTCCGGCCGCTCCTCGACCTGATCCTGGGGCACATCCCGGCTCCGACCTTCGAGGAGGGCCATCCGCTGCAGGCCCTCGTCACGAACCTCGACGCCTCGCCGTACGTCGGGCGCCTCGCTCTCTGCCGCGTCCTCCAGGGCACGATCCGCCGTGCGCAGCAGGTCGCCTGGTGCCGCGCAGACGGGACGATCGAGCGCGCGAAGGTCACGGAGCTCTACGTCACCGAGGCGCTCGACCGCGTCGAGGCGGAGGAGGCCGGCCCGGGCGAGATCATCGCCGTCGCGGGGCTGCCCGAGGTGACCATCGGGGAGACGCTCGCCGACCCCGACGACCCGCGGCCGCTGCCCGTCATCTCCGTGGACGAGCCGTCGCTCTCGGTCACCGTCGGCATCAACACCTCGCCGCTCGCGGGGCTCGACGGCAGCAAGCTGACCGCAGGCCTCGTCGAGGCCCGCCTGCGCGCCGAGCTCGTCGGCAACGTCTCCCTCCGCGTCCTCCCGACCGAGTCGCCCGACGCCTGGGAGGTGCAGGGCCGCGGCGAGCTCCAGCTGGCGGTGCTCGTCGAGCAGATGCGGCGGGAGGGGTTCGAGCTCACCGTCGGCAAGCCCCGCGTCGTCACGCGCGAGCTCGACGGTCTCCTGCACGAGCCCGTCGAGCGGGTGTCGATCGACGCGCCCGAGGAGTACCTTGGCGTGATCACGCAGCTCTTCGCGCTGCGCAAGGGACGGACCGAGGCACTCGTCAACCACGGCACCGGCTGGGTGCGCATGGACGTGGTCGTGCCCGCGCGAGGGCTGATCGGGTTCAGGACCGAGTTCCTGACCGAGACGCGCGGCACCGGGATCCTCCACCACGTCTTCGAGCGCTTCGAGCCGTGGTTCGGGGAGCTGCGGACGCGGCCGACGGGCGCGCTCGTCGCGGATCGCCGCGGCAAGACGTCCACCTATGCGCTCCTCGGCCTCCAGGAGCGCGGCTCGCTCTTCGTCGGCCCCGCGGTGGACGTGTACGAGGGGATGATCGTGGGCGAGAACGCGCGCACGGAGGATCTCGACGTGAACCCGACCAGGGAGAAGAAGGCGTCCAACATGCGCTCGCCGACCGCCGAGGAGCACGTGCGCCTCATCCCTCCCCGGTCGCTCTCGCTCGACCAGGCGCTCGAGTACATCCGCGAGGACGAGTGCGTCGAGGTCACGCCCGGCCACGTGCGGCTGCGGAAGGTCGAGCTGTCCGCGCAGCGCCGCCAGACGGCCGCGAGCCGCAGGGCGCGGGGGCTCGCCTCGGTGTAGCACCGGCACCCGCGGCTGCGGGGCCTCCTCAGTTCGGTACCCCCACCTGCTGTGTTGTGTAAGGTGACCCTTACATTGTTGGGGAGAAGGTGTTCGCGAACTACCTGATCGGGCTGCGCGAGGGGCTCGAGGCGGCGCTCGTCGTCGGCATCCTCGTCGCGTACCTCGTCAAGTCGGGACGGGGCGGGCTCGTCTGGCGGATCTGGCTCGGGGTCGGCATCGCGGTCGCGGTCAGCCTCGGGTTCGGCGCGCTGCTGACCTTCGGTCCGCGCGGGCTGACCTTCGAGGCGCAGGAGCTGATCGGGGGCCTGCTCTCGATCGGGGCCGTCGCGCTGGTGACCTGGATGATCTTCTGGATGGCGCGCTCGGCGCGGAAGCTCTCGTCGGAGCTCCGCCTGCGCGTCGACCGGGCAGCGGACGGCGGCCGGTGGGCGCTGGCTCTCGTCGCGCTGCTCGCGGTCGGCCGGGAGGGCCTGGAGACGGCGCTCTTCCTCTGGGCCGCGACCGAGGCCGCGACCGCCGACGGCGGCGGGAGCGCCCAGCCGCTCCTCGGGGCGGCCCTCGGAATCGCGACCGCGATCGCGCTCGGCTACCTCATCTATCGCGGCGCGCTGCGGCTCGACCTGGGTCGCTTCTTCTTCTGGACCGGGACCTTCCTGGTGGTCGTGGCCGCCGGCGTTCTCTCGTACGGCGTGCACGACCTGCAGGAGGCGAGGTTCCTGCCCGGCCTCGACAACCTGCTCTTCGACGTGTCCGACACGATCGACCCGAGCAGCTGGTACGGAACGCTCCTGAAGGGCGTCTTCAACTTCTCGCCGGCGACGACGAAGCTCGAGGCAGCCGCCTGGGCTCTGTATCTCGTCCCGGTGCTGTTCCTGTTCGTCCGCACGGTCCGGCGGCCCGCGCTCGAGCGGGTGCCCGAGCCTCCGACCTCGCCGACCTTCTCCTGAGGAGCCGCCTCATGTCCACGCGCCTCCTGTTCCTGCTCGCCCTCTCGCCCAGCTGCCTGGTGCTCTCCGGCTGCCTGACGACCAACGCCGCCAGCGGCGAGCGGCTGGTGAAGGTGGACTCGGGCGCAGAGACCTGCGACGTCTCCAGGACAGAGGCTCCGGCGGGCACGCTGACGTTCCAGGTGACGAACTCCGGCTCGAAGGTGACGGAGTTCTACCTCCTCGCCGAGGACGGGCTGCGGATCGTGGGCGAGGTCGAGAACGTCGGCCCCGGCCTCACCAGAGACCTCGTCGTGGTGGCGCCGGACGGCGAGTACGTGACGGCCTGCAAGCCGGGCATGAAGGGCACCGGGATCCGCGCCGGCTTCACCGTGACTCCCTCCGACGCAGCGGTCGCGCCGATCGGCGACGACGCGGAGCTCGTGGCGCGAGCCAACCGCAACTACCGCTCCTACGTGACCGACCAGTCCGCGCAGCTGCTCGAGAAGACCACGAGGTTCGTCCGCCTGTACAAGGCCGGCTCGGATGACGCGGCCCGCGCCCTGTACCCGGTGGCCCGCACGCACTGGGAGCGGATCGAGACCGTGGCCGAGTCGTTCGGCGACCTCGACCCGAGGATGGATGCGCGCGAGGCGGATCTCGAGGAAGGCCAGGCGTGGACGGGCTGGCACGTCATCGAGAAGGACCTCTGGCCGCAGCGCGCGCCCGGGTACACGCCGCTGTCGAGAGCCGAGCGGGCGCGGATCGCCGACCTGCTGCTCACCGACACGCGCACGCTCGACCGGCGGGTCCAGAAGCTCGTGTACACGGCCGACCAGATCGCGAACGGCTCGCGCGGGCTGCTCGAGGAGGTCGCCACGGGGAAGGTGACCGGCGAGGAGGAGTACTGGTCGCGCACGGACCTGTGGGACTTCCAGGCGAACGTCGACGGCGCCCGCGTCGCGTTCGACGGGCTCCGGCCGCTCGTCGAGGCCAAGGATCCCGAGCTCGCGACGACCATCGCGCGGAGGTTCGACGACCTCCAGGCGCTGCTCGACGCACACCGCTCCGGCGACGGCTTCGAGACCTACGACCAGCTGTCGCGCAGCGAGATCAAGGCGCTGGCCGCCGCCGTCGACGCGCTCTCGGAGCCGCTCTCCAACCTCACCGCGGTCGTCGTCGGATGAGCACCGGCGAGAGTAATACGACGGACGCGGGACTGAGCCGCCGGACGCTCCTCGCCCGAGGGCTCGGCGTAGCCGTCGTGGGCGGGGCGTTCGGCGCCGGTGTGGGTGTCGGTCGAGCGACGGCCGAGGAGGAGGGGAGCTCGTCCCTCGCTGCACGCCCCCCGTACCCGTTCTACGGCGCCCACCAGCCGGGCATCGTCACGCCGGCGCAGGATCGCATGCACTTCGCCGCCTTCGACGTGGTCACCGAGTCCCGCGACGAGCTGCGCGAGCTGCTGCGCGCGTGGACGGTCGCGGCCGACCGGATGATGCAGGGCGAGCCCGCGGGCGAGTTCGGCCCCACCTCCGGCCCGTACGACGCCCCGCCCGACGACACCGGTGAGGCGATCGGCCTGCCCCCCGCCGGCCTCACGCTCACGTTCGGCCTGGGACCGTCACTGTTCGACTCGCGGTTCGGCCTGGAAGGGCGAAGGCCGGCCGCGCTCGAGCGGCTCCCGCACTTCCCGGGCGACGTTCTCGATCCGGCGCGGAGCGACGGCGACCTGTGCGTCCAGGCGTGCGCCGACGACCCGCAGGTCGCGGTGCACGCCATCCGCAACCTCGCTCGCATCGGCTTCGGCACCGTCGCCGTCCGCTGGTCACAGCTCGGCTTCGGGCGCACGTCGTCGACGACCAGAGCGCAGGTGACCCCCCGCAACCTGTTCGGGTTCAAGGACGGCACGGCCAACGTGAAGGCCGAGGAGAGCGACGCGCTGGAGCGGTACATCTGGGTCGGGCCGGCAACCGAGCCGCGGGCCGCCTGGCTCCACGGGGGCTCGTACCTCGTGGCGCGACGGATCAGCATGACGATCGAGACATGGGACCGTCAGACGTTGCGGGAGCAGGAGACCATCATCGGCCGCACCAAGGCCGAGGGCGCGCCGCTCTCCGGCGGCACGGAGCACACGGCCCCGGACTTCGCGGCGGAGGGTCGGGACGCGCCGCTGATCGACCCGAGCTCGCACGTCGCGCTCGCACACCCCGAGCACAACGACGGAGTGCGCATCCTCCGCCGCGGCTACAACTTCGTGGACGGGAGCACCCCGCTGGGTCGGCTCGACGCGGGGCTGTTCTTCGTCGCCTTCGTCAACGATCCGCGCACGAGCTACATCCCGATGCAGAACCGCCTCGCCAAGCAGGACCTCCTCTCCGAGTACCTGCGACACACGGGCTCCGGCCTCTTCGCCGTGCCACCGGGCGCGCAGCCCGGCGGGCACGTGGGCGACCGGCTCTTCGCATAGCCGAGGCGAGACGGAGGGTGCTCGTGGGACGGCGCCTCACGGCCGGCCCGGCGCCTGCCGATGCCCCCGGCAAGAATCGAACTTGCGCACGCGGTTTAGGAAACCGCTGCTCTATCCACTGAGCTACGGGGGCGCGGCGCAAGGGTAGCGCCCGTGCTGCTCGCCTACGAGGCAAGGACGTGCGCGATCATGTCGCCGAGGTCGGCGACGACGAGGTCGGCTCCCGCGGCGACGAGCGCGCGCGGATCGCCCTCCTGCTCGACCGCGACGACGAGCCGGAACCCCCCTGCGCGTCCGGCGACGATGCCGTCCGGGGTCGTCTCGAAGACGGCGGTGCGACGGGGCTCGACCCCGAGGTGGCGGCAGGCAGCGAGGAGCATCTCGGGGGAGGGCTTCCGGTGCAGGCCCTCCGCGACCATCGTGTTGCCGTCGATGCAGACGTCCACGTGCGGGGCGAGCCGCGAGCTCTCGAGCAGGATCTCCGTGTTCGTGCTCCCGGAGACGACGCCGCAGCGCAGCCCGGCGTCCTTCACGAGCTCGAGATACAAGCGGGCACCCTCGTACGCGCGGACGTGCCCCTGCTCGAGACGGCGCAGCAGGAGCTCGTTCTTCCGGCGGGCAAGGCCGCGGACGGTCTCGGCGCCCGGTGGGTCGTCCGGAGAGCCCTCGGGAAGCTCGACTCCCCTGCTCGCGAGGAAGTCACGGATGGCGTCGGCGCGTGGCTTGCCGTGCACGAGCCTCGGGTAGTCGACGGTCACCGTGAACGGCGGGAAGGCCCCTCCCGTCCGCTCGATCCACCGGTACTCGAACTCGTCGAAGGTCTGCCGCCACGCCTCGGCGTGGATGGCGGCGCTGGGAACGAGGACGCCGTCCACGTTGAAGACACACGCGACCACGTCGGCCGGCAGCGCCAGCAGCCGCCGCACCTCCCAGGGCGTGGCGACGATCCGGACGAGCGCGGGCTTCGCACCACGGTCGCGGACCACCTCCTCGAGCAGGCTCGCAGTCGCGAGGCGCTCCTGCGCCAGTCGCTGGCCCCTCCCGCGGAGCTCGGCGGCGGGGAGGTCTCCCTCGGCGTGGCGGAGGGCGCTCGACGCCGACTCGAGCGCAGCCCGCCAGTGCCCGATCAGGGCATCGATGTCTACGGTCTCGTCGGCCACGGCAACTATCTCGCGAATGGATGGCCCAAGCGTCCTCCTGCCGGCGTCCCACGGCATACGTAGCTCCCCGCAGGGCCAATGCGGGCTGTCGGGGATCACGGACGAGCCCACCACACCGGCCCCTCATCCGGGGATCACCGGATGCCTCACGAGTCGCTGTGTGGCACCGTCGAGGCGTGGACGGGTCGATGCTCCATGCCACCGGGTTCGCCGATCGCCGCGAGGCGGGAGCGCTCCTCGCACGCGAGCTCGAGCGCAGCGGCGTCCTCCGCGACGCGGCCGGACCGACCGTCGTCGTCGGGCTCGCCCGCGGCGGAGTCGAGGTCGCCGCCGAGGTCGCCGAGAGGCTGAGCGTGCCGCTCGACGCGCTCGCGGTGCGCAAGGTCGGCCATCCCTGGCAGCCCGAGTACGGGATCGGCGCGGTCGCGCCCGGCGGCGTGAGCTACCTACGGTCGAGCGACGGCCTCACGAAGGACGAGGTCGCCAGGGCCCTGAGCTCGGCAGCGAAGCAGGCAGACGTTCTCGACGCGCGCCTCCACGAGGCACGGGCGCAGCTTCCGCTGGCCGGGGCGACCTGCGTGCTCGTGGACGACGGGCTCGCGACGGGCGGGACGATGGTCGCCGCTGCGCGGTGGGCGCGAGCCCGCGACGCAGCCATGGTGGTGGTCGCCGTCCCCGTCGGCGCCGCCTCCACGATCCGCGCGTTCGAGGGCGGCCCGGACGTGGACGCCGCGGTCTGCCTCGCCGCACCGCCGGACTTCGGCGCAGTCGGGCTCTGGTACCGCGACTTCACGCAGGTGCCCGACGAGGACGTGGTGAGGCTCCTCGCCGCCGCACACGAGCGGACGCTCGCCAGGCGCGAGGCACGACTCCCGGTGAACGGGGTGCAGCTGGACGCCGATCTCACGGTCCCGGCCCTCCCGCTCGGCTGGGTCGTGTTCGCGCACGGGAGCGGCTCGAGCCGGAAGAGCCCACGAAACCGGGGCGTCGCTGCCGTGCTCAACCGGGCAGGGATCGCGACGCTGCTCTTCGATCTCCTCACCTCCGGCGAGGCGTCCGACCGGAGCAAGGTCTTCGACATCACGCTCCTGGCCGAGCGCCTGACCGCGGCGACCCGGTGGCTCACTGGTGAGCCCGGCGCGGCCGGCCTCCCGGTGGGGTACTTCGGCGCGAGCACGGGCGCGGCCGCCGCCCTCGTCGCCGCTTCGGACCCGGATCTGGAGATCGCGGCCGTCGTCTCCCGCGGCGGGAGGCCGGACCTCGCCGCCGACCGTCTCGCCGGCGTGAGCGCGCCGACGCTGCTCGTGGTGGGTGGAGCGGACCAGGTCGTCCTCGACCTGAACCGCAAGGCTGCGACCCTCCTGCGCTGCCCCCACGAGCTCGTGGTCGTGCCCGGGGCGACGCACCTCTTCGAGGAGCCGGGGGCGCTGGAGCGCGTGACCGAGCTCGCGAGAGCGTGGTTCGAGCGTGCGTTCCGGCCCGATCCGGCGGCCGCGGACAGCGCCCCGCCGTAGGGCGCGTTGCTAGCCTCGCGACGTGGACGGATCGCTCGAAGGACGCGTGATCGCGGTCGCCGGAGCCGCGGGGAACCTCGGCCCGACGGTGGCCCGCAGGCTCGCGACGGCCGGAACCAGGCTCTGCGCGTGCGGCCGCCACCAGGCCGGGCTCGACGCCCTCGCGGCGGCTGTCGGCGGCATCGAGACCGACGTGGTCGATCTCCTCGACCCGGATGCAACCCGGCGCTGGGCGGGCGAGCTCGCGGAGCGCCACGGGCACGTGGACGGCCTCGTCCACCTCGTCGGCGGCTGGCGCGGCGGGATGCCGATCGAGGAGTCCCCGCCCGAGGACTGGGAGTTCCTGAGCACGCTCCTCGTCGAGACGGTGCAGAACGCGACACAGGCGTTCACGCCGCTCCTGACGGAGAGCCGGCACGGGCGCTTCGTGCTCGTCTCCTCCGGCCAGGCCCAGGCGCCGACGCATACGAACGCCGCCTACGCCGCGGCCAAGGCGGCGTCGGAGTCGTGGACGCTCGCGCTCGCGCACCGGCTCAGGGGGACCGGCGCGACGGCGAACATCGTCGTCGTCGGGGCGATCGTCACCCCGGACATGCGGGCCGAGAGCCCCGGCAAGGACTTCTCGACGTTCACTCCCGCGGAGGAGATCGCCGACGCGATCGCCTACCTCTGCTCGGACGCTGCGGCGTCGATGAGCGGCCAGCGGCTCACGCTCCGCGGCGCCGCCTAGACGTTCCAGCCGCCCGCGACCTCGACGACCTGGCCCGTCACGTACGCCGCCTCGGGCGAGACGAGGTACAGGACCGCGGCGGCAACCTCGTCGATCCGCCCCTCGCGACCCGCGGGGATCTCGTGGAGCGGCTTGGTCGCCGAGTTCTCGATCACGCCCGGGGCGACGACGTTGGCGGTGATGCCGTGGCCCGCCTCGGCGCGGGCGATCGCCTTCGTGAGCAGCACGACCCCCGTCTTCGCGATCGCATACGCGGCGAGGTTCGGCCTCGCGACGAGGTTCTGCGCTCCGGCATACCCGATGTTCACGATGCGCCCGCTTCCCGCCGCCCGGAACAGGGGAGTCGCCGCCTGGCAGGTCGCGAACGTGGCGCCGAGGTTCGTCGCGAGGACGTCGTCCCACTCGTCGTCGGTGACCTCGTCGAGCGGCCGGTAGAGGTAGTTGCCGACGTTGTTGACGAGGACCGTCAGCCCGCCGAGCTCCTCGGCGGCCCGGCGGACGAGCGCCCTCGCCGCTTCCCGGTCGGTGAGATCCGCGGTGAGAGCGACGGCCCGCACCCCGTGCGACTCCGCCTCGGCCCGCGTCTGCTCCGCCTGCTGCGCCGACGTGCGGAAGTGGATCGCCACGTCGAAGCCGTCGCGCGCGAGCGCGAGCGCGATCCCGCGTCCGATGCCGCCGGCGGACCCGGTGACGAGCGCTCCGCCGGAGCTCATCGCGTGGACGCCCTCCTCACGAGGCGCTCGCGGCGCAGCTGGACGGCGCCGACGACGAGCACGCTTGCGAGCGCGAGCCAGAGATAGACCGCGGGTGCCCCGAGGACGAGAAAGAGGCCGAGCACCGCCAGCTGCGTGGTCAGGCCGAGATTCGCGAGCACCGCCAGCGTGGCCGGATCGAAGTACGCACGCTCGGCGGCCGGCGTGACCCGCCCGCCCGCGGCGCGTTCCAGCCGCCACCCGGACAGCGTGCGCACGAGCCGGTCCTGGGGGGCGAAGAGCAGCCGGTACACCCCCGCGAGAGCGCGCTCCGCACGCGTGCCGGACGACGCCGGGAGCGAAGAGGGGGCACCTGCCGCCTCGCGTGCGAGCTCTGACACGTTGAAGTCCACCGTGAGCACGAGCGTCAGCGCGACGAAGGCGGCGCCGGCGAGCGCGGGCCGGCCGGTGAGGTGCGCGAGGGCGGCGAAGATGGCGGCATTCACGACGAGGTCGGCGACCGTGTCCAGGTACCTGCCGGCAAGCGTCACGCGCCCCGTCGCACGCGCGAGACGGCCGTCGCAGTTGTCGAGCAGGGTCTTCAGCTGCAGGAGCAGGGCGCCGGCCACGAGCGCGCCGCGCCCGATCGCCACGGCCGCGAGCAGACCGGTGGCCGTGTTGGCGAGGACGACCGCCGGAGGTGCGAGGCGGAGACGGACGAGGGTCGGGAGGAGGAGGCCCGAGAGCGGCCGGAAGACCCACTCGAGCACGAGCTCCCGCCCCGCGCGGCGCGACTCCTCCGCACGAAGCGCCCCTGGCGGGGGAGTCTCCGTCGAGATGGCCATCTCCACGGCGATCGTAGATACTCGTGCCGTGACCCCGGAGGGCTGGAGCGAGGTCGAGCATGCGCTCGAGCGGACCTTCGAGTTCGTGACGTTCCCCGAGGCGATCGCCTTCGTGAACCGCGTCGCCGAGCTCGCGGAGGCGGAGAACCACCATCC
>CAZMUG010000090.1:0-10092 GCA_964569165.1 uncultured Gaiellales bacterium
ACCTTCGGCCGAGATCGACCTCTCGGCGGGCACCGCGTAGTCAGAGGAGGTCACCGAGCGCGAGGACGAGGCGCTCGACGTCGCCCTCGTCGGTGTACGGCCCGATCGAGAAGCGCAGGAGCCGGCGGCCCGCCCACTCGTAGACCGGCACCTCGATCCGGTGCTCCTCGTACAGCCGGCGCTCGAGCTCGTCCGGGTCGCCGGGCGGGAGCTCGACGGCGCGCATGAACGGAGCAGGCTCTCCCGGCACGCGCGTCAGCCCGAGCTCCGCAAGGCGCCCTTCGGCCTCGTCGGCCAGCGCGCGCATCCGCTCCAGGTCGAGTCGCCGGTGCGCCTCGATCGCCTTCGGGACGGAGAGGTAGGCGGACGGGTCGCGCGTGCCCTGCCAGCCGTGCCGCTCGCCGAAGTCGGCGTCGTCCCGGAACCCCCAGCTGATCACGAGCGGCGCGATCCACTCCTGCTGCTCGGGCCTCGCCCACAGGAACCCCGCGCCCTTGGGCGCGCTCAGCCACTTGTGGCAGTTCCCCGCATAGACGTCGGCGCCGAGGGCACCGAGGTCGAGCGGGAGCTGGCCGGGCGCATGCGCGCCGTCCACGATCGCGAGCGCTCCGGCCTCACGCGCGGCCGCGCAGATCTCCGCGACCGGGAGGACGAGCGCCGTCGGCGACGTCACGTGCGAGACGAGGACGGCCCGCGTCCCCGGCCCGATCCGCGACGCGAGCTCGCCGGGCTCGCAGAGGACGGCGTTCGCGCCGACGAACTCGAGCGTGCGCAGGATCGCCCCGTACTCGTGCCTCGTCGTGAGCACCTCGTCGCCCTCCGCGAGCCGCAGCGACCGGAGCACCGCATTCAGGCCCGAGGTCGCGTTCGGCACGAAGACGAGGTCGTCGGCCGACGCGCCGACGAACGCCGCGAGCGCCTGCCGCGCACGCCGCAGCTCGTCGTCGAAGCGCCGCGTGAAGAAGTCGTGCGGGTCTTTCTCGAGCAGCCGCTGCCGGCGCTCGTACTCGGCGAAGACGTCGACCGTGCAGGCACCGAAGCTGCCGTGGTTCAGGTGGCAGACGTCCGGGTCGAGGAGGAATCCCGGTCGCATGGGGAGGTTAGTGTCCCATGGTGCGCGGCCTCCTCCGGACGTACTTCCCACCCCTCCCCCGCCCCGTCCTGACGCTGCAGGCGGGCGGGCTCGTGAATGCCTTCGGGAACGGGATGGTGATCCCGTTCATGTTCATCTACCTGCACAACGTGCGGGGCATCGCCTTGGGCGTCACCGGGCTGATCGTGGCCACGCACGCGGTCACGAGCATCGTCGCCGGGCCGGCGTTCGGCTCGCAGATCGACCGCTTCGGCGGGAAGGTCATGCTCGCGATCGCCCTCGGCGTGCTCACCGTCGGCTACGCGTGCTACGCGCTCGTCCACGACCCCTGGCAGGGCTTCGCCGTCGCCGTCGTGAGCGGGATCGGGGTCGGCGGCTTCTGGCCGTCGCAGTCCACGCTCATCACCGGCCACACCCCGGCCGAGCAGCGGCCCGCGGCCTTCGCCATGCAGCGGGTCACCATGAACCTGGGCATCGGCCTCGGGGCGCTCGTCGGCGGCCTCATCGCGTCCACCAGCTCGCCGGGGACCTTCACCGTCCTCTTCCTGCTGGACGCGGCCACCTTCCTCGCCTACGCCGCCGTCATGCTCGCGCTCGTGCCCGAGCCCGCGCTCCCGGGAGGCGGGCGCGCGGAGCACGGCTCCGGCTCGTACCGCGAGGTCCTGCGCCACCGGGCGTTTCTCTGGATCGTCCTCCTCAACTCGCTGTTCATCTTCGCGGGCTACTCCGGCTTCGACGTCCTCCCCGTCTACGCGAAGAACGACGCCGGCCTGAGCGAGAACCAGATCGGCCTCCTCTTCTTCCTCAACACGATGGTGATCGTCGTCGCCCAGCTGCCGATCGCGAGCGCGGTGCGCGGGCGCAGGCGCATGCCGACGCTCGCGCTGTTCGGCCTGCTCTGGTGCGGGGCCTGGCTGCTCGTGCCGATCGCGGGCGCATCGTCCCCCGGGACGGCGCTGCTCGTCCTCGCCGTGGTCATGACCGTCTTCGCCGTCGGGCAGTGCCTGCACGGAGCCGTCGCCGGCCCGCTCGCCGCGGACCTCGCGAGGCCGCGCCTCCTCGGGAGGTACATGGCGCTGAACGCGCTCTCGTGGCAGGTCGGGTTCGCCCTCGGGCCGGCGCTCGGAGGGCTCGGGCTCGCCGCGTCGCCGACCGGGGTCTGGATCGCAGCCGCCGTCCTGTGCGGCCTCGGAGCAGTCGCTGCCCTCCTGATCGAGGACGCGCTCCCGCGGAGCGCCCGCAGGACGCCGCTGCCGCATCCCGCTTGAGCGGGAAGGCGCCGGGGCTACAATCGAGAACATGGCCCTGGCGACGGACGACCCGCTCAGTACCCATGCCGAACCTGCCCCGCATCAGGCGCCCCCGCTCCCGCGGCCCGGGTCAGATCGTCGTTCGCCCGGCGCCGCTCGTCCACGAGCTCACCGCTAGCGGGCTCACCTGGGTCAACGTCGTCTCGCCCGACGTCGAGACGGCGCAGGAGCTCGCTCTCCGCTTCGGCTGGCACCCGCTCGACGTCGAGGATCTCGTCTCGAAGCGCCAGCGCCCGAAGGTGGACGACTACGAGGAGGACGGCTACCTCTTCGCCGTCCTCCACTTCCCCGTCTTCGACCAGACCGTGCAGCGCCTGAACGCGGCGGAGATCGACATCTTCATCGGCCACGACTACGTCGTCACCGTGCCGAACCGCGAGCTCCTCCCGGTTACCCGGCTCTTCGAGCGCTGCCAGGACGACGAGCGCCTGCGCGAGCAGCTCTTCGCGCGCGGATCCGGGCGGCTCCTGTACGAGATCCTCGACGACCTCTTCGACTACTGCTTCCCGATCCTCGACAAGATCGCGCACAAGCTCGACGTGATCGAGGACGAGATGTTCGAGGGCCGCTCCTACGAGGTCGTCCGCGACCTCTCGAACGTGAAGCAGGAGATCATCTCCTACCGCAAGATCATCAAGCCCGAGCGCTCGACGCTACGCGTCCTCGAGCGGCGAGTCGAGAGCTTCCTGCCCGAGGAGCTCGAGATGTACTTCGACGACATCGTGGACTCCGCCGAGCGGATCTGGGACCTCCTCGACAACTACAAGGAGGTCGTCGAGGGGCTCGAGTCCACGAACGAGTCCGTCATCTCGCACCGCCAGAACGACGTCCTCCGCGTCCTGACGATCATCTCCACCACCATGCTCCCGCTCTTCGTCATCACCGGCATCTTCGGGATGAACGTCCTCTTCCCGGGAGAGGGGACGACGTGGATGTTCTGGGTGATCATCGGGCTCATGCTCGCCGCGATCCTCGGAATGCTCGGCATCCTGCGCTGGAAGCGCTGGCTCTGAGCCGTTCTCGAGCCGGCCCGCGGTGACCGACGAAGGCCCGGCGTGCCAGCTCTTCTCGGTCACCGGCAACCGGGCCGTGGCGCTTCCCGTGGTCGAGGGCGCGAGCGCCCGGAAGACTGCCCGCGGCGTCCGCTGCTCGTCGTGAGGCAGGAGCCGAGGCCGCGGCCGCAGTGGGGCCGGAAGGCCCACCATCCCCCGAAGGGTGGCTTGCGCCGGCCGGGCACGGGCCGACACTTGAGCCATGGGACGCAGACTGAGCGTCATCCTCGCGCTGGTCGTGCTCGCCTGTGCCGTGGCGCTGCTCGCGCTCTCGGCACAGAACGAGTACTGCCTGCCCTGGCAGGAGCGAGTCGGGTACGGCGACGGCCCGCTCGGGGAAGACCAGGACCTCTCGCGCTGCCGCTGAGCGACCGGCAGCGCTCGGCGAGCGCGCAGGCCGAGACCCCCGCCGCAGTGGGGCCCGGCCTGCCGTGCTCGGGGAGGGAACGCTAGAGGAGGATGCGCAGCGCGGTCTGCGGGGGGCACCCGCGTTGCGTGAGGCTCGAGGCGTCGTGGAGGTCGATCTCGACGTGGGATGCGAGCACGAGGGCCGAGCCGATGTCGTATCCGGAACGGACGAGCTCTTCGAACCGCCACCTCAAGATCGCTTCTGCCTCCGTCTCGTCGATCAGCTCGAACTGCGCCGCAGTCATACGTGTCTCCCTCTGGTCGCGTCCTGGTGGCTCACAGTTCAGCGTCTTCGGCGCTGCGTATCCCTCGCTTGAGGTCCAGACGCTGCCGACCGATGGTCCGGCTTCGGGCCCCGGGCATCCCTCGATCGGGGGAGCGCCTACCTCGATCGAGTGGTGACCTGTCTCCCGGGCGACCAGGAGACCCGGCACCTGCCCCACATGCCCCGCCGGGCCCTGCGTGCCTCCGACACCGCGGTCAGCAACCGGGCGGCGTACTTTCCACGCTCGCCGTCGTAGAAGTACGGCGTGGCGGCGCCGCGCCGGACCAGCTCGACGTTCACGTTCACCCCGTCGCGGTGGACGTAGCGGAGGAGCCTGCCGTACCGGTCGCGGCGGTCGAGGCCCGGATCTGCCTCGAGCGCGACGTGGGCGCCGCGCGGCGTGAGCCGGATGAGCTCGGCAGTCGCCCTTCCCGCGTAGCACTCCTCCCCTGCCTCGGGCGCGTCGATCTGGAGGAGCCGGACCCGCTCGCCGCCCCGGACGCGGAGCGTGTCGCCGTCCGTCACCCAGTCGACGGTCGCCGGGGCCGTCCGCGCCTCTCCGCGACCCGGCAGCGCGGGCGCGAACGCCACCGACACGAGCACGGCGGCAGCGAGGACGAGGATGGCAGCTCGGGACACGACCGTCCCGGACGATGGTACGCGCCGCGGAGGATCGTCCTACACGGGCGGGAGCTCGTCGAGCCCCTCGCGGGCCTTGCGCCCCTTGCGATCGACGCGCCAGGCGACGAGCAGGAGCCCGCCGCCGACGATCAGCATCGCCGCGCCCAGGCCCCGGTTCAGCCAGACCTCGCTGAAGATCGCGATCGCGAGCCCTCCGGCCAGGATGAGGAGGGCGGCGACGCCCGCGAGCTTCAAGCCGTAGCCCACCATCGCCGCGGGAGTCTACACCGGGGTCGGCGCGAGCGCAGCGCGGCTTCCACCCTGGTAGAAACGGCGCATGACGAAGGCGCTCTGGGCCCCGTGGCGGCTCGAGTACGTCGCGCAGGCGGACGAGCAGGAGGGATGCGTCTTCTGCCTGGAGGGAGCGGGCGCGCTCGCCGGGGAGACGTCGCTGCTCGTGCACGACGGTGCGGACGCGATCGCCCTCCTGAACAAGTACCCGTACTCGTCCGGGCACGTGATGGTCGCGCCGAGACGCCACGTCGGGGACCTGTCCGGGCTCACCGGCGACGAGGTGCTCGAGCTCCACGCGCTCGCCGTCGCCGCGGTGGACGTGCTCGGCCGTGTCTACGGGCCCGAGGGCTTCAACCTCGGCTGGAACCTCGGCCGCGCCGCCGGCGCGGGGATCGCCGACCACGTGCACCTGCACGTCGTGCCCCGCTGGTCCGGCGACACGAACTTCATGCCCGTCCTCGCGGACGTCAAGGTCGTCCCCGAGCACCTGCTCGTGACGCGCGACCGCCTGCGAGCGGCGTGGCCTACGGCGTGAGCCCGGCGAGCACGGGCCACGCCCGGGAGGGCGTCGTTGCCCAGTCGTAGAGGCTCACGCCGATCGTTCCGCCGTCGTCCTCGACCGCAGCCGCGAACCCGGCGAGCTCCTCCGGGCCCATCCTGTTCGCCACGCCGCCGGCGACGTGGATCGCCACGTCGGGCCTCCCGGTCCGGACGCGCAGCAGGCGAAGCGCCCGCGTGACGTAGCCGTACGTCGCGTCGAAGCCCCGGAGCGACCCGCCCGTATATGCCATCGGAGCGAAGGCGTCGGCCACCTCCGCGAGCTCGGCCCACGGGAACCCCGGCCACGTGGCCGGGCGCTTCTCGAGACCCCGCGGGTTGAAGGGGACGATCGCGAGCGGCGTCCCGCCCGCCTCCTGCCGTAACCTCCGCGCGAGGGCGACCGCGCGGCGCGTGCGGAGCGCGACGTTCCGCACCTTCGTCGCCTCGATGTCGAGCGCGACCCCGTCGAACGCACCGCCCGTCGCCGTCCGGAACGAGAGCATCGCGAGCGAGCGGCGGACGTCGCGCGCCTGGTTCACGTGGCCGGGCAGGTACCAGGCCACCACCCGGATCCCGCGCGCGTGCAGCGCATCGACGAGCCGTCCGAGCTGCGTCGCCCTCACGACGTCCGTCGCGGCACCGTAGTTCGCGGTCTCGACCCAGGCGGTGTCCACGCCACGCGCCGCCATCCGCTGCGCCGTCCGCTCGGGCGCCGCGTAGAGGCCGCCGTCGTAGATGTCGACCCAGGTCCCGAGCCCGCCGAAGACCGCGGAGTCGGCCTCGCGGGCCCCGGGGGCGGCGACGGCGCCGGCGCAGGCCACGATCGCCCCGGCGAGGACTGCTGCGAGAAGCGCGCGCATCGAGGGAGAGAGTACGGCCGAGGAGTGAGGATCCTGTCAAGGCGCCGCTAGAATCCGGGTCACGCGGACGTAGCTCAGTTGGTAGAGCACTGGCTTCCCAAGCCAGGTGTCGAGGGTTCGAGTCCCTTCGTCCGCTTCGCCCTCGGCGCCCGAACGACCGGACGTTCGAGGAGTTCCGCAAATTGCGCGAAGTTTCTCCGGCCGGGTGCTTGACCGGCGAGCGGCCGGTCCATAGCATCGGCGATGCACCGAGTACGGAGCGTCCGAGGTTGATGGCTCTCCGAGTGGCAGTCGCTTCGGCGGCGGTCAGTTGGGAAGCCGGACGAGGTCGCCACCGGCTCGGTGCATTTTTCGTTGCCCGGGTGCTCTCGGCGCTCGACTCGAGGCGGCAACTGGACGCGAACGCGCATACTGGTCCCTGCGGGCCGGGCGTCGTCTCTTCCCCCGAGGCAGTCCCCCGAGGGGGGTGACCGCCTCGACTCCCGGCGGCGCCCGGTTCCGCGGCGTCGCTAGAGGCAATCAGTACGAACTGCGCTTCTCCGAGGGAGGAGTCCGGGCCGCCCGGGCGAAGGCGTTCGGGCCGGGCCGGCGTTGGCGTCCTTCCGTTCCCCCTCCCCTGGGGAAGGACTGGGAGGCCGGCCCGGCGCTCTGCCCTCCCGATCGTCTTCACGGCCTACCCGCCGAGCGGAGTCCGGGTTTTCCCGTGGCCGCGAGCGGGGCGACGCGGATGCACGCGCTCCCGGCCGGAGCGATCGTCGGAAGGAGAGGAGGTGCCGGTGGACGAAGCGGAAACGACAGGAGCGGGGGCCGAGCGAAGCCAGATCCGCACCGCCCTCGCCGCCAGCGTCGTCGGCACGTCCATCGAGTGGTACGACTTCTTCCTCTACGGGACGATGGCCGCGCTCGTCTTCCCGGACCTCTTCTTCCCCGACGCGAGCCGGTACGCGGGCACCCTCGCCGCCTTCGGCACGTACGCGGTCGGCTTCGCGGCGAGGCCTCTCGGGGCCGCGGTCTTCGGGCACTACGGCGACCGCCTCGGCCGCAAGAACGCGCTCATCGCGACGCTCGTCCTCATGGGCATGGCGAGCTTCGCCATCGGCGTGCTCCCGACCTACGCGGCGATCGGGATCTGGGCGCCGGCGCTGCTGGTCACGCTGCGGATCGTCCAGGGCATCGGCGTCGGCGGCGAGTGGGGAGGCTCGGTCCTCATCGCCCTCGAGCGGGCCCGGACCGGGCGGCGGGGCCTCGTCGGCAGCATCCCCCAGCTCGGCGTCCCCATCGGCCTCCTGCTGGCGAACGCGGCGGTGTTCGTCTGCCACCGGGCGTCCGGAGACGCCTGGGAGGCCTGGGGCTGGCGCATCCCGTTCCTGCTCTCCTTCGTGCTCATCCTCATCGGCCTCTGGATCCGGCTCTCGATCCGTGAGACGCCCGCCTTCGAGGAGCTGCGCCGCTCGGACGCCACGGCGCGCAGGCCGGTGGCGGACGCCCTCGAGCGGAGCCACCGCGAGGTCGCGCTGACCGCGCTGATCAGGCTCTCGGAGCAGACGCCCTTCTACGTCTTCACGGCCTTCGTCCTCGCCTACGGCACGGACCAGCTCGGGTACTCGGAGGAGCTGCTCCTCGCGGGCGTCCTGACCGCCGCCGCGCTCGCGCTCTTCACGATCCCCTTCTTCGGCCACGTCTCCGACCGCTACGGGCGCAAGCGGGTGTACATGCTCGGAGCGCTCCTCACGCTCGTCTGGGTCTTCCCCTACTTCGCGCTCCTGCAGACGTCGGTCGCGCTCGTCGCGTTCGCCGCGATCGCGGTCTCGCTCGTCCCGCACGACATGCAGTACGGCCCGCAGGCCGCCCTCATCGCGGAGACGTTCCCGACCCGGATCCGCTACAGCGGCGCCGGCCTCGGGTACCAGCTCGCGTCCGTGCTCGCCGGCGGGCCGGCGCCGCTCATCGCGACCTGGCTCCTCCACGACTACGGGCCGTACGCGGTGGCGACGTACCTCGCGCTCTCGGCGCTCGTCGCGCTCGCCGCGCTCGCCCGGCTACCGGAGCGCTCGCGGGCCGACCTGGGCGCCCTCGACAGGGCCCCGAAGACACGCGAGCCCGGCGCTCGCGACCGGCCGGTGACGTCACACCGACCGCCGCGAGCCACCGGGCGCGCGCTCCGACGAAGCGTCAGATCCCGAGGATCTGCTTCTTCTTCGCCTCGAACTCCTCCTCGGTGAGGATGCCCTGCGCCTTCAGCTGCGCGAGCTGCTCCAGCTCGGCCGTGTAGTCCGGCTGGGCCGGAGCGGCAGGCGCGGCCTGCGCCGCGTACGCCTGCTGCTGCGCCATCTGCTGCTCGTACGCCTCCTGGTCCTGCCGGGCGTACTTCTGGTCCTGCCGGTGCCGGACGGCGCCGGCGGTCCCGGCGACGACGGCGGTCGTCGCGGCCGCCCGCACGAGCCCGGGCCCACGTCTCACGAACATCTACGCACCACCTTCCTCTGCAGCTGCTGTCAGCACGTACTCGCGCGCCGCCTGGACGATCTCGTGCGGGATCCGCTGGAAGTCGACGAGCTCGCCGCCGGCGTCACGCATGGCCTGGGCGACCTGCCGTGCCCAGACGTTCTCCCACACGAGCAGGGCGGCCGAGGAGCTCGGCGGAAGCGCGTCCGCCGCGTCCAGCAGGTCGTCCTCGTTGAAGAGCCCGCCCACCTCGATGTCCAGCTTCGCGAGCGCCTCCTGGACGTCGGCTGCGAGCTCGGTCAGCTCGAACGTGGCGATGTTCCCGTCCTCGTCCTTGATGACGAACGTCGCGTCGATGATGCGGATCGTCCCCGCCTCGACGAGGTCGGCGAGCGCCGGCGCGATCTCCCCCTGGAACTGGTTCCCGGGGAACGCGATCAGGGCGTAGTCGACCGGTCCGATCTCTTGCATTGCCTCTCCTCTCCCCCGCTACCCGAGCGCCTTGGCCTTGATCGAGTCGAACTCGGCCTGCGTGATCGCGCCCGAGTCGAGGAGGCCCTTCGCCCTCTCGATCTCCGCGGCCGCGCCACCGCTGCCCGCGACGGACTTGACGTAGGCGTCCATCTGCTCTTGCTGCTTCTGCGCCTGGGCGATGTTCCGCTCCGTCATCCCGTCGTGGTTGGCGATGAGATAGATGAACACGCCGAGGAACGGCAAGATGATCACGAAGATGATCCAGAGCACCTTCGAGAATCCGGACGTGTCCTTGCGGCGGAAGATGTCGGCGAAGATCGTGATGAGGATCCAGAACCAGATGATGAACGCGAAGAACACGAACATCGTCCAGAGGACCTCGAGGAACGGATAGTCGGCAGCGATCAAGCTGGGAACCTCCTCCTGAGTTGGTCGTTCACGGCGGCAAGAGTACAGCCCAGGCGGAGATGGAGTACCCGCTCTCCACGCTGTGATTCCGATTGAATCCCGCGCGTGGGTGACGCGCCGTGAACCTGGCCTGGGCCGCTCTGATCCTGCTCGCCGCGAACGCGCTCGCGATCGGCGCGATGCTGTTCGTCCGGCGACGAGCCCCGGAGGGGAGCTTCTTCGAGGACGGGGACCGCGCGTCGGGCGTCTTCGGCGTCCTGGCGACGGGCTTCGCCATCTTCGCGGGGTTCGTCATCTTCCTCGCCTTCACGCAGTACGACAA
>CAZMUG010000091.1:0-9966 GCA_964569165.1 uncultured Gaiellales bacterium
GCCTACATCACGAGCGCGTGCAACGCGCTGGAGGCGCTCTGCGGCGTCGAGCTGCCGGACGAGATCCGGAGCCTGCGCCGCCTCGTGTACTGCGGGGAGTGGGTGGAGAGCCACGTCCTGCACACGGCGATGCTCCACGCTCCCGACTTCCTGGGCTACGACGGGGCCGTCGAGATGGCGCGCGACCATCGCGACCTCGTGGAGACCGCGCTTCGGCTCAAGAAGGCCGGCAACGAGCTCATGCGGGTCGTCGGTGGCCGGGAGGTGCATCCCGTCAACCTGCGCGCCGGCGGCTTCTACCGGGCACCTAACAGGGCGGAGCTCGAGGCGCTCGTGCCGGAGCTCGAGTGGGCGCGCGAGGCTGCGGTCGCGTTCACGCGCTGGGTGGCCGGGTTCGAGTTCCCCGACTTCGAGCAGGACTACTGCTTCGTCGCCATGCGCCAGCCGGGCGAGTACCCGATCGAGCGTGGCCGGCTCGTCTCCTCGACCGGTCTCGACATCGCCGTGTCGGAGTACGAGGACCACTTCACCGAATCCCACGTCGAGCGCTCGAACGCGCTCCATTCGACGCTCGCCGGCGTCGGCAACTACCTCGTCGGGCCGCTCGCCCGGTACGCGCTGAACCAGCACGAGCTGACGCCGCTCGCGCGCGAGGTCGCCGCCGAGGCGGGTCTCGGCGAGGTCTGCCGCAACCCGTTCCGCTCGATCGTCGTGCGCGTCGTGGAGACGGTGTACGCGCTCGACGAGGCGCTGCGCCTGATCCAGAGCTACGAGCCGTTCGACCCGGCGGGTCTCACCCTCGAGCCGCGGGCCGGGGTGGGGCACGGCTGCTCGGAGGCGCCGCGCGGGATCTGCTGGCACCGCTACGAGGTGGACGCCGGCGGGCTGATCCTCGACGCGAAGATCGTGCCGCCGACGTCCCAGAACCAGAAGACCATCGAGGAGGACCTCGTGGGCGTCGTGAGCGCTGCGCTCGACCTCCCGGACGACGAGCTCGCACACCGCTGCGAGCAGACGATCCGGAACTACGATCCGTGCATCTCGTGCGCCACGCACTTCCTCCGCTTCGAGGTGGAGCGGCTCTGAGGTCCGCGGCCGTCTGCCTCGGCAGCCGGTTCCGGGGCGACGACGCGGTCGGCCCGCTCGTCGCCGAGCGGCTGCGCGCCGCGGGTGCCGAGGTCCTCGACTGCGCGGACGAGCCGACTCGCCTTCTCGGCGACTGGGACGGGCTCGACGCGCTCGTGGTCGTGGACGCCGTCGTGACCGGAGCGCCGGCCGGCACGCTGCACCGCGTCGAAGCCGGCGACGGGCCGCTTCCGCGCGACCTCGGCCTCGCCTCCACGCATGCGGTGGGCGTCGCGGACGCCCTCGAGCTGGGGCGGACGCTCGGGCGCGCCCCTCGCCGTGTAGTGGTGCTCGGCGTCGAGGGCGCCGCCTTCGGGATGGGGGACGAGCTGACGCCCGAGGTCGCGGTCGCGCTCGACGGCGTCGTGGCGGCTGCGCTCGCGGAGCTCGGGGGCTAGCCGTGCACGAGCGTGCGCTGCTGGACGACCTCGTGCGGAAGGTGCTCGCCGTGGCCGAGGCGGAGCGCGCGGCGAGGGTCGTCCGCATCCGCGTGCGCCTCGGCGCGCTCTCGCACTTCACGCCGGGCCACTTTCGCGAGCACTGGACGGATGCCTCGCGGGGCACGCTCGCCGAGGGCGCCGACGTGGACGCGACGCTCGACACCGGGCTCGAGGGCGCGGCCGCCCAGGGCGTCGTGCTCGAGTCGGTCGAGGTCGCCTGACTCGTTCCTGCGGGACATGTCGGCAGGGGACAGCGGCTGTTCCGGCCACTGGCGAGCGTCTGCCGATGGGGCAACACTCGCGGCATGGAGCCGGCGACCCGCCGGGGGCATGCGTGGAGCAGCGAGGTGCTCGCCCTCGCGCTGCTCCCGGCCCTCCCCGCGCTCGCCCTCGCGTGGCCGGTGTCGGCGCACTTCGACTCGTCCGACCGGTACACGCACGGTGGATGCCCCGCCACGAGCGCGAATCGCGTCGATCCCGTGAACGTCCTCTTCCGCGCGTGGGGAACGCACGGCCGCGCGCTGTCGCAGACGCAGAGCCATGCCGGCTGGTCCGACGGGGGCGGCAGCACGCAGTACTTCGCCGACCACGCGAGCTGTGCGCCCATGCACGGCCAGCGCGCGAGCGGCGGCGTGCTGTCGTCCCGCTTCCACGTGCGCGTTCGGGGCCAGCACCAGGATCCGGTCCTCGGCTGGACGGCGAGCGCGAGTGCGCACCACGAGGACTTCGTGTTCCCGTGCGGGCACGCCGTGGACGCGAACGGCACCGAAGGAAGCGGGTTCGACCAGGGGCGCAACGAGCTCCGGGCGAGATTCGCGGCGGCCGGTCACGCCGTCTCGAGCGCGAACTGGTGGGGCAACACGCAGAGCTTCAAGCAGTGCGACGGCGACCTCGCCAGCTCGAACGGTTACGCGACGTACATAACCCTGCACCGGATCAGTCACGGGTCGTGACGCGGACGCGCTCGCTCATCCTCGTCACCGCGCCGGTCTCCGCTCTTCTCCTGGTCGTGGCGCTCGCTCGGGCCTCGACGGCCGCCGATCCCGGGCCCGGACAGGGCAGCGCTCCCGTGCGCGGGAACTCGTCGCTCGCCGAGGCCCGCGTCGAGTCGGGCCTCGACCTGTACTACGCCGGGGAGCGCATCGCGGGGCTGTCTCTGAGCGCGGTCGAGCGGCGTCGCGACGCAGCGGGGTACGTGTCCTTCCTGTACGGGGACTGCACGGCCGGGGACGACCTCGGCTGCGCGCTCCCGCTGGAGATCCAGGTCTGGCCCGCGTGCCGCCGGAGCCTCGAGCAGTACGACCCGGGCGATCCGCTCGCTCCCCGGCCCGAGCGAGCGCAGGTGCGTGGAGTCCCGGCGCTCGGCCTCGACGAGGGGCGGCAGCTCGAGCTCCAGACCGGGAGCTCAACGGTCGTGATCTTCGGCGAGTCGGGGGAGCTCGTGGACCGCGCGGCGGCGGCCTTGCGGGGCATCAACAACCCGGCGCGGCCGGGTGACCCGTTACGCCCGCCGGTGCCGGGGGCGCTCGCAGGCGCGGTCGAGTGCCGGGTGGCGCCTGCCCGGGCTCACTCTGACGACGAGGATGGGCCGTGAAGGATTCGAACCTTCGACCTTGGGATTAAGAGTCCAGGCGAACGAGTGGAAGCGCGTTGCGGCTGACAGAAACATCCTGCAAATCGCCCATTTTGTATTTGCAACACACTGCACCAAGTGGCGTCATCCGGAGACGACCCTGTACGCGCACCCGTACGCGCACCTCGGTCGCGTCGAGCTTTGGGACTCCGTGCCTGCGGAGTCCCAAGTATGCGACGAGTGATCTCTAGCGACAGCGATCTGCGGTATACGATGCGCGAAGCTCGCAGACGGATACCCGTTGGGACCGTAAACCCGTCGCCCGCGAAACTGGCGGGTGCGCTCCGGGGCAGACCCACCGATGGCGTGGGAGGCCACTGGTGGCTGCAGTTGAGAGTCAGGACTGCTTCGCGCATCAAATTCCTGACCCATGCGGCGGCCACGCCAAGCCAGGTCCGTGTGTCTCATAGGACGTTCAGCGCTCGAGCTGTCGGAGCGCTTCCTCGGCGTCCGGCAGGGTCAGCAGCCCGACGAGCCGGCCGTCCGATCGGGTCACGGGCAGCGTCGTTAGGTTCTGGCGTCGCATGCGCTCGACCATCGCCTCCAGCCGGGCGCTCGGCCTGACGGTGCTCGGCCCGAGCGTCATCGCCTCCTCGGCGGAGACGTCCGCCATCCCGCGGATCGCGCGGCGGCCGATCCGGCCGAGAACGACGTCGTTGTCGTCGAGGACGAAGCAAGTGTCCCAGCCTGACTCCTCCAAGCGCGCGCAGATCTCGAGTAGTCGGTCCTCGCGCCGGCAGTTGGGAGCGTCGGTGCGCACGTATGCGCCGGCCCGCGTGTCGCTTCCCTCGGCGCCCTCCAAGGGGAAGCCGAAGCTTCCCCAGTCGGCCTTGCCGGCGACGTAGTCGTAGACCTGCTCGAACCCGAGGCTCTCGAGCCGCGACGCGGCTCGTGGGCTCATGTCTCACTGCGAGTCGTAGCAGTAGACGATCACGGGGCGTGCGCGGTCGAGCCCGGCCACGCGCTCGTCGTCGAGCTCCTTGAGAGGGATGCTGACCGCGCCCGGCAGGTGCTCGTCCTCGTACTCGGCGGGCGGCAGCACCTCGACCAGCTGCGCCCCCTCGTCCAGCAAGCGCTGGACCTGCTCGCGATCGACCGAACGCGGCATCACTCCTCCTTCAGTAGGTCTCCGAACACCGTGCGTCCGGCAGCGATCGCCTCCGGCATCGAGATCACCTCGCCCCGAACCTTCGGTCGGGCAGCGAGCCAGCGCTCAGCGTTCTCCGTGGAGGCGAAGAAGTTCAGGACCGGGCAACAGCTTGAGCTCGACGTTCCGTGCCCGCTTGCTCCGCAGGGGACGACGGTCTCGTGCGCGAGCCAGCGGCCCTCCCCCTCGGGCGAGAGCTCGACCTCGATGTTCTCTCCCGTCAGCGGTTCACGCGACCTGATCTCGACCCGCTCGCCGAGCATCGGCGCGATCCCGAGGGCGTCGATCGCGCACATCGCGTGCACCTCTTTCCCGCCCGTGAGGCGAACGCGGTGCGCGGTCGGACGACCCGAGACGGGATACGCGACCGTGATCTCCGCGTCCGGCGAACGGTGAACGAGGTCCTCGCGCCGAAGCGCCTCGAAGGCGCTTTCCGCATCGAGCCCGAGCCGCGCTGCCTCCTCGCGCGCCTCCGCGCCGCTCGGGTGGCCGCTCGCGGCGAAGCGGCGCAGGACCCAGTGGTAGAGCTCGCGCTGACCTCGAGAGATCCGGGCGAAGCGGGCGCCTCCCAGCTTCGAGGGCGGAATCCCGGCGAGTGCCAACACTCTCGGAATCCGTGCCGGCCGCGGCTCCCCTCGGTCGCTCGCCGTCTGCGCTCCGCCCGTCACGCTGAGCCCTCGATCAGGGCTTCCCGGACCCAGCTCGCATCCGGCTGTCCCGAGAGCCCGCGCCCGGTTCGGTAGACGCGGCAGGAAAGGACGAAATCGCGCCGGTCCTCTGCGCCCGGCTCGACGTCACGGCCCTCGACGCGCACGGTCGGCGAGCCGAGGAAACCGAGGCTCACGGCGGCGTCCGGATCGGGAACCTCCACCAGGCGGACGTCGGGCTCGACCTCGAGCTCGGCTGCGACGCGCTCGACCAGCGCCCGCGTCGCCTCGTGGTTCGGGCAGCCCTCGAAGTAGAGGATCTCGACCCGCGGCCGCCTCACTTGCCCTCCTCGATCCGGCAGCACGCGGCGACGTGCTCGGCGTTGTCGGCAAGGAGGGAGTGCGCGAGCTCGAACATCGCCTCCACGCGGGGATCGGCGATCCGGTTGTAGACCGTTCGCCCCTCCCGCCGCGCCTCGATGAAGCCGCACCAGCGAAGACAGGCAAGGTGGTTGGAGACCTTCGGCTGCGGCAGCCCGAGTCGGTCGACGAGCTCGCCGACGCTCAGCTCGCCCTCGTCGCGCAGGAGCTCGAGGATCCGAAGCCGGCTCGGATCGCCGAGCCCGCGGAAGTACTTGGCGACCAGATCGGTCGCCAGGGGTGCCGAAGGGAGGCGGAAGGGAGAGGAGACGAGGCTGCTGCTCACCGCTGATGTTGTATCAGAATCTTCTGATGTAATCGGGCCGGCGTCTACGCCCTCCTCTCGAGCGATCGCCGGGCAGGTCGCCCCTTCACGGGCGCGACTCGGTGCGGACGTGTCATCGCTGGCTTCGAGGTCGGCACGGCGGTCGGCTTCCACAGGTTCTCGCGCAAGCGCGTGTTTGTTCGGCTTGCTGCGCAGCGCGGCATACTCGCCCGATGCTCACCGCGTTCGGGGTGACGGCCCTGACCTTCATGATGGTGACCTACGCCTTGGAGCGTCGCCACCCCGGCTTCGTCCTCGCCTTCGCCTGTGGATGCGGCCTCGCCAGCCTGTACGGGTTCCTCTCGGGCGCGTGGCCCTTCGGGGTGGTCGAAGCGATCTGGGCGGGAGTCGCCGTACGGCGATTCGCCGCTCGAGATGCGCGGACGTCCTAGTCCCGGTGAGGCTCGACGAGCTCTCCCGGCTCCGTCGTCGTGACGACGCGCCAGGAGTCCCAGGTGATCTTGAGGATGACGAGCGTGATCGCGAGCCCGATGATCGGGTCGGCGATCGGGGCGCCGAGGGCAACGGCGAGGGCGCTGGCGACCACCCCGAGTGAGACGAAGCCGTCGATCCGGGCGTGCTTTCCGTCCGCGATCAGGGCGGGGCTCGAGAGCCGCCGTCCGCCACGGAGCCGCACCTGCGCGGCGATCTCGTTGCCGAGGAAGCCAATGGCGCCTGCCGCGGCGAGGACCCACAGGTGCGTGAGCTCCTGCGGATGGACGAAGCGAAGGACGGTCTCGTAGAGAGCGACGCCTGCGGAGACGAGGATCGCGAGCACGACGGCGAGCCCGGCGAGCTTCTCTCCCCGGAAGGAGCGGAAGAAGAAGGCGATACCGAGTGGAACGGCGGTGAGGGCGTCGCCGAAGTTGTGGATCAGGTCGGCGAGGAGCGCGACCGAGCCGGAGAGCGTGAAGATCGCAAGCTGGACGAAGGCGGTGAGGCCGAGCACGCCGAGGCTGGTGGCCACCGTCTTGAGGCCCGCTCGCGACCTGACGAGCGAGCGGTCGACGAGCCCGTGCGAGTGGCCGTGCCCACCCGGCTCGCCGTCGTGCGTGTGATCGTCCGCGCGATCGTGGGCGTGTGCGAGATGGTGGCTCAGGAGGCGTCCTCGATCGGCTCGGAGAAGCCGAGTCGGAGGTGCTCGACGTGGAAAACGGCTTGGTCGAGAAGGTCGGCGACGTGCGAGTCGTAGAGCGCGTAGACGACCTGGCGGCCGCGGCGCTCGCCGATGACGAGTCCAAGATGGCGGAGCAGGCGGAGCTGGTGTGAGACCGCGGACTGCTCCATGCCGACGGCCTCGGCGAGGTCTCCGACCGAGGACGGAGCCTGGTGGAGGCGGTCGAGGATCCTGACCCGGCTTGGAGTCGCGAGCGCCTGCATCGCCTGCGCAACCTCGCGCGCGGTGGCCGCGTCGAGCGTACCGACGCGGGCTCGTCCCTGAACGCCGTGGGCCACGGCGTAGCAGGATAGCATGATCAGACGTTCATATGTCGTACGTATCAACCGTCGTTAGGATGTTGTGGTGGCCGAAGAGCGCTGCGACGTCCTCTGTCTCGACGTGGAGCTCGCCGAAGCGTTGCGCGTGCGACGCCCCAGAGGTGTGGCCGTAGAGACTGCAGCTGCGCGGGCGCGTGCGCTCGGAGATCCCACGAGGCTGACCCTGGCCGCATCGATGCTCGAGGCGGACGAGCTCTGTGTCTGTGACCTCGCGTGGATCGGGGAGCGCTCCCAGAACCTCGTCTCCCACCACCTGCGGGCGCTGCGGGCGGCCGGTCTCGTCCGCTCGCGCCGGGACGGGAAGATGGTCATGTACGCGCTGACCGAGGAGGGGCGGTGGCTGCTCACGGCCGTGCTCGGCGAGATCGTCGAGGCGCGAGCGTGAGCGCACCCGAGCTCACGCTCCTGGAGCCCCGCCTCGTCCGCAGCGAGGAGTGGCTGCGTGCGGCGCGGCAGGCGCGCCTCCTCTCCTGGCTCTCACTCGCCTGGATGGGCGCCGAGGGCGCGATCGCGATCACCGCCGGGGTTCTCGCAGGCTCGATCGCGCTCGTCTCCTTCGGACTCGACTCCGCGATCGAGGGCGTAGCCAGCCTCGTCATCGTCTGGCGCTTCACCGGCCGGCGCCTGCTCTCGCACGCCGCTGAGGAGCGCGCGCAGAAGCTCGTCGCGATCCAGTTCTTCCTGCTCGCGCCCTACGTCGCCTTCGAGGCGATCCACAGGCTCGTCACTGGCGAGCAGGCGCAGACGAGCTGGCTCGGCATCGTCCTCGTCGCCTCGAGCCTCGTCGGCATGCCCTTCCTCGGCCTCGCCAAGCGCCGGCTGGCAGACCAGCTCGGCTCGGTCGCGACGCGCGGGGAAGGGACGCAGAACCTCCTCTGCGCCTACCTGGCGGCGGCGGTCCTCGTCGGCCTGCTCGGAAACGCGCTCTTCGGGCTCTGGTGGCTCGACCCGGCGGCCGCGCTCGTGGTCGCGGGCGTGGCGGTCAGGGAGGGGCGGCAGAGCTGGCGCGGCGAGGGCTGCTGCGATGCCTGCTGAGCTACGCCACGTGCACGCCTCCCGCGGACTTCATGCGCACGGCGCCGAGGCGCGGGCCGGTAACCGGCGCTCGCTTTCCTTTGCACTGCTCCTGAACGGCGGCTACACGGTGCTTGAGGCCGCCGCCGGCGTTCTGACCGGCAGCCTCGCGCTCCTGGCCGACGCCGGCCACAACCTCTCGGACGTCCTCGCTCTGGGGCTTGCGGCCGGGGCGGTCTGGCTCGCCGGGCGTCCCGCGACCCCGAGGCGAAGCTTCGGCTTCCTGCGCGCCGAGATCCTCGCCGCACTCTTGAACGCGCTCTCGATCGTCGCCATCGCAGTCTTGATCTTCGTCGAGGCGGCGCGTCGCTTCGCCGACCCGCCCGAGGTCCCGGGCGGGTGGTTGATCCTCGTCGCCGGGGTCGGGGTACTTGTGAACGCGGCCGGGGCGGCGCTCGTCTTCCGGCGGGGCGGCGAGGACGTGAACATGCGAGCCTCCTTCCTGCACCTCGTCGGCGACGCCGTCGGTTCCCTCGGGGTGATCGTTGCGGGCGTCGCCATCCTCGCCACGAGCTGGGTCTACGCCGATCCCCTGGTCAGCGTCCTCATCGGCGTCCTCATCCTCGTGAGCTCCTTCGGCGTGCTCCGCGACACGGTGCTCGTCCTCCTCGAGGCCGCGCCGCACGGGGTCGATCCGAAGGAGATCGGTGACTCGATGGCGACGTTCCCGGGCGTGGTCGACGTGCACGATCTGCACGTGTGGACGATCACCTCCGGCTTCCCTTCGCTCTCGGCGCACGTGCTCGTCCGGCCGGGCGACGACTGCCACGCCATCCGCCGTCAGCTCGAACAGCTTGTCGGCGAGCGGTTCGGGATCGCTCACACGACGCTCCAGGTTGACCATGTGCGCGGAGACGAGCTGCTCTCAATCGGGCGTCACGATGAGCGAGCTCGTTCGGAGGAGAGGAGCCGTCCATGAGCGACCGCCTCGCCTGATCATCGCTGACTCGCTGGACGGGCCGAGTCGACTCCGTTCGAGCGGGCTAGCCTTTTGGCGTATGGAACCCGGGCGCGCGCTCCGAGCGCCGTTACTCACAGTGGCCGCCGGCGCCGTCGCGGTGATCGTCCTCGGGCTGATCCTCTTGCGCTTCACAGGCGCCGGTGACGACGGCGTCTCGAGCGCCGACCCAGGTCCGGTGCACGTGCATGCGCTCGGTGTGAACCCCGCGGACGGCGCGCTCTTCATTGCGACTCACACCGGCCTCTACCGCGTCGCCGAGGGCGAAGAGAAGGCGCGTCGCGTCAGCGATCGATTCCAGGACACGATGGGCTTCACAGTCGCCGGCCCGAACCGCTTCCTCGGGTCGGGGCATCCCGATGTCCGGGACGACCTGCCGCCGCTCCTCGGCCTTATCCAGTCGACCGACTCCGGCGAGAGCTGGGAGCCGATCTCGCTGCTCGGGGAGGCGGACTTCCACGTCCTCCGCTTCGCTGGCGAACGGGTCTACGGATACGACGCCACGAACGACAGGCTGCTCGTGAGTGAAGACCGCGGCCGAACCTGGAAGGAGCTGGACAAGCCGGGTCCGCTGGTCGACCTCGCGGTCGACCCGAGCGACAGTCGTCGCCTCGCGGCGACGACGGAGGACGGGCTCTTCGAGTCCGCCGACGGCGGGACGCTGCAGGCCGAGGTACTGGTCGGCGCGGTCGGGATGTTC
>CAZMUG010000092.1:0-971 GCA_964569165.1 uncultured Gaiellales bacterium
CCACCTTGCGGCGAAGCAGGTTGGTGGACGATCGGGCCTTGCCCTCACGTCGCTCGTGATGCAGCTCTCAGTGTAGCGACGAGACGGGCTGCCGCTAGCTCAGAGAAGGGAGAGGAGCTGGCTCCAGGCGGGCGGCTCGTCGCGCACGAGCTCCGCGGAAGGGTGAGCCGTAAGAGACCGGTGGTCCGGGCGCGACTCCTTGCCGAACACCGCGACAAGGAGCCACCCGATGATCAGGAACGTCGTCCAGCTCGGCGAGCCCGTGGAGCACCGCGGGATCGTCGTCACCCCCCTCTTTCCCCGGCGCGACCCGCTCGCCGCCTACGTCACGCTCGACGAGGCGATCGGCCGCGGCCTCCGCATCCGCGAGGTGGACGAGGCCGGCGCCGTGCCCGAGCTCCTGGTCGAGAACCCGCTCGGGGAGCGCGTCCTCCTGTACGACGGCGAGGAGCTCGTCGGCGCCAAGCAGAACCGCATCCTGAACGTGAGCGTCCTCGTCGAGGCGAAGTCGCAGCTCCGCATCCCCGTCTCCTGCGTCGAGCAGGGCCGCTGGCGGCGGGAGAGCCTCCATTTCCGTGCGGCCCCGCACATCTCGCACTCGGAGCTCAGGCGGCGCAAGGCGGAGGCGCAGGCCGCCCGGCCGCTCGCGCGCGGCGTCGCCCAGGGCGAGGTCTGGGACGCCGTGCGGGAGACGCTCATGCGCATGGACGTGGCCGCCCCGACCTCGGCTGCCGCCGATGCCCACCGCGCCTACGAGCGCGACGTCCGCTCGCTCGAGGACGCGTTCCCGGCGCAGCCGGGCCAGTGCGGGGCGATCCTCGGCCTCGGGGGCGACCTCTGCCTCGACCTCGTCTCACAGCCGGATGCGTTCGCCGGCCTGTGGCCGAAGCTCCGCGCCGGCTACCTGCTGGACGCGCTCCAGCGCCTGGACGGGACACCCACGCTCGTGCGCGAGGTGGACGCCCTGATCG
>CAZMUG010000092.1:981-2095 GCA_964569165.1 uncultured Gaiellales bacterium
GGACGGGATCGCAGGCGCGCTGCAGACCCGGCAGCCCTCGGCCGGCCTCGGCGAGGACGTGCGCCTGCGCGGCGAGCGCGTCATCGGCTCCGGGCTCGAGCTCGACGGCGAGGTCATCCAGCTCTCGGCGTTCACGAGCCGGGACGGCGGACGGCAGGCTTTCGGGCGGATCGCGCGGCCGAGCCGTCGGCGCTGAGGTGGGAGACTGAGGGGATGGCGCTCGTCTACCACCTCTTCGTCGGGATCCCGCTCTGCCTCGCGCTCGTGACCGTCGGGCTCCTCTTCTGCCTGACGGTCCTCGGGCTGCCGGTCGGGCTGACGCTGATCGCAGCCGGGTTCAAGGCGCTGTGAGCGCTCGATCGGGCCGGGGTGAGAGCCCGCAGACGTCGCCGATCCTCACGTCTTTCATGCGCCCGGGAGGATTCGAACCTCCGACCCGCGGATTAGAAGTCCGCCGCTCTGTCCCCTGAGCTACGGGCGCCCGTCTGCAGGGTAGTCGGCAGCGAGGCCGGGCGCCGTTACCGCGCCGTGAGGACGAGCGGGGCGCACACGGCGCCCGTCGCCTCCTGCACCGGCCGGCCGCGCGCGTCCTTCATCGCCACGCGGAGCGTCTTCGCCGTGACCGAGACCTGCGCGTAGCTGTACGTGTCGAGGGCGGCGCAGCGCATGCCCACGCCTCTCGGTGGCGGCGGCTTGAAGAAGAGCGCGCCGATCGCGGTGCCGGCGCCCGGCTGCCCGAGATAGCCGTCGATCTCCTTTGCGAACGTGTTCGTCGCGACAGGCCCCGTCACGACCTCCCAGATGCCGGAGCTCTCCGGCGCGCCGCCGAGCGTCGAGTAGCGCACCTCGTTGACGAGGTTCGAGTGCGAGTCGGTGGTCAGGAAGAGGACGTTCCTCACGTTCGCCTGCAGGAAGCGGAGCAGCCTGGCGCGCTCGGCCTCGTAGCCCTCCCAGCGGTCGTAGGGCAGCGCGTAGAACTGCTGGATCGGCACCTCGTTCACGATCACCTTCCAGGTCGCAGCGGAGGCCCTGATCGCCTTGGTGAACGCGGCGTACTGAGGTGCACCGAGCATCGTCCTCCCGGGGTCGTTCAGGGCAGCCGTGCAGGCTGCCG
>CAZMUG010000092.1:2105-9951 GCA_964569165.1 uncultured Gaiellales bacterium
GCCGTAGTGTGGCCCACCCCGCACCGCCCCCCCGGGGTCTTCCCGGCCCCCCGTGCCGCCGCCCGGGACGGGGTTCTTCAGGCTCGGCGCGAGGGAGGCGAATGCGTCACGCACCGCCTGCGGCGCAGTGGGTGCGAGATCGCCGCCGCAGGCCTGGGTTGCCTTCGCGCTCCGGAACGAGCGCTCGTCGAGGAAGAAGAGCTCGAGGCTCCTCCCCCAGCGGAACGTGCGGTAGAGACCGAGCTTCCCCGGCTTCGCCACCGGCGCGTAGTCGGTGAACGCCTTGACCCCCGCCCTGTAGATCGCGTCGCCGTGCTCCGGCCGCGAGAAGTCGTTGACGAACTCGTGGTCGTCCCAGTGGCTGTACAGACCCGCGGCCTGCCTGAGCGCGCGCAGCGGCGCGAGCTCGAGCCCGAGCCGGTACTTCGCCCACTTCTGCGGCACGGTCCTCGCGACCGGGGTCCCACCGATCTCGCTGTCCGAGTAGATCGTGTCGCCGAGGTTGATGTTGAAGTCGTTGCGCTCGGCCGCCATGCGCCCGTACACCTCGAAGCGGTTGAACCCCGGCTTCCCGGTTGCGCCCGGCGTCGCATCCGCATCACCGGAGATCGCGAAGCGGACCGGCGCGCCGGCTGATCGGACCGGCGCGGTGGTGAAGACGCCCGCCGGGCTCTCACGGCTTCCCTGAGTGAAGAAGTAGACGTACCGGGCACCCGGGACGAGGCCGCGCAGGCGGACGTGGACGACGAGGTCGTTCTCGGCACGGGCGCTCGCCGGGACACAGCGAGATGGAGTCGCGCGGGGCTTGTAGAAGAGGCAGACCCGGCCCCGCGACGGGGCACGCGTCCACACGGTCGCCGAGGTGGACGTGACCTCGCCGGCGGCGACGCCGTCGCGGAATGCCGGCGTGGCGGCATCCGCCGCCAGAGCGGCTGCCGCGAGCACGACCACGGCCACGAGGACGCTCAACCGGCGCACGCCGCCGAGACTACGCGGGCGCCGGAGGGGGGTCAACGTCCTCGCGATGCTCCTCGTCGGCCAGGAAGCGGAAGAACCAGTACGCGAACACCACGAAGAACACGAACGCCTGCTCGAAGGTCATGAGGATCCCGCCGAGCTGCTGGTCCTCGAGCGGGTCGAGCCCCCAGACGCGAGGGTGCGCGTGGACGTAGAAGTCGTAGAGCGCGTCGGGAACGAGAGCGAGCACGAGCCCGATCGGGCTCCCGAGGACGAAGGCGAAGAAGACGTACGCCGCCCGGGCCCCGGAGCCGAGGGCGTGCGGCGCGTCCTGGAAGACGCACCACCACATCGCGACCCCGGTGAGGAAGTACATGGCGTGCTCCAGGTGGAGCAGCGTGTCAGGCCGCTCGAGCGCCCCGTCGTAGATCCACGGCAGGTGCCAGATCATGTAGTTCGCGAGCCAGAGCGGGAGGGCGACGAAGGGATTCGTGAGCCACCGGACGGGCGCCGGGCGGGCGAGCCTCGCCGCGAGCGCAGGCGGGATGCCCAGCACGACGAGAAGCGGCGCCCACTCCGCGAGCACGACGTTCTGGAACAGGTGGACGACGAGCAGGTAGTGCATCGCCAGGGTGTGCGCCGGGGTGACCGCTGCGACGAGGAGCAGGGCCATCGCGCCCAGGAAGCAGGCGACTCTCCAGCCCGGGGCAGGGAAGCGGGGGAGCGCGGCGAGATACGCGGCGGCGAGCCCGAGGACCACGAAAGCCTCCGGGTTCCACGACCACGCGTACGGATCCACGGCGCTACGCTACTCGGGCGCGGGTGTAGCTCAGTTGGTAGAGCGCCAGCCTTCCAAGCTGGATGTCGCCGGTTCGAGCCCGGTCGCCCGCTTCCTCCTCGTGACTGCCGGGGGCGAGGCACCTGCGGCTGCGGAGGTTCGAGCCTCCCCTGCATCGGGTCTTCGCAGCTCGACGCCTCGCGTCGCGCTCCCGCTCCGATCCCGGGAGAATGGCGCCGCAGGAAAGCCCCGCGAGGCAGAGAACCGCCTCACCAAACCGCAATCGGAGGTCGTCACATGGAACATCCCCTCGGAGTACGGCTCGGCGCCGAGGCGCTCGGCACGTTCATCTTCTTCTTCCTCGGCTTCAGCGGCATCGCCGCCTTCACGGACGTCGGCGTGGACGTGATCAGCCCGCTCGGGATCGCGTTCGGGTTCGGCCTCGGGCTCACGCTCGGGATCGCCGCCTTCGGCCACCTCTCCGGAGGGCACCTGAACCCTGCCGTCACGGCCGGCCTCGCCATCGCCGGGAAGTTCCCCGGGCGCGACGTCGTCCCGTACTGGATCGCGCAGCTCGTGGGCGGCTTCGGCGCCGTCCTCGTGATGGCGGTCGTCTTCTCGAGCGACGTGACAAACGCGCTCGACACGAACCCGGGCGAGGGGATCGACGACTGGGCCGCGCTCGTGATGGAGCTCATCGCGACCGCGCTCTTCGTGATGGTGATCCTCACCGTCGTGGCCGACGACCGCGCGGCGTGGAAGGGCGTGATGGCGCCGCTCCTGATCGGCCTCTTCGTCTTCACGGCGGCGGTGACGGTCGGCCCGACCTCGGGCGGCTCGTTCAACCCGGCGCGGTCGCTCGACCCCGTCCTCTACAACCAGGACTGGGGGAACGTGTGGATCTACATCGTCGGCCCGCTCGCCGGCGGCGTGCTCGGAGGCGCGATCTGGACCTTCCTCGTCGCCCGCGAGCCGGCGGCCGCAGCGTCGGAGTAGGGCTTCTCCTCCCTTCCGGTAGGGCGCTGAAGCGCCCTACCGGCGCCGGGTTGGCGCCCGGTGTCTGACACCGAGGCCCCGCAAACCCGCATGGTTCCGTGGGGTGGTGTCAGACACCGTGATGTGAGGGCGCTTCAGCGCCCTCACGCCCTTCCGTCCCTCAGCGCCCGCTGGCCGAGAAGTGCTGGTAGTCCTTCATCGCGCCCCAGCGCCCGCCCCAGCCCCAGCCGGCCGAATCGAAGGCGCGCACGAGCGCTCCGCCCTCGTAGGCCATCCCGGCCCGCCGCCGGGAGCGGTCGAGGTACGGCCGGCTCGCGCGGTGCGACGTCGCGCCGCCCGAGACGTACGGGTTCTCGATCGGGTTCACGTCGATCGCGCGCCCGTACGCGTGCTCCGACCAGCGCGTGGTGCCCTCGACGTAGCGGCAGTTGAACGCCGAGGTGTTGTCCGCCTCGATCGAGCGGAAGTCGCTCCCCCCGTACGCGTCCACGGGGACCATGCGCCGGATGGGGACGCCCGCCGCGTAGAGCCTGCGGAACACGGCGACGACGGCCTTCGCGACGTCGGCGTGCACGATCAGGCGCCCCACGCGGTCGCGCCCGTCGAAGCCGTGGTGCGGAAGCCGCAGCAGCCTGAGCCGGCCGAGTCCCACGGGGCATCCGGGTCGCCACGAGACGCCGGTCATCCGCTTCGCCTGGGCGGCGTCGATGCGCTCGACCGTCGCGGGGTACGCGCTCGAGGCGCGGGGCGAGGCGGTGGTGGCCGCCGGAACAGCCGCAGCGACCCCGCACGCGAGCACGAGAAGCACGAGCCTCACCAGTCGGGGCGGGCAGACTTGAACTGCCGGCCTCCCGCTCCCAAAGCGGGCGCTCTACCAGGCTGAGCTACGCCCCGTCCGGCACAGTCTAGGGAGATAGCCTGCGGGACAATGGTCGACGCCCCGACACTCCTCCCGGAGGGGCCGCCCGACCAGCGGACGGGGCTCGGCTATGCGATGGTCGCGGTCGCGGCAACGCTCTTCGCCGTCAACGGCAGCGTCTCGAAGGTCGCTCTCGGGTCGGGCCTGACGGCGCTCGAGCTCACGCAGATCCGGAACACGTGCGCGGCTCTCCTCTTCCTCGCGTTCCTGCTCGCGTTCGCGCGGTCGAGGCTCCGCGTGGACCGGCGCGAGCTCGCCTTCCTCGTCGCCTTCGGTCTCGTGGGCGTGGCGCTCGTGCAGTGGCTGTACTTCGTCGCCATCGAGCACCTGCCCGTCGGCGTGGCGCTCCTCATCGAGTTCACGGCGCCGCTCTTCGTCGCGCTCTTCGCCCGCTTCGTCTACCGGGAGCACATCCGCCGCCGGATCTGGATCGCCGTCGCCATGTGCCTCGTCGGGCTCGCGCTCGTCGTCGAGCTCTGGGCGGGAGTCGCCTTCAGCACCGTCGGCGTGACGGCCGCCTTCGGCGGCGCGCTCGGGTTGACGGCGTACCTCCTGATGGCGGAGAAGGAGCGGCGGCATCGGGACCCCGCGTCGCTGTCGTTCTTCGGCTTCCTCTTCGCCTCGCTCCTGTGGGCGGTCGTGCAGCCGCTCTGGGGCTTCCCGTGGGACGTGCTCGGCGAGTCGGTGTCGCTGCAGGGGAACCTGGACGAGATCACCGTGCCCGTGTGGGCGCTCGTGGGGTTCATCGTCGTGATCGGGACGATGGTGACCTTCACGCTGCTGACCGGCTCGCTCCGGCACATCAGCGCGACCAGGGCGTCGATCGTGGCGACGCTCGAGCCGGTCGTCGCGACCGTCGTCGCTTGGGCCTGGCTCGGCGAGACGCTCGGCGCGGCTCAGCTGCTCGGCGGAGGCGTCGTGATCGCCGGGATCCTGCTCGCGCAGTCGGCGAGGTGAGGCCGGATACCCTGTCCGGCGTGGTGAAGCGCGTCCTCCTCGCCTCTCCCCGCGGCTACTGCGCGGGCGTCGAGCGCGCCGTCGAGACCGTCGAGCGGGCGCTCGAGCACTACGGCGCGCCCGTGTACGTGCGCAAGCAGATCGTCCACAACATCCACGTCGTCCGCGACCTCGAGGCGCGTGGGGCGATCTTCGTCGAGGAGGAGACGGAGGTGCCCGCGGGCGCGACGGTCGTCTACTCGGCGCACGGTGTCGCACCGAGCGTCTTCGAGAACTCGGCGAAGCTCGGGCACAACGTCATCGACGCCGTCTGCCCGCTCGTCACGAAGGTGCACGTCCAGGCCCGGCGCTACGCGGACGAGGGCTACACGATCGTGCTCATCGGCCACGCCGGCCACGAGGAGGTCGTGGGCACGATGGGCGAGGCGCCGGACTCGACGGTCCTCGTGCAAACGGCGGACGAGGCCGAGGCGCTCGACCTCCCGGCCGACACGAGGCTCGCCTACGTGACGCAGACGACGCTCTCGGTGGACGAGACGAGCGAGATCATCGGCGTGCTCCGGCGGCGCTTCCCGTCCATCCGCGCGCCCCGCAAGGAAGACATCTGCTACGCCACCTCCAACCGGCAGTGGGCCGTGAAGGAGATGCTCGCGGAGATCGACCTCCTGCTCGTGATCGGGTCGCGCAACTCCTCCAACTCGAACCGGCTCGTGGAGACGGCGCGTGCCGCCGGCACCGAAGCGCACCTGATCGACGACGAGAGCGAGATCGACGAGGCCTGGCTCGGCGGCGTCGAGAGCGTCGGCATCACGTCGGGCGCGTCCGCCCCCGAGAAGCTCGTCGCCCGCGTCTGCGACTGGTTCCGCGCGCGCGGCGTGACCGAGATCGAGCCGTACCGGATCGTCGAGGAGGACGTGACCTTCCGGCTCCCGATCGAGCTCCGCCGCGAGCTCGAGCTCGCGGGCGGCTAACGGCCGACGAGCGACCGGAGCTCGTCGAGCAGGCCCGGCCGCCGGGGCGGAACCGGGGCGAGAAACCGGGCGACGCGCGCCGCCTCGTCCTCGTCGAGCGTGACGGCCGCGCGCGCGGTCCCCGTCTCGTCCCAGACGCTGAAGCGGACGCGCTGCTCGGGGAGATAGCGGGACACGCGGAGCGCGCAGTGCTCGTCCGCGTCCGCTCCGCGGAAGAACTCCACGAGCTTGCTCCGCTGTGGGGCCGCGCACCAGGGGCAGAACCGGAAACGGTCCGCGATCCCCGCGCCACAGTGCCGGCACTGCGACATGGACGCAGGATACGACCTCGCCCGCCCGGACGGGTAGTGCGGGTCAGGACTTCTCGAGCGAGAGCTCGGCGCCGGCGGCCTCCACCGCGGTCGCGAGCGTCTCCCGCGCGATCCACTCGCGGTGCTCGAGCAGGTCGGCGTCGGTCTCGGGCAGGGTCAGCAGGATGCGGTCGGTCAGCTCGAGCCCCGCCTCCTTGCGCATCGTGTTGACCGAGTGCACGAGGTCGTAGACGCGCCCGCGGCGGAGCAGGTCGTCGTCCAGGTGGAGGTCGAGCGCGACGGTCATCCCGTCGGAGGTGGCGACCGCCCAGCCCTCACGGCCGTGCCGCTCCACGAGCACCTCGTTCGGCCCGAGCTCGTGGCCGGCGGCACTGAACCGCCCCTCGCCGAGCTCCTCGAACTCGCCCGCCTCGAGCGCTGCGCGCACAGCAGCGAGCTCGCGACCGAGCTTCGGCCCGAGCACGGGGAGGTTCGGCTTCACGCGCAGCTCGCTCGCCTCGACGTGGGCGAACGTGACCTCCTGGACGCGCAGCTCCTCGGCGATCTCGTCGGCATGGCCCTCCGCGAGCGGCGCGCCCTCGACCACGAGCGCGCGCAGGGGCTGCCGCAGCTTGAGGCCCGAGGTCGCGCGCGCCTGGCGGCCGAGCTCGACGACTCGCCGGAGCTCGCCGATCTCGTCGAGGAGGGCCCGGTCCGGATCGGAGACCTCGGGCCAGCCCGCGAGGTGCACCGACCTCGGCGCTCCGGCGCACGGCGCCGTCAGCCGACGCCACAGGTGGTCGGTGAGGAACGGCATGAGCGGCGAGACGACCCGGAGCCCCTGGACGAGGGCGTACCAGAGCGCGCGAAGCGCGGCCGGGTCGCCGTCCCAGAACCGGCGCCGCGACCGGCGGATGTACCAGTTCGAGAGGTCGTCCACGAACGACTCGAAGGCGCGGACGACGTTGACCGTCAGCCAGCTCTCGTACGCGCCGGTCGTCTCGCGGACGAGCTCGGCGGTACGCGCTACGAGCCAGCGGTCCAGGGGCTCCGGCTCGCCCGCCGGCCCGCGCTCGAGATCCGCCCAGTCGGGCTCCCACCCCTCCACGTTCGCGTAGTCGACGAGGAACTTGCAGGAGTTCCACAGGGTCAGCAGGCGTCGCTGGATCTCGCGCGCCGGCCCGAAGCCGAAGAGGAGGTTCTGGTTCGGCGGCTGCGAGCAGTACTGCCAGCGCATCACGTCCGCGCCCATGCGCGCGAACGCGTCCTCCGCCTCGATCATGTTCCCCCACGAGCCGTGCATCTCGCGGCCGTGCTCGTCGAGCATCTTCTCGTAGCCGAGCACCTTCTCGAACGGCGCGCGCCCGACGAGGACGACGGACATGAAGAGCTGCGAGTAGAACCAGAGCCGGATCTGCTCCCGCATCTCCGAGACCCAGTCGGCCGGGAACCACTGCTCCCAGTACGCGTGGTCGGGGAGGTCGGCCGTCGTCAGGCCCTTCGCGGCGCCCGTCGCGTAGCCCTCGGGCGCGTACTCCGGGCTCTCCCAGCCGAGCGTGGAGAACGGCACGATGCCCGCGTCCAGCCAGACGTCGCCCACCTCGGGGATGCGCTCGACCTCCTCGCCGCAGGCCTCGCACCGGATTCGCACCTCGTCGATCCAGGGGCGGCGGAGCTCCTCGAGCTGCTCGAGCCCGCCCGTCGCCCGCGCCTCGAGCTCCGCGCGCGAGCCGATCACGTTCAGGTGCCCGCAGGAGCACGGGTAGAGCGGGAGCGGAAGCCCGTAGAACCGGCGGCGGGAGATGTTCCAGTCGCCCATGTTCCGGAGCCAGTCGTCCATGCGCTTGCCCATGTACGCAGGCGTCCACTCGACGGCCGCGTTCGCCTCCAGCAGCTGCGGGCGGACCTCGTCCACCGCGATGAACCAGTCGTCGGAGATACGGAAGATGAGCGGCGTGTGGCAGCGCCAGCAGAAGGG
>CAZMUG010000093.1:0-9912 GCA_964569165.1 uncultured Gaiellales bacterium
GCGCTAGCGCATGGCCGACTACTACGAGCTGCTCGGCCTCAAGCCGGGTGCCGCTGCCGCGGAGGTCCGCAGCGCCTACCTGCGCCTCGCCCGCGAGCGCCACCCCGATCGCTTCACCGATCCGCTGCAGCGACGCGAGGCGGAGTCGCAGAAGCTCATCCGGATGGAGGACGAGCTCCACAAGCGCGTCATCGGCCAGAACCAGGCGATCGTCGCCGTGTCCAAGGCGATTCGCCGCGCGCGCGCCGGGATCAAGGACCCGAAGCGCCCGACCGGCTCGTTCATCTTCCTCGGGCCGTCCGGCGTCGGGAAGACCGAGCTCGCCCGGACGCTCGCCGAGTTCCTGTTCGGCGACGAGGACGCGATGATCCAGGTGGACATGTCGGAGTACATGGAGAAGCACTCCGTGTCCCGGCTCGTCGGCTCCCCGCCCGGATACGTCGGCTACGACGAGGGCGGCCAGCTCACCGAGGCCGTCCGGCGCAAGCCGTACTCGGTGCTCCTGCTCGACGAGGTCGAGAAGGCCCACCCCGACGTGTTCAACATCCTCCTGCAGATCCTCGAGGACGGGAAGCTCACGGACTCGCAGGGGCGGAAGGTGGACTTCCGCAACACGATCGTGATCATGACCTCGAACCTCGGGGCCGCCCAGATCTCGAAGAACCAGACGCTCGGGTTCTCGCTCGGCGACGAGCAAGGCCTGACCTACGACGAGATGAAGACGCGGGTGATGGGCGAGCTCAAGAAGGTCTTCCGCCCCGAGCTCCTGAACCGCATCGACGAGGTCATCGTCTTCCACAAGCTCGAGAAGTCGGAGATCCTCGAGGTCGTCGACCTGATGATGAACCGGGTGCGGCAGGAGATGGCGAAGCACGAGGTCGTCATCGAGCTCACGGACGAGGCTCGCGAGCTGCTCGTGGAGCAGGGGTACGACCCCGCCATGGGCGCGAGGCCCCTGCGCCGCGCGATCCAGCGGCTGATCGAGGACCCGCTCGCGGACTTCATCCTCGGGCGCGAGCTCCAGCCGGGCTCGACGCTGGTCGTCGACCGGCGGGAGAACCCGGTGGGCGAGGAGCCTCCCGTCGAGATCCGCATCATCGAGGGCACGCCCGTGCCCGCCGGCGTGGGCGCCGCCTCGGACGAGCCGGACGCCGGCGAGCCCGCGGACGAGGTCACGGACGAGCTGTAGGCAGCCCGGTGGGGCGCTGAAGCGTCCCACCTCGCGCCGGAGCTTTGCCCAGCGCCGCGCGGGTGAGGCGCTTCAGCGCCTCACCGTCTCCCCGCGCCATGCTTCCGCTCGACGTCAGCCGATCGCGTCGAGGACGCGGTCCACGGCCTCGCGCGTCAGGGGCTCGTCGACGAACTCGGCCACGGCCGCGGCGTAGCGAGCGCGCGTCGGGTCGTCGGTCGCTTCGAGCCAGCGGCGCACCGAGTGCGCGAGGATGTGGTTCAGCTGGGCGATCGCCATCGTGAAGTCGGCGCGACGTCGCACGCGACCGGGACCGCCCGCCTCGATGTAGGCGGCGTACAGCTGTCGGGCACGCGGGCCGTCGCTCCAGGAGTACTCGAGCAGCACGACCGCGAGCTCCTGAGCAGGGTCGGCTGCGCCGCAGTTCTCCCAGTCGATCACGCAGAGCCCACCGTCCGGAGTGCGGCGGACGTTGTCCGCGAACAGGTCGCGGTGGCACACCTGCGTGTACGTCGGAGCCTCCAGGAGGCGCTCCGTGGCGAGGAGCTCGTCGCGCAACGCCCCGAGCCGGTCGGAGAACGGCGCCCGGGCGGTCCGGAGATCGGCGAGCAGATCGTCCCAGGCGGGCGCGCCGACCGGGGCCGCGTACCAGGCATCGACGGGGGCGGTGGTGGGGATCACCACGGAGTGGATCGCGGCGACCAGGCGTCCGACTGCCTCCAGTTCGAGGCTCCGGTCGAGCGCGAGCAGCTCGGCCCACTCGTACACGCGCACCGTGCGGCCGTCGACGGCGGCGAGTGTCGTTCCCTCGACGGTCCGGAGCGGGCGCGGCAGGGGCACTCCGGCCTCGTGCATCCGCTCCTGCACGGTGGAGTCGAACGCGGCCTCCGTCTCGTCCTGGTCCACGAGGAGCTCCTTGACGGCGAAGCGGCCGCGGGCGGTGCGAAGCTCCCAGGTCTGCCCTTGCTCGCCTCGCGCCGGCTGCGGCCCGAGCTCCTCGACGCTGCCGAGCGCGAAGGCATCGGCCACCCTCGCAGCCTGGTCTCGCCCGAGCGGCATGCGCGGAGCCTATGGACCCGAGGGCACTCGAGCGTCACCAGTGGGGACGCGTCCCTTGGCGTGATGCTCCCTGCTCTTCGCGCAGAGCAGGCGGGGCGCTGAAGCGCCCCACCGGACACCACCCAGCCACAGCCGGTGGAGTCGCACCCCACTGCGCGCCCGAGCTCTCCCAGCGCCTCACCCTTCCTACAATCACGCCGTGGGCGAGACCGCCATCCGCCATGCGAAGCCCTCCGACTACGGACGCGTCGTCGGCCGCGTCAACGTGTGGTGGGGAGGGCGCGACATGGCGCCGGTCCTGCCGAAGCTCTTCTTCCTCCACTTCGAGGGCACGAGCTTCGTCGCCGAGGACGGAGAGGAGCTCGTCGGCTTCCTCTGCGGCTTTCTCTCCCAGACGGCGGCGGACGAGGCGTACATCCACTTCGTCGGCGTCGCTCCGGACCGTCGCGGCGAGGGCCTCGGCCGCGACCTGTACGAGCGCTTCTTCGAGGAGGTGCGCGCGCACGGGCGCTCGCGGGTCCGCTGCGCCACGTCGCCGGGCAACGAGGAGTCGGTGGCCTTCCACGAGGCCCTCGGGTTCGAGGTGGAGCGGGTGGTCGAGGACTACGACGGGCCGGGCGAGGACCGGGTCCTGCTCGTCAAGCGGTTGGCCTGACCTCCGCGCGCCGTTTCCGCCTGCGGAGCGAGGTTCCGCCCCCGCGCGTCTCGGCCCAGCCGAGGTACGTCCCGGCTGCGAGGAGCCCGGCTGCGGCGACGAACACGTAGCTCGTCAGGGTGGAGTCGTCGTCCGTGAGGCTCTTGAGGACGACGAGCGCGAAGGACAGGACGCCGAGACCGAAGGTCACGGTCTCCCACGGCACGTCAGCCGACATCTCGACACCCGTGAGCCTGCGCAGCACGACGATGGTGACGATCGTGAGCGAGAGGACGCCGGCGGCAAGGCCCCACGCGTCCCATCCGTCCTGCGGCAGCTCGGTGACGTAGGCGGGCCCGTACTCGACGCTGAGCTGCTGCCACGTGGAGAAGAGACCGAGGAGCACCGTCGGCCCGGCAAGGAGAACGAGCGTCGTACCGAGCGAGAGTGTCCTGAGCTTCCTCGTCAGGTTCGTCTGCTGCGCGTCCACTGACCCACCTCGTGCTCAGGGTAGCGCCGGGCCGCTCACCGAAAGGGTGATCTTCCCGGGCGGCCCTTGGGGGCGGTGCGGCTACGCGTACAGCGGCTCGAGAGCGACGCGACGGCTCTGTGCGTAGATGAGGTGGCTCTCGACGTGCGCGACCTCGGGCCGCACGGTGAGGCGGTCGAGGACGAAGTCGCGGAGACCCTCCATGTCCGCCACACCGACGTGGACGAGGAAGTCGTCCGCTCCCGTCACGTGGAAGACCTCGATCACCTCGGGCAGCCCGAGCGCGTACTCCCAGAACGCGTCCACGTGGACGCGGGAGTGCGGCCTGATGCGGACCGAGACCATGGCCTCGAGCGACCGCCCGAGCGCGGCGCGGTCGATCTCGGCGTGGAATCCCTGGACGACTCCCCGCGCGCGGAGCGCCCGCACGCGCTCGAGGCACGTCGAGGGCGCGAGGCCGGCAAGCTCCGCGAGCTCCTTGTTCGAGGTCCGGGCGTTCTGCTGCAGCGCGGCAACCAGGGCCCGGTCCGTTCGGTCAAGTCGCTCTCCGGACATTGATTCCGAATAATAGTCGGAGCGCATTGCGGATCTCCGAATCGAATGGCACCGTACGGGTATGGAGACCGAGACGCTCGCCTGCCACGCCGGCCGTGCGGACTTCGCGGAGCTCGAGGTCCACGCTCCCCCCATCGACCTCTCGAGCACGTACCCGCTCCCCGACCTCGACGAGGCCGCGCACCTCCTCGACGCGTTCGTCGAAGGCGAGTGCGCCTCCCGCTCGAACCCGGTCTACGCGCGCCTGAACAACCCGACCACCCGGCGCTTCGAGCTCGCCCTTGCGGAGCTCGAGGGAACGGATGACGCGGTCGCCTTCGCATCGGGCATGGCCGCGCTGACCGCGACCCTGCTCGCTGCCTGCGAGGGGAAGCGCCACGTGATCGCGCTCCGCCCGCTCTACGGCGGCTCGGATCACCTGCTCGCCTGCGGCCTGCTCGGCATCGAGGTGACCTGGGCGCGCGACGTTGCGGACGTGGCAGCTGCGAGACGGCCCGACACGGGGCTCGTGCTCCTGGAGACGCCCCAGAACCCGACCCTCGGAGTCGTGGACATCGCGGCCGTCGTCGCGGCTGCGGGCGACGTCCCGGTGCTCGTGGACAACACGTTCGCGACCCCGGTGCTCCAGAACCCCGCCCGGCACGGCGCCGCCTACGTGCTCCACAGCGCCACGAAGTTCCTGGGCGGGCACGGAGACGTGATCGCAGGAGTCGTCGCCACGAGCCGGGAGCGCGCGCGGGGCCTGCGGCAGGTACGGATCCTCACCGGGGCGGTCCTCCACCCGCTGGCCGCCTATCTCCTTCACCGCAGCCTGCCGACGTTGCCGCTCCGGGTCCGCGCGGCACAGGAGACGGCGGCGACGCTCGCCGGGCGGCTCGCGGAGCACGAGCTCGTCGAGCGTGTCCTCTACCCGGAGGCGGACGGCATCCAGCTGCGCGGTCCCGGGGCCGTGCTCTCGTTCGAGATCGCCGGGGGGCTCGATGCCGCAGCGCGCGTCTTGAGCGCCGTCCGGCTCGCGACGCCTGCGGTCAGCCTGGGGGCGACGGACACGCTGATCCAGCACCCGGCGGCGCTCACCCACCGGGTCGTGGATCCCGAGGCGAAGGCGGCGCTGGGGATCAGCGACGGGCTCCTGCGCCTGTCGGTGGGGCTCGAGGACGCCGAGGATCTCTGGGCCGACCTCGCGCAGGCGCTCGCCGCGGCGCGCGTGCGCGCCGCGGCGTAGCCCGCAGGGTAGAGCGGTCCTAGGCTCCGGTACCGGGGGCCGGCGGCGTATCGCCGGCGTCGTCGGCGGCCTCCGAGGCCTCGTCCGTCGCCTCGGCGGCCGGCTCCGGCGCAGCCTCGGCGGCAGGCATCGGCGCCATCGGCTCCGGCGCCGCAGGTGGCGCGGACGGCGCGTCCTCCGCCGCGGCGGGTGCAGCGGCAGCCGCACCTCCGCCGAGGCTCGATGCCTCGTTTCGCATCATCTCCATGCCGCCCGCCTGCTGGACCTCCATCCACGCGCCGACGGCGACGAGGATCGCGAGGACGACCCCGATGTAGCTCCAGATCGTCGAGTAGTCGTCGGTCAGGTTCTTGAGCACGGCGAAGATCGCGATCAGGAGGCCGAGCACGAAGCTCGTGGTCGCGAACGACAGCGGGATCGGGATGTCGACGGCGGCCGTGCGCGCTGCGATCCGTGCGATCAGCACGATCGTCAGGATGCCCATGAGGATCCCCAGGAAGTTGTCCCAGGCGCTCACGCCGCTGCTCACCTCCCCGAGCGGGCCGAGGTCAGCCTCGATCTCCTGCCAGCGAAGGAAGCTGTCGATGAGCAGCAGGATGGCCGAGACGGCCATGAGCTGCGTTCCTCGTCCTAGGGCCTTCAGGTTGTCCATCTGCTGCCGTCCTTTCGAGATCGCCTGCCTGCGGTGTAACCCAGCACTCTGATCCACCTGCGCGTTTCTTGCAAGCGGGTACGCGCGCTTCCGTGACGAACGGCGTCAGGCACCGCTCCTAGACTGGCCGGGATGGCGAAGGTCACCGTCCAGTTCACGTGCTCCGAGTGCGGCACGACGACCGGCCGCTGGCTCGGCAAGTGCCCGGGCTGCGGGTCGTTCGGGACCCTCGTCGAGGAGCTCCACGGGTCCGAGGCTGAGGTGGGCGTCGCTCACGCCCTCGTGCCCGTTCGCCTCGCCGAGGTTCCCGCCGACGACGCCGGGCGCATCCCGACCGGTGTCGCCGAGCTCGACCGCGTCCTGGGCGGAGGGCTCGTCCCGGCCTCGCTCGTCCTCGTCGGGGGCGAGCCGGGTGTCGGGAAGTCCACGCTCCTCCTGACCGCTCTCGGCGCGATCGCCCGCGGCGGGAGGCGCGCGCTCCTCGTCACGGGTGAGGAGTCCGCGGCTCAGGTGTCACTCCGCGCGGCACGCCTCGGAGGAGCCGAGTCGGTCGAGATCCTGGCCGAGACCGAGCTCGACGCCGTGTGCGCGACGATCGAGAGCGAGCGTCCCGACGTCTGTGTCATCGACTCCGTCCAGACGCTTCACGCCTCCGCGCTCGGGTCGGCCCCGGGCTCCGTCGCGCAGGTGCGCGAGGCTGCGGGGAGGCTTCTGCGCGTCGCCAAGGAGGCCGGCGTCGCGATCGTGCTCGTCGGCCACGTCACGAAGGACGGTGCGGTCGCGGGCCCACGCGTGCTCGAGCACCTCGTGGACTGCGTCCTCCAGTTCGAGGGCGACCGCTACCACGAGCACCGCATCCTTCGCGCGACGAAGAACCGGTTCGGCTCGACCAACGAGCTCGGCGTGTTCGAGATGACCGCGACCGGGCTCGTGGGCGTTCCCGACCCGTCGGAGCTGTTCGGCACCACTCACGCCGGGGAGGTCGGCGCCGCGGTCGGCTGCGCGCTGGAAGGAACGCGCCCGCTGCTGCTCGAGGTCCAGGCGCTCGTCGCGCCGACCGACCTCGCGATGCCGCGCCGCGTCGGGACGGGGGTCGATCCGAAGCGCCTCGCCATGATCGTGGCCGTGCTCGGCCGGCACGCGGGCGTCCCGCTCGCGAATGCCGACGTCTTCGTCAACGTGGCGGGCGGCGTCCGCATCGAGGAGCCGGGAGCCGACCTCGCCGTCGCGCTTGCGATCACCTCCGCGGCGCGCGGCGCTCCCGTCCGCGAGGGCGTCGCCGCCTTCGGCGAGATCGGCCTCACGGGCCGCTTGCGGCAGACGGCGCAGGCCGAGCGGCGGGTCGAGGAGTGTGTCAAGCTCGGAGTTGCGACAGTCGTCGCCCCGGCCGGCACGGCGTCGCGCGCAGGCGTCCGGATCGTCGGCTCGGAGACGCTCCGGGACGCGATTCGCGAGGCGCTCGAGCCCGTCTCCCGCAGGCGCGAGTCGGCCGCGTAGTCCCGCCGCCGGGGTTGCGGCTGGACCCGTTTACGTTCCGTTAAGGACCCGTGAGAAACTCGCTACAATGAGCGAGGACGCCGGCACGGAACACGATGCCGGCGGCTTTTTCTTGAAGGCGACGGATTCCGACATCGGGGAGGCTGTCTTGTTCGACATCGGCGACAAGGTCGTCTATCCGCACCACGGCGCCGGCACGGTCGTGCGGAGGGAGAAGCGCGAGGTTCTCGGCGAGGTGCGCGAGTACCTCACGATCCAGATCCTCCACAACGACATGACCGTCAACGTGCCCTGCGACAACGCCGAGCGAGTCGGCCTGCGCACCGTGATCGACCAGCGAACCGTTCAGATGGTGGTGAAGACGCTCTCCGGCGGCTCGACGGAGATGCCGAAGAACTGGAACCGCCGGTTCAAGCACAACCGCGACAAGATGAAGACGGGGAACATCTTCGAGCTCGCCGAGGTCGTCAGGAACCTCGCCGTCAGGAACAACGAGAAGGGCCTCTCCACGGGCGAGAAGCAGATGTTCGTGAAGGCCAAGAAGATCCTCGCCTCCGAGCTCATGTACGCGAAGGACATGAACGAGGAGGAGGCCGCGGCCTGGCTCGACGACGTGCTCTCCAAGGCGGGCCAGGAGACGCCCGCCAAGCCGAGGACGAAAGCGAAGGCGAAGGCCGCCCCCGCGGGTGCGTAGCGCGTCCGGTGGCTCCGGCGAGGCCGGGGCGACCTGGGCGCTCGTCGTCGCGGCCGGGGCCGGTGCGCGACTCGGAATCGACCGGCCGAAGGCCTTCGCGACGCTGGGCGGCCGCCCGCTGCTCGCGGAGAGCATCGACCGCCTCGAGGCCTGTCCGTGGGTCGACGCGATCGTGATCGCGGCGCCGCCGGGCTGGGAGGAGCCGGTGATCCTGCTGGCGGAGGAGCTGGCGGCCTCGAAGGTCGTGTCCTGCGTCACCGGGGGGGCAACGCGCGCCGAGTCCGTCCGCGCTGCGCTCGCCGAGGTCCCTGACGACGCCGTCGTCGTCCTCGTCCACGACGCCGCGCGGCCGCTCGTCGGGGACGCGGTCGTCGAGCGCGTGCTCGGGCCCCTGGCGGAGGGGCTCGACGGCGCGCTGCCGGGCCTCCCGGTGTCGGACACCGTGAAGCGCGTGGACGGGCGCGTCGTCGTGGAGACGGTCGATCGCGAAGGCCTCGTCGGCGCGCAGACGCCGCAGGCGTTCCTGGCGGAGCCGCTGCGCCGTGCATATGCGGGCGATCTCACCGGTGCGACCGACTGCGCTTCCCTCGTGGAGCAAACCGGGGGACGGGTCGCGGTCGTCGAGGGCGATCCGCGGCTGCTGAAGGTCACGACGCCTGCGGACCTCGCGCTCGTCGAGTCGTGGCTTCGGGATGGCTGACGCGTTAGCCTCGCTCCGGTGAGCGAGCTCCGGGTCGGGATCGGGTTCGACGCGCACGCCTTCGAGGAGGGCGTGCAGCTCGTGCTCGGGGGCGTCCCGATCGACTACCCGCGAGGGCTCGCGGGGCACTCCGACGGCGATGTCATCTCGCACGCGCTCATCGACGCGCTGCTCGGCGCCGCCAACCTCGGCGACATCGGCTCGCTCTTTCCGTCCGGCGACGAGCAGTACCGGGGCGCCTCGTCGCTCGACCTGCTGTGGGAGGCGTACCGCGAGGTGCGGGAGGCGGGCTGGGAGCTCGTGAACGCCGACTGCGTCCTCGTCGGCGAGGAGCCGCGGATCGGCGACGTGCGCGATGACATGTGCGAGCGTCTTGCAGGGGCTCTCGGAGTTGGTCAGGGCTGCATCTCCGTCCGCGCCACGACGACCGACCGCCTCGGCTTCACGGGCCGCGGCGAGGGCCTCGCTGCGCACGCGGTCGCGCTGCTCCGCCGGTGAAGCTCGTTCGCTACGCCGACCGGCCGGACCTTCTCGAGCGCAGGTTCGAGGAGCTCGTGGTTCCGACCTTCCCGGCCTACATGAACGAGGGCGAGCCGGGGAACCGCTACTGGGGGCGGCTCTACGAGGACTTTCCGGACTTTCAGGTCGCGCTCGTCGAAGGCGACGAGCTGCTCGCCGAGGCACACGCGATCTCGCTTCCCTGGGACGGAACGCTCGCCGACCTCCCGTCGGGGTGGGACGAGGGGTTCGTGCGCGGGATCGAGTCGGATCGGCCGCATACGGCGCTGATGGCGATCGCGATCAGTGTCGCTCCCACGCAGCAGGGACGCCGACTCTCGAGCCGGATGATCCGGACGTTCACCGACAGCGCGCGCGCAGCCCGCCTCGCACAGGGCGTCATAGCGCCCGTGCGGCCCACCTGGAAGGAGCGGTATCCGCTCATCCCGATCGAGTCGTACGTGGAATGGCGCCGCGGCGACGGTACGCACTTCGACCCGTGGCTGCGTATCCACGAGCGCGTGGGCGGGGCGATCCTGGCCGTCGCGCCTCGGTCGTTCGTCGTTCGGGGCTCGTCCGCCGAGTGGGCGGAGTGGACCGGGATGCAGTTCCCCGTGGACGGGGAGTACGTGTTCCCGGGCTGCCTGGCGACGCTCGTCGTCGAGGACGGGATCGGGACCCACGTCGAGCCGAACGTCTGGGTGCACCACCGGCTCTGA
>CAZMUG010000094.1:0-9872 GCA_964569165.1 uncultured Gaiellales bacterium
TTCGACCGGATGCTCGGCTGGATCGGCTCGCAGTTCCGGGTGCTCGATCCTCTGGACGCTTGCGAGCGGCTGTTCGCCGGAACTTTGCCGTCGCGCCCGGCGCTGGTGACGTTCGACGACGGGTACCGCGACAATTTCACGGTCGCGCTTCCAATCCTTCAGCAGCACCGCATGCAGGCGGCGTTCTTCGTCTCCACCGCGTTCCTCGATGGCTCGATGATGTTCAACGACCGGGTGATCGAGGCGGTTCGCGGCTGCACGGCCCAGTCGTTGCCGCTCCCGGGCGCCGACGGCGAGGGGCGCCGCAGCGTTCCGGTGCGCAACCTGGCCGAGCGTCGGGCGGCGATCGACCTGATCCTGGCGGCGATCAAGCACCTTCCGCCGGCGCAGCGCGACGAGCGCGTGCTCGAACTCGAGCGGGCGGCTGGCACGACTCCGTCGCGCGGCTTGATGATGGATCCCGGTCAGGTGGCAGCGCTGCATCGAACCGGGATGCGGGTCGGGGGCCACACGCGTACGCACCCGATTCTCCTGGCGCTCGACGACGTCGCCGCCGAGCGCGAGATCGGCGGCGGCCTCGACGACCTGGCCGCGATTACCGGCGAACGGCCAGTGCTCTTTGCCTATCCGAACGGCAAGCCCGGCAGCGATTTCGACGCGCGCCACGTCTCGATGGTCGAGCGCGCGGGCTGCCGCTATGCTTTCACGACGCAGCCTGGCGCAGCGAGCCGCGCGTCGCGCCGATACGAGTTGCCGCGCTTCACTCCCTGGGACCGACAGCGCACGAGGTTCGGGTTGCGGGCGTGGCGCAACCTGGCGGGCAGCCGCTGAGGCCACGAGCGTCGAATTCCGCACAGCGCAACCCCGCCACGCGGCTCCATACTGATGCAATCGCGTAACACCCCCGGACCCGAGTACATGGACATGTCTACGCCTGTCGCGCCCGCTACCGCCACTGCCTCGCACTCCACCACGGGTCGCGCGTGCCGCTTCTGCGGCGCGCCGGTCCGGCGCAGCTTTGCCGACCTCGGCCTGTCGCCGCTGTGCCAGACCCACGTCGCGCCCGAGCAGCTGAACCTGCCCGAGCCGTTCTATCCGCTGCACGCGCGGGTTTGCGAGAAGTGCTTCCTGGTGCAGCTCGACGAGTTCGTCGCGCCGCAGGACATCTTCGGCGACTACGCCTACTTCTCGTCGTACTCGGACAGCTGGGTCGCGCACGCCGGACGCTACGTCGACCTGATGGTCTCGCGCTTCGGCCTCGGCCGCGAAAGCCTGGTGATGGAGATCGCCAGCAACGACGGCTACCTGCTGCAGCACTTCGTGCGCCAGGGCGTTCCCTGCCTGGGGATCGAGCCGGCCGCCAACGTCGCCGAGGCGGCGGTGGCGAAGGGTATCCCCACGGTGGTGAAGTTCTTCGGCACGCAGACCGCCGGCGAACTCGCGGCAAGCCACGGCCAGCCCGATCTCCTGCTGGGCAACAACGTTCTCGCCCACGTGCCCGACCTGAACGACTTCGTCGCGGGCATGAAGAAGCTGCTGAAGCAGGGCGGGGTGATCACGATGGAGTTCCCGCACCTGGTCCGCCTGATGGCCGAGAACCAGTTCGACACGATCTACCACGAGCATTTCTCGTACTTCTCGTTCGTCACGGTCGAGCGCGTGTTCGCCGCCCATGGGCTGACGCTGTTCGACGTCGAGCAGATCCCCACGCACGGCGGCTCGCTGCGCATCTACGGCTGCCACGCGGGCGACGCGACGCACCCGGTCGGCGAGCGCGTGGTGGCGCTGCGCGCCGAGGAGCGGGCGTTGGGGCTCGAGCGCATCGAGACCTACGACGCTTTCAACGAGCAGGTGCGCGAGACCAAGCGTGCGATCCTCTCGTTCCTGATCGAGGCCAAGCGTGCCGGCAAGCGGGTCGTCGGCTACGGGGCGCCCGGCAAGGGCAACACGCTCCTGAACTACTGCGGCATCAGGACGGACTTCATCGACTTCACCGTCGATCGCAACCCGCACAAGGCCGGCAAGTACACACCCGGCGCGCGCTTGCCGATCCTGGACCCGGCAGCGATCCGCGAGGCCAGGCCCGATTACCTGTTCGTCCTGCCGTGGAACCTGCGCCAGGAGATCATGGAGCAGTGCGCGTACATCCGCGAATGGGGCGGCAAGTTCGTGTTTCCGATTCCCCGCATCGAAATCGTCTGAAAGGCAAGGCAGTTCATGAAGATCCTGGTTACCGGCACGGACGGCTACATCGGCTCGGTGCTCGCACCGCGGCTCATCGACGCGGGCCATGAGGTCGTGGGGCTCGACAACGGCTTCTACCGCGATGGCCTGCTCTACAACCCGCACGACGGCGCACGGTGGATGCCGCAGACGCTGAACATCGACCTGCGCAACGCGACGGCCAGGGATCTCGAAGGCTTCGATGCGGTGGTGCACCTGGCGGAACTGTCCAACGACCCGCTCGGGCAGCACAACCGGGCGAACACCTTCGCGATCAACCATCTCGGATCGGTGAACCTGGCGAAGGCGGCCAGGGCCGCGGGTGTCCCGCGCTTCGTCTATGCGTCGTCGTGCAGCGTGTACGGGGTGGGCGACGGGCAATTCCTGACGGAGACCGACGCGGTCAACCCGCAGACGGCCTACGCCGAGTGCAAGATCCTGGTCGAGCGCGACGTGGGCGCGATGGCCGACGGCGCATTTTCCCCGGTGTTCCTGCGCAATGCCACGGCGTACGGCGCATCGCCGCGGATGCGCTTCGACATCGTGCTGAACAACCTCAGCGGCCTGGCCTGGACCACGAAGCGCATCGCGATGACCAGCGACGGCTCGCCGTGGCGCCCGCTGGTGCACGTGCAGGACATCTGCCGCGCGATCGAATGCGCGGTCGAGGCGCCGAAGCAGGCGATTCACGGACAGATTTTCAACGTCGGCGCCGACAGCGAGAACTATCGGGTCCGCGAGATTGCGCAGGTCGTGGCCGACGAGTTCGCCGGCTGCGAGCTCTCGACCGGCCCGAGCGGTGACGACAACCGCAACTACCGGGTGAGCTTCGCGAAGATCAGTTCCCAACTGCCCGGATTCCGGGCCGAGTGGACCGCGAAGCGCGGCGCTGCCCAGCTTCACGAGATCTTCGAGCGGATCGCGATGTCGGCCGAGATGTTCGGGTTCCGCGCCTTCACGCGGCTCAAGCAACTCGAGCACCTGATCCGAACCGGGCAGATCGACGACGCGTTCTTCTGGAAGGGCTGAGCTAGCGGCAACCCTTCGCGGGGTTCTCGTACCAGGTCACCCGCGGGTGGCCCCAGCCGATCGACACCACGTCGATGTCCCCGTCGCCGTCGATGTCGACGGCGAGCGCTCCGTCGTGATGTTCGTCGCCGGTGGCGAGCACCTTCGTCGTCCACCGTCCGCCGCGTCCGTCGTCGTTCAGGAAGAGCAGGAGACGGGCGCTGGCGGGATCGGCAAGGTTGTGCTCCCCGACGACCACGTCGAGGTCGCCGTCGCCGTCGAAGTCGGCGACGTCCAGGCTCATCGGGCCGACGGCCGTGCCGATGGGGTGGCGTTCCCACGACGCGAGCGGGTCGGCGCCTTGCCGGTACCAGACCACGTCGCCCGGCTTGCTGATCGCTTCGAATCCCACCACCGCATCGAGCCGGGCGTCGCCGTCGATGTCGGCCAGGCGATTGCGGTCGGGCGCCGCGACGGTGTCGGAGATCCGGTGTCGCGTGAAGCCCGATGGCTCGTTGCGCAGCCACCAGGTGCCGAGCAGCAGATCGGTGCGGCCGTCCCGGTCGATGTCGCCTGCCGAGAGCGCCTCGTCCTGCGAGAAGGTCGAGATCGTCTCCAGCCGCCACGGTTGGCCGGCGCCGGCCCCCGGGGCTGTCAACAGTTGCACGCCCGCATCGGCGCGGTGCCAGGACACGGCCAATTGTGGCGCCTGGGTTGCTGACGCCCCGACGACGTCGCCTCCGGCGAAGCGCGCCACCGCCGCGCCCTGAAGGAAGTCGCCGCTGCCGAGGGCCGCGTCGGCGTGCACGCGAAACTGCCCCCGCCCGTCGTTCTCGGCCCACGCGAAGCGTGCCTGGTCCTTCGAGCCGATCGCTCCCAGGCCCACGACGTCGAGGTCGCCGTCGCCATCGATGTCGGCGAGCGCCGAGTAGTCGCCCAGCGCGCGGCCGAAGTCCTGCGCCGGCCATCCGCCGGTCGATCGGCCCGGGTTGCGGTACCAGCGCCCGCCCGAGACGACGTCCAGTCGGCCGTCGCCATCGAGGTCGGCCGCCCCCACGAAAGCGGCCTGGCCCGGGCGGTTCGGATCGATCACGTGCCGGGGCCAGCCGTCGGAGCGCGGCCGCGGCTCGCAGCGCCGGTTGACCCACAGTTCCAGCGGCTGTCGCTCGCCCGACCAGTTCGCTCCAAACAGGTCCGGGTCGCCATCCCCGTCGATGTCGGCCACGCGAAGGTTGTGCGATCCTCCGTCGCCGATCGGCGTCACGGTCCAGGCGCCGTCGGCTTGCTGCCGATACAGGCGGATCTCGCGGGGCGCCTGCCCCTGGTGCATCGCCGCGGTTGCCACGTCCACGCGACCGTCGAGGTCGAAGTCGGCGGCCACCAGCGAGTGCTGGACCGCCTCGACGTCGGCGTCGATTGCCTGCTCGGCCCAGGGGCGGGTGCGGTCTTCCGGCGCGCTGAACCAGGCGATCCGGTAGCGCTCGCCGGGCGGTTCTGCCGGCGACAGAACGATGTCGCGCCGGCCGTCGCCGTCGATGTCGGCAACCTCGACGACCACGTGTGGCCATTTCCAGCGGTCTGCGTAGCGGTATCCGGCCCATCGGCCGTCTCGCGCGCCCGGGTTGCGGTACCACCAGGCGTTGACGACGATGTCGGGGCGGCCGTCCGAGTCGACGTCGGCGAGCTTCAGGCCCTCGCCAGCGGGGGCGTCGAACGCCTGAGGCGTCCATTCGCCACCGAGGCTGCCGAAGAACAGCCGGATGCGAGCGCCATCCCCGCCGAAGGCCGACTGGTTGCGGGCCACCAGGTCCGGGACGCCGTCGCCGTCCAGGTCTCCGACTTCGACATCGTGCAGCTTCGCTGTCGCGACCGGGCGCTCCTGCCAGGCACCGTCCGGCGCGTGGCGGAACCACACGAGCCGATCGGCCATGAGCGCAACCACGTCGGCCCGGCCATCGCCGTCGAGGTCGGCGACCTCGACGTCGGTGCCGAACGAGCCGGACGGGGCAATCACGCGGCGTGCACGCTCACCGCTGCGGTACCAGGCCAGCCCGCCGCCGTGCCCCCCGGCGACGAGGTCGGGGAGCCCATCGCCATCGATGTCGCCGATGCCTTTGCCCCAGGGATCGCGTGGGCCCTGGTCATCGAGCACCACGTGCCTGAACGGCCCCTGGTCGGCCTCGACGAGCAGCGCACGCTGCGCGAGCAGGCCGATCGACGCGAGCAGCACCGCGGCCGCGACGGCGGCGCCGATGCGCAGTCGCGCGCTCATGCCTGCGGCTCCTGCCGTGTCATGTCCGTTTGCTGCCCGACGAGCGGAGGAAGTTCTGCACAACTCGGTTGCACGGGACGCATTATCCTTGCAGTTTCCGAAGTCACGGAACCGGAATGCCTCCGACTATTCACGCGCGGGTCGCTACCGGCGCGATCTGGATGGTGCTGTTCAAGTTCGTCGAGCGCAGCCTCGGCCTCGTGAGCACGCTGATCCTGGTGCGCCTTCTCAGCCCCGCCGACTTCGGCGTGGTGGCGATGGCGATCTCGGTGATCGCGATGGCCGAACTGCTCACCGCCTTCGGCTTCGACACGGCGCTGATCCAGGACCAGAACGCGACCCCGGCGCACTATCACACGGCGTGGACCTTCGGCGTGCTGTTCGGCGCAGCGGTCACCGTGGTGATCGCGCTGGCGGCGCCGCACGTCGCCGCCTACTACCGCGAGCCGGGTGTCGAATGGGTCATGTATGCCCTTGCGCTGGGGCCGCTGATCACCGGGTTCCAGAATATCGGCATCGTGGCCTTCCGCAAGGACCTCCGGTTCCGTTACGAGTTCTACTTCCAGGTCAGTCGCAAGATGGTCGGCTTCGCGATCACGATTGCGCTCGCCTTCTGGTTCCGCAGCTATTGGGCGCTGATCGCAGGAACGCTCGCCACGCAAATGTTCAGCACCGTCGTGAGCTACTGGGCGCATCCGTTCCGGCCGAGACTCACGCTGAGCGAGCGCGGTTCGCTGATGGGTTTCTCGAAGTGGCTGCTGTTCAACAACATCGTCGGCTACCTGAAGAACCGCTCGTCGGACTTCGTCATCGGGCGGCTGAACGGCCCGGCGGGCCTCGGCCTGTACAACGTCAGCTACGAGCTCGCCAACCTGCCGACGACCGAGTTGAGTGCGCCGATCAATCGCGCGCTGCTCCCCGGGTTCGCGCGGCTCAGCGAAGACCCCGAGGAGCTGCGCCGCATCTACGGCTCGGCGATGTCGGTGCTGGCGCTGCTCGCGGTGCCGGCGGCCGCCGGAATCTTCGCGCTTGCGCACCTGATCGTTCCGGTCGCCCTCGGTGCGCAATGGATGGCGGCGATCCCGGTGCTTCAGATCCTCGCGTTCAATGGCGCGTTGCTGATGCTGCACTCGTCGATCGCGGCGCTCATGATCGGCACAGGACGCGCCAAGGAGGTCACTGGCTGCAACGCGGCGTTCGTGGTGATCCTGCTCGTGGCCATGCTTGCTCTTGCGCCATCGTACGGCGTCGAAGGGGCGGCGATGGCGTGCCTGATCACGGCCGTCGTCTCGACGCCGATCTACCTGGCGGTGTTGCGTTCCCGACTCGGGCTGCCGGTGCGACTTTTTCTCGATGCGCTGATTCGCCCGGTGCTCGCATCGGCGGCGATGTGCGGGGTGCTGTGGCTGGCGCTGCCGTCCGACGGCACCGCGCTGCACGCCTTCGCGGCCACCGCCTGGCTGCTGGGCGGCGTCGCACTCGGATTCGCCGTGTACGTCGCGGCCGTGGTGTCGATGTGGAGCATCGCCGGGCGGCCCGCGAGCGCGGAGCGGCTCGTGATCGACCGCGTCGGGCAGGAGTTGAGGCGGCGCTTCGGTGCGAAGGCGGCGACCCAACCGTGATGCTGGAATCTCGAGAAACCGGATCTTTCGAATGAACTCGACCGACAACGAAATCCCGCGTTCCCTGGAACTGAAAGCCGGCGACTGGGTCGTCGTCCGAGACGCTGCCGAGATCCTGTCCACGCTGGACGACGACGGTTGCCTCGACAGCCTTCCCTTCATGCCGGAGATGCTGGCTCACTGCGGCAAGCGCTATCGGGTGCGCGCAGTCGCGCACAAGACCTGCGACACCATCGAGGCGACGGGCGGGCGGCGGATGCACGACACGGTCCACCTCGAAGACCTGCGATGCGACGGGAGTGCGCACGGCGGTTGCGAGGCCGGGTGCACGTTGTTCTGGAAGGAGGCGTGGCTGCGGCGCGACTCGCAGTCGGCGCGTCCTGCGATGGCGCCCGCCGCGGCAGACCTGGACGTAGTGAAGCGCGCCTGTACGCGCGACGGCTCGACTCCGGACGATCCGACCTGGCGATGCCAGACCACCGACCTGTTGAAGGCGTCCGAGCCGTTGCGCCCGACCGAGGTCGGCCAGTATGTCCGCGACGTCACCACGGGCAACCATGGCGTGTTCGACGTGCTGCGGCTGTTGATGCTTGCGGGCTACGAGCGGCTGGTCAACATCGGCGTGGGCTATCGGGTCTGGGTCGGTCTGTACAACGCCTGGCAGCGGCTGCGCGGCGGAAAGCCGTGGCCCACCGTCAGCGGGCGCGTGCCACCCGGTGCGCCGACCCCGACCGCGGTGCTCGACCTGAAGCCGGGCGATCGCGTGCGGGTTCGGCCGATCCGGGAGATCGAGCAGACGATCAACGCACAGGGCTTCAATCGCGGCATGCGCTTCGACGTCGAGATGGTCAAGTATTGCGACGCCGAGTACAAGGTCCAGTCCCGCGTCACGAAGATCATCAACGAGAAGACGGGCAAGATGATGCACATGAGCAATCCGTGCATCCTGCTCGAAGATGTCTACTGCCGTGCCGAGTGCACGCCGGGTCGCCGCGGCTGCCCCCGCGCCGTCAATACCTATTGGCGCGAGATCTGGCTCGAGCGCGTCTGATCGATCGCTCGAAGCGCTATTCGAGCACGGCCTTGCGCACGAAGAACGCCTCGGCGTAGCCGGTCGGCGAGCGACACTCGACGCCGCGCAGCCTGGCCAGAGCGAGCACGGTGTCGGTGCTGAGCCAGTCCTTGGCACGCTGCGACGCGAACGCTTCGAGGATGTCCGACGCCTTGCGCTCGCAGTCCTCGCGCGTCACGGGAACGAAGAAGTTCGGCTGTCCCAGGTCGCCGTCGTATTTCGGAATCTCGTACTCCAGCACGAGCTGCGCGCGAAAGTGATTCCAGGTGAGCTCGCTGACGAATCGGTGGTCCTGATGGCGGTCGTGCCCGGCGTGCGTCAGCACGAGATCCGGCGACACGGCGGCCGCCAGCGAGGCGAAGGCCTCCTTCACCGGCACCGGCTGGTACGGCAGGTAGCCGTCGCGAAAGCCGAAGACGCTTACTTCGGGAGCGGGGCCGGGCAGCCAGCGCAGCGCGCTGCGGCGCGCCTCGGCTTCGCGCTCGGGCGTCGACGACAGCACCACCCAGTGCACCGGCGAGCGCGGGTAGCGCTGCCTCAGCACGCGCAGCGTCGCACCGCAACCGATCTCGATGTCGTCACAGTGGGCGCCCAGGCAGAGGATGGACGGATCGCGGCCGCCCGAGGCGAGTGTCAGTCCCAGCACTGCGTCAGCTCCTGCCGGCCTTGTCCCAGACACGCCACGGCGTGTATCCGCGCTCGATCATGTCGTCGAAGTTCTTCTTGTCCTTGAACGTGTCCATCGCGCTCCAGAACCCCTCGTAGCGATACGCCTTGAGGCGCCGCGCCTCGATGACACGCCCGAAGGGCTCCTCGACCAGTTCCTCGCCCGGCCGCATGAACTCGAAGATCTCCGGCCGCAGCACGCCGGAAAGGGAAGCTCGTCGTGCTGCTGGGAATTTTGTCGGACAGTCATGGCCGGGTGGACCCGGTGCGTGAGGCGGCCGCGCTGTTCAGGTCGCTCGATGTCAAGCACGTTGTTCACTGCGGCGACGTCGGCGGCATCGACGTGTTCGAGCAGTTGATCGAGTTCCCCCTGTCCTTCGTCTGGGGCAATTGCGACGAACCCGACGTGGGAACGACGGCCTTCCTCGCGACGGCGGGCGTTTCGACGCCGCAATCCCTGCCGGTAAGACGCGCCTGGGAAAGCGTCTCCATCGGCGTGTGCCACGGACACGAGCGGGAATTCCAAACGGCCCTGCGCGACGCCGCGTTCACCTACTTGTTTCACGGGCACACGCACGAACGGCGTGATGAGCGCGTTCGCGGCATGCGGGTGATCAATCCCGGCGCTCTCCATCGGACCGCGCGGCGCACGGTGGCCACGCTCGACACGTCAACCGACCGGCTCAACTTTCATGATATCGGCGTTCGTCGCTGACGGATCATCGCCGGCGGACCGATCCGGTCCTATGTCAACAGTCGAACCTCGCGCCGATAATGGTCGCGCGTCGTACTCGAACAATTCGGCCGACACGCCTTCGACGTTCAGCCGCTTCGACAATCCAAACCTTGACGTCACCTCGTCGAACGACGCGATCCAGTGACTTCGCCACCGATTGTCGCGGTCGAGCACGAAGAGGACGCGGGGGCTCGTGATGCCTCGCGCCGTGCTGATTCGTTCGACCCAGCGGTCGAGCGCGGCGCGATCCGGCGGACTCGGCAGCGTGGCCTG
>CAZMUG010000095.1:0-9784 GCA_964569165.1 uncultured Gaiellales bacterium
CGGCTGCGCCGGGTCGGCGGCGGCGAGCACGAGCGCCTCCGGCGGGTCGCCGGGCGAGCGGGCGCCCCGCAGCTCGCGCAGCCGCTCGACGGCTCCGGGCAGCGCGAACTGCGCACCTCCGAGGCCCTCGACGAAGTAGCCCCGCCTGCACACGCCGAGCGTCTCGAGCGCGCGCAGCTCCCCGTAGACCGCCCCGTACCCGCCCCGGATGCCCTCGCCGCGCACGCCGTCGCGCGTGACGATGCCGTGGCGCTCGAGCAGGAGCTCCGCCAGCGCGCGTCGGTCGGGCTCGCCCGCGAAGAGCGACGACGCGAGCGACCAGCGGCCCTGCGTCGGCGACGGGCCGCGGGCACGTGCGCGAGAGAAGCGCCGCCCCTGCCGCTCCGGGCGGGGCAGCTCGTAGCGCCTGGGCGCCCGGAGCGGGGCCCAGGAGTCGTTCGTCACCTCGCCCGCCCAGGCGAGGTCCCAGAGCGCGGTCAGCGCCTCCGCCCCGTCGAGCGCGGTCGCCTCGAGCAGCTCGCCCCAGAACTGCGCTCCCCCGGAGCCAAGCGCGGCCCGGATCGCCGCGTGGGCGGCACCCTCCGGCTCGGGCTCCCCCGCCGGCGCGCCGAGGAGCGGCGCGTCGTCCCGGAAGAAGACCGCGACGCGGTCGAGGCCGGCGCCGACCCACACGAGCTCGCCCGACGCGCAGAAGGCATCGAGGTCCGCCTGCCGGAACCCCGGCACGCGCCTCGGCAGGACGTCGCTCTCCCAGAGCGGGACGGGCAGCGCGAGCCCCTGCAGCGGCACGAGCGCCTCGCGCAGCGTCTGCCGCCTCCCGATCCCCTGCCACGAGGGGAGGAAGCGGCCGAAGGCCTCCTGGCCCGCGGGCTCGACCTCCTTCCTGAGCGCAGCCAGGGTCGCCCGGCGGATGCGCCGGAGGACGTCCGGGTCGCACCACTCGCGCTCCACTCCGGCCGGCCGGAGCTCCCCGCGAACGAGCCTCCCCCCGGCCTCGAGCCGCTGCAGCTCCGCCTCCACGGCGTCGTGGTCGAGCGCGAAGCGGTCCGCCGCCTCGGCGGTCGTGAACGGCCCGCTCGTCCTCGCGAGGCGGCGCAGCACCGCCTCGAGCGCGCCCTCGACGGGCTCGAGGAACACCGAGGGCACTCCGCCCGGCGGCGCCACCCCGAACGCGTCGCGGACGAGGCCGGCGTCCTCGGCGGCCGCGAGGAGCTCGGACTCGCCGAGACGGGCCCGGATCGCACGCCGCTCGCGGAGGAGCGTCTCGGCGAAGCCGGGGTCGAACTCGCCCGCGAGCAGGGGCCCCGCCCGGCGGAGGAGGTCGTGCAGCTCGTCGGCGTTCCTCGGCCGCCGCCGCAGCGACTCCTCGACCTCCGCGATCGCGCCGGCGTCGAGCAGCTCGCGGAGCTCCTCGATCCCCATCAGCTCCCGCAGGAGGTCGCGGTCGAGCGAGAGCGCCTGCGCGCGCCGCTCCTCCGGCGGCGTGTCGTCCTCGTACATGTAGGTGGCGACGTAGTCGAAGAGGAGCGAGGACGCGAACGGCGAGGCGGACGCGGTCTCGACGTCGACGAGGTCGAGCCTTCGCGTCTGGAGGCCGCGCAGGACCTCCCGCAGCGCGGGCAGGTCGAACACGTCCTGGAGGCATTCGCGGAAGGTCTCGAGGACGATCGGGAACTGCGGGTAGCGACGGGCGATCTGCAGCAGGCTCTGCGCCTTCAGCCGCTGCTGCCAGAGGGGCGTGCGCTGGCCGGGCCGGCGGCGCGGGATCAGTAGCGCGCGAGCGGCGTTCTCCCGGAAGCGCGCGCCGAAGAGCGCCGACTGCGCCAGCTCGCCGAGCAGCGCGTCCTCCACCTCGCCCGGGTCGAGCGCGAGGTCGGCGAGCGACGGCGCCGCGTCGGAGTCGGGGAAGTGGAGCGCGATCCCGTCGTCCGACCAGAGCGACTGCACCTCCACGCCGAGCGACTCGCGCAGGCGCGCGCGGAGCACCATCGCCCAGGGCACGTGGACGCGGCCCCCGAAGGGCGAGAGCACGCACACGCGCCAGTCGCCGATCTCGTCGCGGAAGCGCTCGACCACGATCGTGCGGTCGGAGGGGACGACGCCCGTGGCGGCCTCCTGCTCGCGCAGGAACGTGAGCAGGTTGCGCGCCGCCCGCTCCTCGAGGCCGTACTCGGCTGCGAGCGTGGCGAGCACGCGCTCGTCCGGGAGTGCGGCCAGCTCGCGCGTCGCGCGCCCGATTCGCTCCCCCAGCTCGGCCGGCCGCCCGACGCCCTCGCCCTTCCAGAACGGGGCCACGCCGGGAACGCCGGGCGCCGGTGAGACGAGCACGCGGTCCCTCGTGATCTCCTCGATCCGCCAAGTCGAGGCGCCGAGCAGGAACGTCTGCCCGGCCCGCGCCTCGTACACCATCTCCTCGTCCAGCTCGCCGACCCGCCCGCCGCCGTCCGCGAGGAAGACGCCGAACAGCCCCCGGTCGGGGATCGTGCCCGCGTTCGTTACCGCGAGCCGTCGCGACCCCGAGCGCCCGCGGACGACGCCGAGCGTCCGGTCCCACACGATCCGGGGGCGGAGCTCGGCGAACTCGTCGGAGGGGTAGCGGCCCGCGAGCATGTCGAGCACGTTCTCGAGCTGCGCCCGGGAGAGGTCCGAGAACGGGTACGCCCTCGCCACCAGCTCGTGGAGGTCGTCCACCCGCACCTCGTCGTCGGCGCAGATCGCCACGACCTGCTGCGCGAGCACGTCGAGCGGGTTCCGCGGGATGCTCGTCTCCTCGATCGCGCCCTCCCGCATCGCCCGGGCCACGACCGCGGACTCGAGCAGGTCGGCCCGGAACTTGGGGAAGATCCGCCCCTTCGAGACCGAGTGCAGCTCGTGCCCGGCGCGGCCGAGGCGCTGGAGGCCGCGGGCGACCGACTTCGGGCTCTCGACCTGGATCACCAGGTCCACCGCGCCCATATCGATGCCGAGCTCGAGCGACGAGGTCGCGACGAGGCAGGGGATCTTCCCGGCCTTGAGGAGCTCCTCGACCACCACGCGCTGCCCGCGCGCGAGCGACCCATGGTGGGCGCGCGCCAGCTCCTCGCCCGCGAGCTCGTTGATGCGGAGGGCGAGCCGCTCCGCGAGCCGGCGGTTGTTCACGAACACGATCGTCGAGCGGTGCGCCCGCACGAGGTCGAGGATCGCGGGGTAGATCGAGGGCCAGATCGAGCGGCTGGACGACTCCACGCCCGGCGCCAGCTCCACTCCGTCCGCGAGCGGCGGCACGGAGAGCCCGGCAGTGGACGGAAGCTCGCGCAGGTCCTCCACGGGGACGACGACCTCGAGGTCGAGCTCCTTGCGGACGCCCGCGTCCACGAGCTCGATCGCGCGGCCCGTGCCGGCGACGAAGCGGCCGATCTCCTCGAGCGGGCGCTGCGTGGCCGAGAGGCCGATCCGCTGGAACGGCCGCTCGACCAGCCGCTCGAGCCGCTCCAGAGACAGGGCCAGGTGGGCGCCGCGCTTGGTGCCGGCGACGGCGTGCACCTCGTCCAGGATCACCGTCTCGACCCCGCGCAGGTTCTCCCGCGCCTGCGAGGTGAGGAGCAGGAACAGCGACTCCGGGGTCGTGATGAGGACGTCCGGGGGCGTTCGCAGCATCCGGCGGCGCTCGTCGGCCGGCGTGTCGCCGGTACGCACGGCGACGGTCAGCTTCGAGCCGAGCCCTGCCAGCGGGAGCCGGAGGTTCCGCTCGATGTCGTAGTTGAGCGCCTTCAGCGGCGAGACGTAGAGGAGGCGGAGCCCGGCACCCGGCGTCTCGTGCAGCCGGTCGATCCCGATGAGGAAGGCGGCGAGCGTCTTCCCCGATCCGGTGGGCGCCTGCACGAGCACGTGCCCGCCCCGCGCGATGGCCGGCCAGCCGAGCTCCTGCGCGGGGGTGGGGCCGGCGAAGGCGCGCTCGAACCACTCCCTCGTCCCGGGCGAGAAGACGTCGAGCGCAGCCACCCGCCCAGGCTAGCGTTCGCGACTCGCCTCGAGGTCCAGCGCGATCGTGTCCGCGACGCCGACGGCCGGGAACGCGAGCAGGGCGAGCAGGACGAGCCCGAGGTTGTCGTCGACCAGCGAGGCGACGAGGAGCACGACGATCGCCGCGATGCGAACGTACCGCGCCGCCGGGGCGGGCTCGCGAACGGCGATCGCGGCTGCGACGGCGATCCCGAGCACGAATCCGGGCGCGAAGCCTGCGGCCTCGTCGGACCACCAGACGAGAGGATCGAGACGGCGACGACGACGGTGGCCGCCGCGCCGGGAACGACGGCGGCGCGCGGTCCCTGACGCGACGTCCACGCGGCCGCCCACATGCCGCCGACGAGGAGCGCAGCGGCCCACGCCAGCGGGACGACCGTGGCCGCCCCGAGCCCGGAGTCGTCGGGCGGACAGCCCGAGAGACAGAGCTCGAAGTCGCCGAAGACGCCCACGAGCGCGGAGAATCCGGCGCCCACGACGAACGCCTCGCCGGTCCAGACGGCCGTCCACGAGCTCCGCGCAGGGACCCGCCGCTCCGATTCGGTCGCGGGCACCATACGCCTCTTATCGGCTCCGAGCGAGCCGGGCCCGACGGGTGGTCTGCGGATGTTGCGCTCGAGGTCGTTTCGAGCGCGTCGAGCGGCGAGGCATAGAGGAGGCACTACCCCTTTCCCGGCGTCCGTTCACACGGCTCGAGCCAGGCTCCCGTCCCGAGTGACAGATGGTCGAGAACCGCCGCACGGCGAGGGTGCGCGTGCTGTCATATCCTCGGCTCGTGCGCCACGACGTCCTCGTCGTGGGCGGCGGAACCGCAGGCTGCGTGCTCGCCGCCCGCCTCTCGGAACACCCCGCTCGCAGCATCTGCCTCGTCGAAGCGGGGCCCGACTACGGGCCCGTCGCGGAGGGGCGATGGCCGCCGGACGTGCTCGACCCCCGCGACCTCGCGGGATCGCATCTCTGGGGTCCCGGAGGCGAGGACGATCGCTCCCTGGGTGGTCGGATCCTCGGCGGCTCCTCGGCCGTCAACGCCTGCATGGTCGTCGCGGGCTCGCCCGCCGACTACGACGAGTGGGGCTCCGGCTGGACGTACGCGGAGCTCCGCCCGTTCCTCGACCGCGCCCGCGCCGAGCTTCGCACCACCACCAGGAACACCCAGCGCCCGACGGCGTGCCAGCAGGCGTTCCTCGAGGCCGCGCAGGCTGCCGGGCTCGCCTCGATCGATCCGGACGACGCGGGCGCTCCCGTCGGCGTCGGGCCGTTCGCTTCGAACGTCGTCGCGGGTCGGCGCTGGAACGCCGCATTCGCCTATCTCGAGGCGGCGCGCGACCGGCCGAACCTGTCCATCGTCGACGGGACGCTCGTCGACCACGTGCTGCTCGAGGGCTCGCACGCCACCGGGGTGCGAACGGCGGACGGCAGGCTCCTCGAGGCTGAGACCGTGGTCCTCGCGGCAGGGGCCTACTTCTCGCCGGCGATCCTCCTCCGCAGCGGGATCGGGCCCGAAGCGCACCTCGGCGCGCACGGCATCGAGGTTGTCGCTGACCTGCCGGTCGGAGAGCGGCTCCTCGACCATTGCGGGACCGACGTCGCCTTCGCAGCCTCGCCGGGCCTGCAGACGGCGACCGAGGCCGAGGTCGCCGAGGGAGGCGTCTTCGCCGCGCACGCCGTGGCCAAGGTCGCGAGCACGAGCTCGCCGCCGGGAAGCTGGGACCTCCACATCGTCCCGTGGCTCTCACGCGCCGACGACGGGCGCTTCGCCGTCCATCTGATCGTGTTCCACATGAAGCCCCTCTCCGCGGGCACGGTGCGCCTCCGCTCGAATGATCCCGACGACCTCCCCCTCGTGGAGCGGGGGTTCCTCTCGCGGGAGGAGGATCTCGGCCCGATCGTCGAAGGGATCGCGACGGCGCGCCGGATCGCGGCGGCCGACCCCCTCCGCGACCTCCTGGCCGACGAGCAGAGCCCCGGTGCACGCGACGTCGAGGAGTACGTCCGCGCCACGATCCGCAACTACTTCCACCCCGCGGGCACGTGCGCGATCGGCTCGGTCGTCGATGCGAACGGACGCGTCCTGGGCATCGACGGGCTCGTCGTCGCGGACGCGTCGGTCATGCCGACGATCCCGCGCGCCAACACGAACCTGACCACGGCGGCAATCGCGGAGAAGATCGCGGTGGGGCTCGGAGGCTAGGATCGAGCCGTGCCCGGGGCGCTCTACTTCACCGACTCGGACGAGGCGAACCATCTCATCGCGACGGATCCGCTCGCGCTCCTCATCGGGTTCGCGCTCGACCAGCAGGTGCCCGTGCCGACCGCCTTTGCGGGGCCGCTCAAGCTGAAGCAGCGGCTCGGCTCGCTCGACGCGGCGCGGATCGCCGCGCTCGACCCGGCAGCGCTCGAGGCGGCATTCCGCGAGAAGCCGGCGATCCACCGCTTCCCCGGCTCGATGGCGAAGCGGGTGCAGGAGCTCTGCGCGATCGTCGCGGACGAGTACGACGGGCATGCGGAGCGGGTCTGGACGGAAGCGGCCGACGCCGCCGACCTGCGGAAGCGCATCGGCGCGCTCCCCGGCTTCGGCGCCATGAAGGTCACCGGGCTAGGGTCGGTGCTCGCCCTCCGTTTCGGGGTCGAGCAGGCCCGCGAGCTCGTCCCCGACCACGCCTGCCTCGGCGCGATCGACTCGCCCGCGGCGCTCGCCGAATATCAGGCCGCGAAGCGTGCGAAGAAGGCCGCTCTCAGGGCAGCCGCAACCGGGTGACGCCCGCGCTCGTCGTCCGCGACAACCCTCGCGAGCTCCGGTACGAGGCGCTCGCCGGCGAGCGGGTCGTCGGGATCATCCGCTACCGACAGGAGCCCGGGCTCGTCGTCCTCGTCCACTCCGAGCTGGAGCTGGACGTGGACGAGCACGCCGTCGGCGCCGAGCTCGTTCGCGGGGCACTGGCTGACATCCGCGGCCGCGGCCTGCGGGTCGTGCCGCACTGCCCGTACGTGATCGACTACATCCGGCGGAACCCGGAGGAAGCGGATCTCGTGGGCGTCGACCCCGCGCCTCCTGAATGAGCGGACGCTAGGCGACGGCAAGGACGAGGGCGTTGCCGGACGGATCGCGCACGAGCGGGCTCCCGTTCTCATCCGACACCGCATACCCCGCATCCTCCAGGCGCCCGAGCACGCGGTCGCGCTCCCCGGCGTCCGGTAGGAGGAGCGTCGCGTGGCGGAGCGCGGCCGTCCCGGGAGGCGGCGGCGGCGCGCCCGCGCTCTCCCAAGTGTTCCCGCCGAGATGGTGGTGGTAGCCGCCCGCGGCGAGAAACGCGGCCTGCTGCCCCAGCCGGGCCATGAGCGTGAAGCCGAGGACGTCGCGGTAGAACGACACGGTCTCGTCGATCGACGCCACCCGCAGGTGCACGTGGCCCATGACCGTGCCCGCGGGCAGCCCCTCGAACGGCTCGGTCTCGGCGTCGTCGAGCTCACGTAGGAGGCCGTCCACGTCGAGGGGCAGGGTCGTCATCCGCTCGCGCACCCGGCCCTCCCAGGCCTCGCGCGGGCGGTCGGCGTAGATCTCGATCCCGTGCGCGTCCGGGTCGCGCAGGTAGAGCGCCTCGCTCACGAAGTGGTCGGACATGCCGGTGAGCGCGACGCGGTCGCGGGCCGCGTGCGCGAGCCAGCGGGCGAGATCGGCGCGCCCGGGCACGAGCAGCGCGAAGTGGAAGAGGCCCGTGTGCCCGACCGACGGCCGCGCGCCGGGCTCCTCGACGAGCACGAGCAGCTCGCCGCCTCCGGCTCCGAGCCGGGCCGTGCGGGCGCCGGACTCGAGCACCTCGAGGCCGATCGCCTCGCGGTAGTAGCGGAGCGAGCGGCCGAGGTCGGCCACGGTGAGCTGCACCGGCCCGACCGTGGTCGCGGCCGCGATCTCGGCGCTCACCGGCGTGCTCGAGGCGCCGAGCTCCTCGGGATCACCGTCCAGGATGACGCCCATCGCCCCGTGACCCTATCTCTAGGATCGAGCCATGCGCGCAGCCCCGATCGTCCTCGTCCCCGGGTTCTGGCTCGGCGCGTGGGCCTGGGACGAGGTCGTCGCCGCGCTCCGGTCGGAGGGGCACGACGTCACCGCGCTGACGCTCCCGGGGCTCGAGTCGGTCGAGACCGACCGGTCGCGCGTCACGCTCGCGGACCACGTGGACGCGATCTGCGCGGCCGTCGAGGCGGCCGGCGCGCCCGTCGTGCTCGCGGTGCACAGCGGCGCCGGGTTCCCGGGCTACGCGGCCAGCGATCGCGTCCCCGAGCGCATCGCGGCCATGGTCTACGTGGACACCGGCCCCGGGATGGGCGCGCCGGACGCCGACTTCGACGGGGTCGAGCTTCCGCTCCCGTCGCCCGAGACGCTCGCGGCCGAGGAGAACCTCGACGGCCTCACCGACCAGCAACTCGAGACGTTCCGCCGCCGCGCGGTGCCGCAGCCGGGGAACGCCCTGCGCGAGAGCGTCGAGCTCGCGAACGACGCGCGCCTCGACGTGCCCACGACGGTCGTGTGCACGGGGTTCACCTCGGATCAGTACCGGGACGCCGTGAAGGAGGGTTACGGCTTCGTCCGCGGCCTCACGGAGCTCCGCGACGTGACCTGGGAGGACCTCCCCACGAGCCACTGGCCCATGTGGTCGCGCCCGGCGGAGCTCGCGGCGATCATCGGCGGCGTCGCGCGAGCGCACCCTCCAGCGTGAGCCACGACACGGCGACCCGCCCGGTCCGGATCGAGACCCTCACCGACGGCGGCCAGCGCCCCGCGGACGTCGCGCGCCGCATCGCCGGCTTCCTCGAGCACGCACGGGAGACGCTCGACCTCGCGCTCTACGACGTCCGCTTCGGGTCGGACGCCGGCGCGGTCGTGCTCGCGACTCTCCTCGACGCGGTCCAGCGAGGCGTCCGGGTCCGGCTCCTCTACAACGTCGACCACCCGGGGCCGATCCCGGTCCCGCCACCGCCCGAGGCGACACCGGCGGCCATCGAGGCGCTCCCGGTCACGACGCGCGGCGTCGCGGGCGTCCCCGACCTCATGCACCACAAGTTCGTGATTCGGGACTCGGCGTCGGTCTGGACGGGCTCCACGAACTGGACCGACGACTCCTGGTCGCGGCAGGAGAACGTCGTCGTCACCGTCGACTCGCGCGAGATCGCCTACGCGTACGGGCTCGAGTTCGACCAGCTCTGGGAGACCGGCCTCGTCGAGAAGGCCGGCGCGGTGGATCCCCGGCCCGAGAGCGTGGACGGCATCCGCATCCGGCCCTGGTTCTGCCCCGAGCACGGCGACGCCCTCTCGCACCGCGTGGCGAAGCACATCGGCAGGGCGCGTGAGCGCGTGCGGATCGCCTCCCCGGTCCTCACTGCCGGCCCGATCCTGGGCACGCTCGTCGAGGTGGTCGGCGAGGCGCGCTGCGACGTCGCGGGCGTGATCGACGACACCCAGGTGGACCAGGTCTTCCGGCAGTGGCAGACGAACGGCGTCAGCGAGTGGAAGATCCCGCTGCTCAGACGCGTGCTCGAGGGGGCGCCGTTCAGCGGCAAGGTGACGACGCCGTGGACACCCGAGTCCGTCCACGACTACATGCACGCGAAGGTCGTGGTCGCGGACGACACGTCCTTCGTCGGGAGCTTCAACTTCTCGCGCTCGGGCGAGCGGAACGCCGAGAACGTGCTCGAGATCCGGGACCGCGAGATCGCCGACGAGCTGGCCGCGTTCGTGGACGAGATCCGCGGCCGCTACCCGCCCGCGACCCCGCCGGACACC
>CAZMUG010000096.1:0-9770 GCA_964569165.1 uncultured Gaiellales bacterium
GGATGGTGCCGCGGCTCATCCCAAGACCAGGCAGGGCGCTGACGCACCCTGCCGGGAGGGACGGGTGCGGTCTGGGGCCGGAAGAGCCGATCAGGCCTTCGCGGTCTTGCGCGCCCTCGGGCGGCGGATCGTCGCGTCGTCGGCCGGGAAGAAGATCGACTCGTGGCCGTCCTCCCACCGGACGCGGTACCGCACGTGCCCCGGCTCCCCGAGGACCTCGAGGATCTCCGCCGTGCGCGGGGCGTCGCCGACCGAGTGCCCGGTGATGACGATCTCGTCGCCGACGCGGGCCGGCTTGCCCTGCATCGTCTTCTCCATCTCGACCTCCAGTCTCTCCGTCGCTTCCAGTTCCGGCTCGAGGCTCGCCGTTGCCTGGACGATCCCGAGCCCCTCGAGCGCCGCGGCGAAGGGATCCACGCCCCGGAGCGCGTAGCGCCGGTCGAAGTCCACCGCCCCGTTCAGCTCGAGCACGATCCAGCCGCCATCCAGCGGCAGCAGGTCGACGCCGGCGAAGTCGATCCCGATTGCACGCATGGCGGCGAGCGCGAGCGCTTCCGCGTCGTCCGGGACCTCCGCCCTCGTCACGCTGCCCCCGAGCGTGACGTTCGTGCGCCACTCGCCCTCGGCGGCCGTGCGCTCGGCGCCGGCGATCGCGCTCCGGCCGGCGACGACCACTCGCACGTCCTTGCGCGCAGTGCCGACGTACTCCTGGAGCAGCGCGCCCTGACGGGACCACCACGGTCGCCTCGAGACGGCGTCGAGGACGGCAGGCAGGTCTTCCGCGGTCCGGCAGAGGTACACGTCCTGTCCCCAGCTTCCGAAGCGGGGCTTGACGACACAGGGATAGGGCGCGTCGGGAAGCGGCCTTCCCGGTTCCAGGTGGAACGTCCAGGGTTGCGGGATCCCGGCTCGGGCGAGGTGCGCCGCTGTCAGCAGCTTGTCGTGTGTCGCGAGCAGCGGGCCCGGCCGATTGAGGACGCGGACTCCCGCCCGGAGGAGGTGGCGGGCGTGGTCGAGCCCGGGCTCGATCCCGTCGAGCGTCGGCAGCACGTCGAGGCGGAAGACGGCCACGTCGCCCGGCTCGAGCACCCGGCACGCCTCGTCCGGGCTCAGCACTCGAGCGTCCACCTTCAGCTCGCGCCAGCTGAACGCGAGCGCCAGGTTCGTGCGGGTGGGCGTGCCGACGATCGCCGTGATCACGCCTTCAGGCTTGCGAAGCTCCGCGCGCCCCGCATCCGCGGCGACCCGGATACCGGGTGCGGATTTCTCAGACCGGGATGATCAGGCTCGCGAGGTCGCGCGGGTAGTACGTGAGGATCTCGGTCCCCGCCTCGGTCACGAGCACGGTGTCGGAGTGGCGGAAGCCGCCGAGCTCCGGTGCGTAGAGGCCGGGCTCCACCGTGAACACCATCCCCGGTCGGATCTCGGTGTCGTCCCCCGAGTCGAGGAACGGCCCCTCGTGGTAGCGGAGACCGATTGCGTGCCCCGTGTGGTGGCGCCAGTGCGGCCAGAGATCGTGCTCGTCGAAGTAGGCGCGGACGGCGCCGTCCACCTCGGAGCACGCCCGGCCCGGCTGGATCGCGTCGAAGGCGACGTCCTGCAGGGCGACCATGTGCTCGAACATCCGCTGCTGCTCGGAAGACGGGTCGCCGACGAACATCGTCCGCTCGAGCTCCGAGAGGTAGCCCCAGACGGGCGCGCTCGCCCCGGTCACGAGGACGTCGCCCTCCCGGAACACGATGTTTCCGGCGAGCGCGTGCGGGATAGCCGCGTTCCGGCCGATCTGGCCCCGGTAGCCCGCGTGCGCGCCGGTTCCGAAGGCGCTCTGCGCGCTGTAGATCTCCCCGATCGCGTCGAGCATCGCGAACGTCGCCTCGTTGCTCGCGCGCTGCGACACCTCGGTCTCGGTGACGCCGACGCGGGTGTACCGCTGCAGGAGCCGGTGCGCGAGGTTGCTCCAGCGAACGCTCTCGCGGATCAGCGCGATCTCGGCCTCCGACTTGACCGCCAGCTGCGCTTCGATCGCCTCCACGACCCGCACGACCTTCGCGCCCGAGAGCTCGGAGAGCGTCGGTCCCCGGTAGCCGAGGATCCACGGGTAGCCGTCCTGGTCGGCGCCGACTTCACCGGTGAGGCCGAGGTCCGCGAGCGCTCGCCGGAGCGCCGTCTCGGCTCGCGGCTCGCCGGGGTACTCCAAGTAGTGCTCGACCAGGTCGAGCGCCGCTTTCGACTGTGCGTGCTCGAGCTCGAGGCGCGGGACCACGAGCGCGCGCGTGCCGTCGGCACCGAGGAGGAGCGCGATCGGGCGCTCGGTCGGCACGAAGGCGAAGCCGGAGTAGTAGAGGACGTAGTAGGGATCGAAGAGCACGACGCCGGACAGGCCGTCCTCCTGCACCCGCGCGAGCAGCGTGTCGCAGCGGGCGTGGTGCTCCCCGGTCGTGATCGCGATCGACGTGAGCACGAGCTGAGACTATGTGACCGCCATGAGCACCGACGACGTCACCCTCCGCGAGATCACGCGCGAGACCGTGCGCGCGATCTGCGCACTCGAGGTCGCGCCCGAGCAGCGCGGCTTCGTCGCGCCCAATGCGGTGTCGCTCGCCCAGGCGCACTTCGAGCCGAGTGCCTGGTTCCGGGCCGTCTACGCGGGCGACGAGCCGGTCGGCTTCGTGATGCTCCACGAAGGCCCCGACACCGGCGAGTACTACCTCTGGCGCCTCATGATCGCGGCCGAGCACCAGGGACGGGGATACGGGAAGCGGGCACTCGATCTCGTGGTCGAGCGGGTGCGGAGCCTTCCCGGCGCGACGGAGCTCCTCACGAGCTTCGTGCCCGGGGAGCACGGGCCGCGCGACTTCTACCTCCGCTACGGGTTCGAGGAGACGGGCGAGATGGACGAGGGCGAGCTCGTGATCCGGCTGCAGCTGTGACCGTGGCGACCCCGACGCAGATCGAGGCGCTGAGCGATGCGGTCGGTGCGCTCGTCGACCGCGCGATCGACCGCGTGCTCCTCACCGGCGAGCGTGTCCGGTCCCCTGCCGAGGGCAAGAGCATGCTTCGGAAGCGCGAGGACACCGAGGCGCTCGCCGACAACGTCCAGCGCGTGGTCGTGCTCGCGACTCCGGTCGTGCGCGGGCTCGTGCGGAGCGTCAGGTTCACCCGCGTCCCCTGGGTCCTCGTGGCGTCTACCACGGTGTCGATCGGATTGGCCGTGCGCAACGGCGTCCGCGAGCTTCAGGTGCTCGCCGCGCTGCTCGCCTACCGGCTCGAGCAGGCAGCGGGGGCGCCGGCCGATCCCGCACTCGTCAAGAGGCTCGCGGTCGGGCTCTACCTGGACCCGAAGCGGGCTCCGGGGCTCGACGGCGAGCGTCTGCGGCTCGGGAGGCTCACGCGGCGCTGGCTCTGGCGCGGCGCGTTCGGGCACGACACGGAGAAGCACGCGCGTCGGGCGCTCGACGCGGCCGGGAAGCTCGACGTCGACGCGGTGCTGGCGGCGTGGGGCGCCCGGCGCACGCCGATGGAGCTGACGCCGACGTCCTCTGCTCGATAGTCGCGAGACGGAGCGGCGCCGGAGTCGAACCGACCGAGCCGTGGGCTACACGACCGCACGGGTTTTGAAGACCCGCTGGGCCACCGGGCCCATGCCGCTCCGCGGTCGAGCCTAGCGCCCACTGGAGAATCGGTGTCAGACACCGAATCCTGTCAAGCCCTCAAGGTGTCAGATTCGTGCGAATCGATCCACAGGATCGTGGCCGACGCGGCTCCTGGAGCCGAGCACGACCGCGATGTGCGGGAGGTCCGCGAAGACACTCGCCAGGTGTCTGACACCGGGTGCTCGGGGGGTCGCGACCGCGGTACCCTCACCGGGCCATGTCCCGGGGCGGGATCGTCGCAGCCGGTGCTCTCGCTGTCGCCGCCGTGGCGGGTGCGGCGGCGTGGTGGCTCGTGCTCCGCGACCCGACCGAGGCCGTGGACGTCGAGGAGGTGGTGACGAGCTTCCAGACCGACACGGCTCCGCGTGGCCCCTCGCCGATCCCCGAGGGCGTCTACGTCTACCGCACGGACGGCTTCGAGCGGACGGACGCGCTCACCGGCAAGACGCACCACTACCCCACGCGGTCGACGATCACCGTCACCGCGGCCGACTGCGGCGTCAGCCTCCTCTGGCAGGTGCTCGACGGCCGCTCGACCGAGTGGACGTACTGCGTCACGAGCGACGGCTGGGAGCTCGCATCCCAGGACGAACGGCACACGTTCTTCGGCACCACGCAGCAGACGACGTACACCTGCGAGGACACGCTCATCCGCCCCACCACGACCCGGCCCGAGCACTGGCCGGTCACGTGCTCGACGGAGGGTGCGGAGGAGAAGGGCTTCGCGTGGGTCGCCGGCCGTACGCGACTGCGGGTGGGCAGGGCCAGCGTGACCGCCGAGCACATCCGCAAGAAGACGCGGTTCTCGGGCGACATCCGCGGCCACGCGCTCCACGACGTCTGGTTCGACGCGAAGGCGGGCGTGCCGGTGAAGATCGTCATGGTGAGCCGCACGACCAACGACTCGCCCGTCGGCGACGTCACCTACGACGAGGACGTCACGCTGCTCCTCACCTCGCTCGAGCCGCGACGGTGAGTGTGCGGGCGAGGCTGGCGGCGCTTCGCCTGGCGCCCGACGGACGGCCGCGCCCGGACGCGCCGTTCGGGCAAGGCCCGCTCGCAGCACGCGTGTTACGGGGGGCGATCCTCGGAGCGAGCGCGGTCGCGGGGCGGGCGCCCCTGTCCGTGATCGGCCCCGCCGCCGCGCTCGGGGGGCGCCTCGAGCATGCGCTGCGGCCGGCGAAGCGGCGGCAGCTTGCAGAGAACCTCTCGCATGCGCTCGGGCTCCCGCCCCGGGATCCGCGGGTGCAGGAGCTCGTCCGTCGCGAGGTGGCGAACGAAGCGAAGCGCTCGGCGGACTTCCTGTGGGCGCTGCGAAACCGGGAGGAGCTCCTCGCCACCACGAGGGTTGCGGGGCGCGAGCACATCCTGGAGGCGCTCGAGCGTGGGAACGGCGTCCTCCTCGTCTCCACGCACGTCGGCGGCTGGGAGGTCGCGACCGCGCTCGCACGGGCGGTCGTCCCCGTCCCGACCACGGTGATCGTCACCGACGACTGGCTTGCGTGGGCGGTGGAGGGCCTGCGCATCCGGGCCGGGCTCGGGATCATGTACGACTCCGAGCCGGCTGCGAGAGCGGCGCGCCTCCTGCGGAACGGCGAAGCTCTGCTCGTGCTCGGCGACTACGCAAAGCCGTGGATGCGGACGTACGCCGTGCGGCTCCTCGACGGCGTCGCCGAGCTCCCCGCCGGGCCGGCCGTGCTCGCCCGGCTCTGCGGAACGCCGCTCGTCCCGTTCTCGGTGCTCCCGCTGGCACAGCGGCGCTGGCGTGTCGAGCTCGAGCCGCCGCTCGACCCGCCGGAGCGGAACGGGGGAGAGGCGTCCGAGCGCGAGCTGCTGCAGCAGCTCGCGGATCGCTGGAGCGTGACGCTGCGCGAGCACGCGGAGTACTGGGCGGCCGTCTACCCCATGACCTGGAGGAGCGCGGAGTGAAGTTCTCGGCGCGGCGCGAGGTTGCGATCGGGCTTGGCGTGTACGCGCTCTACCTCTTCGTCCGCCGGCTCGTGCTCCACGGCGAAGGACGGGTACGCGCGCGACGGAACGCCGAGCGGATCGTGCGCTTGGAGGAGGCGCTCGGAATCCACGTCGAGCCCGCAGTGCAGCGCGCGCTCCTCCGCTACCCCCGCCTGGTGCACGGGCTCAACGTCGGATACGGGCTGTTCAACGTGAGCCTGACGGCTGGGTGGCTCGTGTTCCTCTTTCGGCGGCGCGACCCCGCGTACCACCGCGTTCGGAGTGCGGCAGCCCTGACGTACGTTGCGGTCGAGCCGGTGTTCCTCCTCTTCCCGACCGCACCGCCGCGTGTCCTCGACGGGTTCGTGGACACGATCTCGGAGGTGAGCGGCGTGGACCTCGAGCACCCGTTCCTGCTCCGCTTCTACAACCCGATCGCGGCAATGCCGAGCCTGCACGTCGCCTTTGCCGTGATCACCGGCGCTGCGATCGCAGAGCGGTCGGGCTCGGGAGTCGTCAAGTGCGCGGCCGGTGCGTACGCGCCGCTCGTCGCGCTCGTCGTGGCCGGCACCGGTAACCACTACGTCGTCGACGCACTCGCGGGGGCCGCCCTCGGCGTGGCGGCGAGAGCGGTCGCGTGAGCCGCCCCCCCGGGCCTCCGGACGACGCGTCCGCGCGGATCCCGTCCGGCCGGAAGGCCGGCGCCGTGGTCGTCGCCGCGCTTCTCGTCGCGGTGGGCGTCGGCACCCTCATCGCGAGAGCGGCGGGCTTCTCGCGCGTCCGCGACTCGTTCGCCGAGGCCGAGTCGGCCTGGTTTCTCGTCTGTTTCTTCGCCGAGGTTGCCGCGTTCGCGGCGTACGCGGTCGTCGTCCGGGAGGCGCTGCACTGGCGCGGAGGCCCGAGGGTGCGCTACGGCCTCAGCGTCCACGTCACGCTCGCGAGCCTCGGCGCAACGCGCGTGGTGGCGGCGGCGGGGGCGGGGGGCCTTGCGGTCACGTACTGGTGCTTCCGTCGGGCCAGCTTCGCGACCCGCGACGCCCTCGTGCGCGTTCTCGGCCTCAACACTCTCGTCTACCTCGTGTTCGGAGTCGGTGCCTGGGTGGCGGCACTTCTCGCTGCGCTGGGGATCCTGGGCGAGGCACCGCTCGCCCTGACGCTCCCCTGGCTCCTTCTCGTGCCCGTCTGCGTGGCAGGGGCTCGGTACGTCACCGGCCCTGCGCGCGGCGGCCCTCCCGACCCGGCGCAGGGGTCGCTGCCGCGGCGGTCGCTCGCGTACGCGATCTCGGGAGCTCGCTGGGTCCGCGAGATCCTCCCGGAGCCCGCGGGCCGTCGGTCGCTCGTCGCGAGCGCCGTCTACTGGGGAGGCGACATCGTCTGCCTCTGGGCGGCACTGCACTCGGTGGACGTGTCGCTTCCGCTCGCGGAGCTCGTCCTTGCCTATGCCACCGGCTATGCGGCGATGGTGCTGCCGCTTCCGCTCGCCGGGGTGGGCGGCGTGGACGCGGCGATGACCTTCGCGCTCACGGCGGTCGGGGTCCCGCTCGCGCCCGCGCTCGTGGGCGTCGCCGTGTACAGGCTGTTCGGCTTCTGGGTGCCGACGATCCCGGCGCTCGCCGCGCTCGTCCTGCTTCCGCGCGCGGGGCGCGGCCTCCGCGAGGCAGCGGCCGCCGCCTAGGATGCGGTCGATGCGGGCTCTCGTGGTCCTCCTTTCGCTGACGGCCCTGGCACTCGTCTCGAGCGCCGTCGCGGCCAAGCATCCGGTGCGGGCGAGCCTCACCACGACGACGTCGAAGCCGGTCGTCGACCAGCCGTGGCACTGGACGGTGGTCGTGAAGGACGGGAAGGGGAAGCCGCTCGCCGCGAGGATGAAGCTCCAGATCCTCTTCGGCACGCTCGTCGTCGGCTGCTGGAAGCGAACCGCGATCGTGCAGTGCACCGGGACGAGCCCCGGGACGTGGATCCGCTTCAAGGGACGGAAGAGGGGCACTCTCACGTGGCCGCAGGAGTCGGTCGGCCAGAAGCTGACGTTTCGGGCGATCGTGGTGGCCGGCGGGAGGACGCTGAGCCTCCGCAGCCCGGTCACCGTGCAGCCAACGGCGTAGCCGAGACGTCGATCCGGAACGCGGCAGGGCGCTGAAGGACCCCGCCAGAGCGGCGGCAAGGAGTCGACCAACCCGCCAGAGCCGCGGCGGGGAGCCGACGCACCCCGTGCCGGTGTCTGACACCCAGGGGGTGCAAACCCGCCTTGTTACGTGGGGTGGTGTCAGACACCGCCCTTGGGAGTCGTGGCACGGCGCTGAACTGCCGGCCTGCTAGCCGTCGAGGTCGAAGCGTTCCTCGAGGCGCTCCATCACCTTGCCGGCGATGAGATCTCCGGCCGGCCGCTCGAAGTGGACGCCGTCGTCGGCGCGCATCTTCACCAGGCGGCCGGCGTCGTCCTCGACGTACTGCGCGTAGCCGCCATCCTTCCCGGCGAAGAAGAAGTACGTGTCGAGGTATGACGCCCGTCCCGGACGCTTCGCCGCCTCCGACTGGACGATGGCGTTGATCGTGTCGTAGCGCGCGGTCTGCTCGGCGTCCTTCGTGATCGGCAGCCCGATCCAGATCACGAAGGCCCCGTTGCGCGTCGCCGTGTTCATGATCGTCGCAACTCGGCGTCGGTACTCGTCGCGCCAGGCCTGGCTCCCGAAGGAGCTGACCGAGCGCCCCTCGGGAAGCCCGGTCAGGTACCCGTGGTCGTCGTTGCCGCCGAACATGACCACGACCGCGCGCGGTCTCTCCTTCCGCATCACCTCGCGCAGGCGCGTGAACCAGTTGTACACGTCAGGGCGCTCGAGGCCGGTCGAGAGCCTGCCCTCCACCTCACCGACCGGCTCGACCGCTTTGTTGCCGGCGACCTCGCGCAGGATGGACTCGGCCGGGACGATGACGAGCGAGTCGCCGGCCATCCAGAGACGGAGCGGCCTGCGCGCGGTGAAGCGCTGCCGCTTCGGAGACGAGGGCGGCTGCGTCTCGCCGGGCCCGGAGACATCGGGCCCGTCGTCTGCCGGGGCAACGACGGTGTCGACGACGTCGTCCCCGGAGCGGCCGAGCGCAGCCTTGAGCCCTTCTCGCGGCCGGTCGAGGAGGAAGGTGTGGCTGACCGTGTCGAGCGGGCCGGTCACTGCGAGGGCCACGTCCCGCTTCCAGCCCTCCGGCTGGATCGTGGCCGACTTGTGCAGGCCGGGAGCGTTCAGGAACAGCGCGAGCCCGAGCGCGCCCAGCGAGACGGCGACGGCGGCGCCGGCGGAGTGGAGCCGCCGGCCTCCCTCTCCCGTCCTGCGCCGCGGCCGCCGCCGTTGCCCGCGGTCGGGGGTCTGCGGCGACATCTACTCGGACATCGGCGGCGGAAGACGGGTCACTGCTGCTTCGCCGACGTCGAGAGCGGTCCGTTCGGACGGAGGCTCGAGCCAGGACGGGTCGTCGGGGACGGTCGCGCGCACCGTCGCCGGGGGGCCGTAGGCGAGAGCGTGTCGCCGTCGCACGGCACGTGCCGACGCCCACTCGGCGGCGGCCACGACCAGCCACGCGAGGACCATCAGCCCCGCGATCACCGCGGTGTCGAGCCCGGCCGCGGCCGCCAGCACCGCAACGGCGACGAGGAAGCCGAGCTCGAGGAGGAGCCACGGGACGGAGAGCCGCCTGGACGCCGGAGCATCGAGCGAGCGCACCCAGGCGCCGCCGTCACGCAGCGTGCCGGAGGGCGCGTCCTCCCAGCCGGGACGATCGTCGCGGTCGGCCGGGAGCGCGGGCGTCCGGGACCGGAGTGCGTGCACCTCGGCCTGGAGCCCTCCCACCTGGGTCGCGAGCGCCCGCACCGCGTCGAGGAGCTCCTGCTCACCCGGCTTCGCGGGAGGCCTCGTGACCTGCGTCGTCTCGGACGCATCCGCCATGTCGCTAGCCCTCGTCGGAGGAGGTCATCTCGGAGAGCGCAGCTCTGCCCTGGGCATGGACCTCGGCCCTGCGCCCCTCGACCGAGGCGTCGGGCCCGGGCTCCGGCTCCGGCTCGAGCGCCCGCGACTCGGCCAGCTTGCGCCGGAGCTCCTCCGCGGGGTCCTCCATCGTGTCGACCGGCGCCGGGAGGGACGTGCTCCCGCGGTGCCGGAGCCAGCGCACGAGGGCGGCGAT
>CAZMUG010000097.1:0-3056 GCA_964569165.1 uncultured Gaiellales bacterium
CGATGCCGGCGTAGATGTCCTCGGTGTTCTCCCGGAAGATGACCATGTCGGTCTTCGAGGGGTCCCTGAGCGGGCTCGGGACGCCGCGGAGCCAGCGGACCGGGCGGAGGCAGACGAAGAGGTCGAGCTCCTGGCGCAGCGTGACGTTGAGCGAGCGAATGCCACCGCCGACCGGCGTCGTCATCGGCCCCTTGATCGAGACCGAGTACTCGCGGACCGCGTCGAGCGTCTCCTCCGGGAGCCAGACGTCGGGGCCGTACAGGCGCGTTGACTTCTCCCCCGCGTACACCTCCATCCAGTGGATGCGCCGCCCGCCCCCGTACGCCTTCGCGACCGCGGCGTCCACCACCGCCCGCATGACGGGCGTGATGTCGACGCCGATGCCGTCGCCCTCGATGAAGGGCACGATCGGGTTGTCGGGGGTCGGCTCGCCCGGGACGATCCGCGCGCCGTCCGCCGGCACCTGGATGAACGACTCGCTCACAGAGGCCCAAGGCTAGTCGCAACTGGTCTACGCTCGCCCCGGGATGGCGACCACCCGCACCGACGTCGCACAGCAGATCGCCAGAACGCTCGTCGAGGGCTTCGACAGGCACTACTGGCTCTTCCGGGAGACGAGCGCCCTCGCGAAGCGGCGCTTCGAGGACGCCGACTGGGCCGAGGCGCAGCGCGCCGTCCGCGAGCGCATCGGCTTCTACGACGAGCGCGTCCGCGAGTGCGTCGCGCGGCTCCACGACGAGCTCGGGGCCGCCACGCTCGACGACGCAGCGTGGCAGCAGGCGAAGCTCCTCTACATCGGGCTGCTCGTGGACCACAAGCGGCCGGAGCTCGCGGAGACCTTCTTCAACTCGGTCGTCACGCGCGTCCTCGGCCGCACGTACCGGCACAACGACTTCATCTTCGTGCGCTCTGCGGTCTCGACCGAGTACATCGAGTCCGACCCGCCGACGTACACGAGCTACTACCCCGAGGAGGGGGGACTGCGCGAGACGTTCGCCGAGGTCCTGCTCGCGGTCGGGTGGAAGCGGCCGTTCTCGGACCTCGACCGCGACGTCGGGTTCGTCATGCGCGCGCTGCTCGAGCACCTCGGCGGCACGTGGCCGGCGCGCGAGCCGAACTTCCAGCTCCAGGTCCTGAGCTCGCCCTTCTACCGGAACAAGGCGGCGTTCCTCATCGGGCGCGTCGTCAACGGGCACGAGGAGACGCCGTTCGTGATCCCGGTGCTGCACGACTCCGAGGGACGGCTCGTCCTCGACACGGTCATCCTCGACCCGGAGGAGATCTCGATCCTCTTCTCCCTCTCGCGCGCGTACTTCATGGCCGAGATGGACGTGCCTTCCGGGACGGTCGGGTTCCTGCAGGCGGTCATGCCCACGAAGGCGAGGTCGGAGCTGTACACGGCGATCGGTTTCGGCAAACAGGGGAAGACGCTGTTCTTCCGCGACCTGCGGCAGCACCTGTACCACTCGCGCGACCTGTTCGTCGAGGCGCCGGGAACGCCGGGGCAGGTCATGCACGTGTTCACGCTTCCGTCGTACCCGTACGTCTTCAAGGTGATCAAGGACGTCTTCGGCCCGACGAAGACGACGGACCGCGAGACCGTCATGGCGAAGTTCCTCCTCGTCAAGGAGGTGGACCGCGTGGGGCGCATGGCCGACGCCCTCGAGTTCGTCGATCTCGCGCTGCCCCTCGACCGGTTCGCCCCGGAGCTGCTCGACCAGCTGGAGACGCTCGCGCCGTCCGTGATCGCGGTCGACGGCGGCGACCTCGTGCTCCGGCACTGCTACGTCGAGCGGCGGCTCGTTCCGCTCAACCTCTACCTGGAGTCGGCCTCCGACGAGGAGATCGAGGCGGCCGTCGTCGAGTACGGGAACGCGATCCGGGAGCTCGCGATCGCGAACATCTTCCCCGGCGACATGCTCTGGCGGAACTTCGGGCTGACGCGGTACGGGAGAGTGGTCTTCTACGACTACGACGAGGTCGAGCTCGTCACCGACTGCACCTTTCGGGAGATCCCGCCCGCGCCGACGCCGGAGGCCGAGCTGTCGGGCGAGCCCTGGTACCCCGTCGGCCCGCGCGACGTGTTCCCGGAGGAGTTCCAGGCGTTCCTTCTCGGCAGCCCCAAGGTGCGAGACGCCTTCCTGCGCCATCACGAGGAGCTGTTGCGGCCCGAGTTCTGGCGCGACTGCCAGCGGCGCGTGGCCGCAGGCGAGATCTACGACTTCGTCCCCTACTCCGAGTCCACGCGGTTCGCCACGCGGTACCCGGACGCGACGTCAGCCGCGCGGGGCGCGGGGGAGGCCGGCTAGAGAACGATCCGAAGCACGAGGTGGAGCGGGCACCCGGAGCGCACGAGAGAGCGCGCGAGGCTGAGGTCGGCGCCCGAGTCGACGAGGAGCCACGCGTCCTCCTCGCCGAAGCCGAGCATGCTGAACTGCGCGAATCGCCACTCGACGACGCGGCGGTCCTCCTGGGAGAGCGCTTCGAACCGTGGGGTCTGCTCGGACGCTGGCATTCCTCGACCTCTCGCTGGGTTGACTCGAGCCGTACCCGATGAAACGAAACCCGGGCCGCGTTGTTGTGAGCGGAACGTAAGGCCGCGTTGCGCGCGCGTTGCGGCGAGCTCCTTCCGACGGGCTCGGAGCACGGTTAGAGTCGGCCGACGCGACGAGAGGGAGGTGCCCATGGCCGGCTACACGGTCAAGCGGCTGGAGGAGGTGACGGACGTCCTCGGCGACTATCCCGGCGAGATGCGGATGATGACCCGCGACCTGGAGGCCGAGCAGGTCGCGTTCACGTACCGGCGCCTGCCGCAGCACACGGGTGGCAGGGGCTCGTACGGACATCGTCACAAGGAGCAGGAGGAGATCTACTTCGTCGCCTCGGGCAAGCTCCAGTTCAAGCTGGACGACGAGGTCATCGAGCTCGAGCGCGGAGCGGCCGTACGCGTCCCCCCGCAGACGTGGCGCTCCGTCTGGAACGACGAGCCGGAGGACGCGGAGCTGATCATCGTCTCGAAGGTCGTCCCGGGCGGCTCGAGGGACGACGCCGAGTAC
>CAZMUG010000097.1:3156-9619 GCA_964569165.1 uncultured Gaiellales bacterium
TGCCGGCGAACGCCATCCAGCCGGGCGTCGTCGTGGTGACCCGAACCAGCCTCGGCTTGACGACCGGCCCCCTGCCCGTGTGGTCTGCCGGCGTCAGCCCCGCCTGCCGGATGAGCGAGATGAAGAGCGGTTCGACGACCCGCGGGTCGAAGCGCTGCGTCCCCGCGCCGAAGTAGTTCGCGTGCGACCCGACGGCGACGTACGCAACGGGACGCCCGCCCCGCTTCGGGACCGTTGCCCAGTCCCGCCTCTTCCCCTTGCTGTGCTGCGAGTACGCGGCCAGGAGCGGCTTCCCCGAGACGTCCAGCACCACGGACACGGCCTCCCAGTCCCCCTCGTGCACCTGCCAGAGCTCGCCGGGTGGAACGGTCGGGCTGTAGTCGTTGTACGGGTACCAGAGCCAGTACTGCAGGATGATCCGCCGCTTCGCGCGGAACGCCGCCCCGTACGCGACCGGGCCGGACCCGTGCGCCGCCTCGGCGGAGGCGTAGCAGGAAGACGCCGCAGGCCCCTCGCTCGCGTCGCACAGGCGCTGGTCGAGCCGGTACCCGGCGCCGCCGGACGGAAGCGGCTCGTCGACCTTCACCCAGCCCGCTGGGGTCTGCTGCGTGAGGTCGGAGTCGGCGAGAAAGCCCTCGACCGCGACGGGCCGGAAGCGCTCGGCGGGGTGGAGCACGAGCACGGGGACGTGGCGGGCGAGCAGCTTCGGAAGCGGGAGAGACGCGCCCCCGGAACCACCCGCGGCGCCCACGAGGGCGCCTGCCGCCGTGGCGACCGCGGCCGCGACCGACACGAGCCGCTGCACGGGCCGAGTATGCGCGCTACGCGACTCGGGCGCGCAGAAGGAGCGCGCCGAGCTCGTCGGCCGGGAGCGGCTGGGAGTAGAGGAAGCCCTGGGCGTACCGGCAGCCGAGCGCGCGCAGGCGCTCTCGCTGCTCGGCCCGCTCGACTCCCTCGGCGATGCAGTCGAGGTGGAGCGTCGAGCCGAGGCGCAGGATCGCGGCGACGAGCCGCTCCTGCTCGGCGCTCTGCCCGAGCTCCTCCATGAAGGCGTGCGCGATCTTCAACGTGTCCACCGGGAAGCGGCGCAGGTAGTTCAGCGACGAGTACCCCGTCCCGAAGTCGTCGATCGCGATGCGGACACCGAGGGCCTTCAGCTCCTCGAGCCGGCCGATCACGACGTCGCTGTCGAGGAGCGTGCTCTCGGTGATCTCGAGCGTGAGCGCTGTGGGCTCGAGGCCGGAGTCGCGCAGCGCACCGACGACGTCGCCCCGGAGATGGCTGCCCGCGAGCTGCCTCGCGGAGATGTTCACGCTCACGCCGAGGTCGGGGTGGCCCGTTCGGCGCCACGACATCGCCTGCAGGCAGGCCTCTCGCAGCACGTGGGCCCCGAGCGGAGCGATCACCCCGGTCTCCTCCGCCAGGCCGAGGAACTCGCCGGGCAGGACGAGCCCGCGGTCCGGGTGCCGCCAGCGCAGCAGTGCCTCGACCGCGACGGGGTCTCCGGTCTGCACCTCGACGATGGGCTGGTAGTGGACGAGGAACTCGTCCTCGACGTCCGCCTGCTGGAGGTCGGCCTTCAGCCCGAGCCGCTCGAGGACGTGCTCGTGCATGGACGGCTCGTACAGTGCGTACCGGCCCTTGCCCTCGCCCTTCGCCCGGTACATCGCGAGGTCGGCGCTGCGGGTGATCTCGTTCACGGTCTGCTCGCCCGTTCCGAGCGCGATCCCGACACTCCCCTGAACCGTGATCCCGGAGCCCATGATCGTGAGCGGCGCCGCCATCCGCCCGAGGATCCGCTTCGCGACGATGACTGCGGCGTCCGGCGATGTGATCTCCTCGATCATCACGGCGAACTCGTCGCCTCCGAGCCGGGCGCACGTGTCCTCGGGCCTGATGCACGCCTTGATCCGGCGCGCGACCTCGACGAGGAGCTCATCGCCGGCGGCATGCCCGAGGCTGTCGTTGACGGTCTTGAAGTCGTCGAGGTCGATGAACAGCACCGCGAACAGGTTCCGGCGCCGGTGTCCCCGCTCGAGGGCGTGCACGATGCGATCGGTGAAGAGAACACGGTTCGCGAGGCCGGTCAGCGCGTCGTGGTACGCCTGGTGCGCGAGCTGGTCCTCCAGGGCGCGCCGCTCGGTGACGTCGCGGGCGGTGACCACGACGCCGGCGACGTTCGGATCGTCGAGGAGGTTGTTGAAGACGCTCTCGAGCCGGACGATCGTGCCGTCCTCCTTGCGGAGAGGGAGGTCGCGCGGCATCGTCGTCCTGGGCGCGGCGAGCACGTCCGAGTAGAACCCCTTGAGCCCTTCCTGGTCGGTCGCCCCGAGCAGCTCGCCGAGCTTCACCCCGACGAGCTCGTCCTCGCCGTACCCGAGCACGAGCTGCACCGAGGGCGTGTGGTAGCGGATGGTGAGGTCGGGAGCGAGCAGCAGGATCACGTCGCTCGAGTTCTGGACGAGCGAGCGGAAGCGCTCGGAGCTCTGGCGCTCGTGGAGATCCTCGGCGAGCGAGGCGCCCTCGAGCGCGAGCGCGACCTGCGCAGCGAGCGTCTCCGCGCCCTCCCGCGCCCGGCGCGACAGGCGCTCCTGCGTGTGAAAGACGAGGGCGCCGCGAATCCCCTCCGCGACGGCGAGGCGAACGACGGTCCACTCGCCGCTCTCCCCCCTGAACCGCGCCGTGCGGAGCCCGTCCGGCGCGCGCGCCTCGTCGACGGCGGTGAGCACGTCCGCTGACAGCTCCGAGGGATCGAGCGCTCGCACTCGCGCGGCCTCCGTGCCGGCGACCGACACGATCCGGAAGTCGTCCACGTCGCCGAGCGCCAGCCCCACGGTCGCGTCCTCCGAGCCGGCCAGCTCGAGCGCGGCGTCGACCGCGACGCGGTAGACGTCCTCCCGGGTCCAGGCGGAGACGAGCGCTGCAGCGGCGGCCCCGAGGACACGTTCACGCCGCTCGGAGCGCTCGTGGCGCGCGACGAGGCCTCCGAGCCTGACGAACACCAGCGCGGAGAGGGTCGTCGCCGCACCCACGATGACGAGGAGCTCGCTCTCGCCCGTCCGCACCGCCGCGACCGCGAGCATCGCCGGCGCCATGAGCGTCGCGAACGACAGGAGGGCGAGGCGCCTGCCACCGAGGCGCCGCTCGGGATCCGGGCTCGGCTCCGTGAGATCCACCATCGAGGGGTGCAGGGCCGCAGTCCCCCAGAGCACCGCGGCCGCGACGAAGAAGAGGTCGACGGGGTCGCCGGCGCGGTACCAGCCGTGCAGGGATCCGAACCCGTACAGAGCATCGCCGACGAGCTGGAAGACGAGCGCCACCGTGACCATCAGGAACGCGGTCGAGCGCACGCCCGGCCCGAGCACCATCCGCGCGGCGAGCGAGACCAGGAGCACGTCCAGCACCGGCAACGCGAGGGCCACCGCCGTGTCGACACCGCCCGAGTCGCCGACGAGCAGCGGCTGCACGAGGAACGTCCAGCCCACGATCGCAACGCCCACGGTCACGATCCCTGCGTCGATCAGGCTCGGCCAGTCGCGGCCCGGTGCCTGCCTCCGGATCATGAGCAGGAGCGCGGCCGCGAGGACGGCGTAGGCGGCCAGGGCGAGGAAGTCCGAGGGCGACGGGAACGGCACCGTCTCGGTGCGCTCGAGCTGGACGGCGTAGACGGCGTCCGCCGCGACGGCACACAGCCCGCTCAGCGCGACCAGGTACCACGGAGCCCGCGACCGGGGACGGTTGACCGCTACTCCGACGACCGTCGCGACGACGGCGGCGATCGGGAAGAGCTGGTACCAGCGGTCGTAGTACGCCGTGTCTCTGGGTAGCGAGAGGTAGGCGAGCGCTGACGCGCCCGCGATCAGAAAGAACGCGCGATCCGGACGCGCGATGCTCACGTCGTGCCTATCGGCACGCGGATGGCGGCGGTTGAGCGGTTCTCCGCTCCCTCCGCGGCCTCTGGGCTACCGTCTGCCGGACCGGCTTCGCACGCGACGAGGAACGAGGACGCCCATGACCGCGAACGGCACGATCAGCGCCGAGGAGGCCGTTGCCCACATTCGCTCCGGGGACACGGTCATGGTGGGCGGCTTCGGGCTCGTCGGAGCCCCGCTGACGCTCATCGACGCGCTCGCCGAGCACTCGGACGCGTCCGACCTCACCATCGTCTCGAACAACATCGGCGAACCGGGGAGAGGGCTCGGGAAGCTGCTGCGCCAGGGACGGATCCGGCGCGGCATCTCGTCCTTCTTCACCTCGAATCCCGAGGCGGTCGCGGCCGTGAACGCCGGCGAGCTGGAGGCGACCCTGGTGCCCCAGGGCACGTTCGCGGAGGCGATCCGTGCCGGCGGTGCAGGCATCGGCGGCTTCTACACGCCCGTCGCCGCGGGCACGCTCCTCGCGGAGGGGAAGGAGGAGCGCGTGCTCGACGGCGTGCCGCACGTCCTCGAGCGCCCGCTCCGCGCGGACGTCTCGCTCGTCTACGCGGCGCGGGCGGACGAGCTCGGGAACCTCTGGTACCGCCACACGGCCCGGAACTTCAACCCCTTGATGGCGACGGCGGCGACCATCACCATCGCGGAGGCGGGAGAGATCGTCCCGGTCGGCGCGCTCGAGCCGGAGTCGATCGCGACCCCCCATCTCTACGTCGACCACCTGGTCGTCCGGGCATGACCACCGGGACCGACCCCAGGGCGGTCATCGCGCACCGTGCGGCGCAGGAGCTCCTGCCCGGCGAGATCGTGAACCTCGGCGTCGGCATCCCCAACCTGATCCCGGGCCTCCTGGGAGCGGGTGCCGGGATCTTCCTGCACACGGAGAACGGCCTGCTCGGCGTCGGGCCCCGGCCGGCGGAGGCCGAGCTCGACCCCGATCTCGTCGATGCGGCGAAACAGCCGGTCACGGCCCTTCCCGGTGCCTCCTACTTCGACAGCGCGGCGAGCTTCGCGATGATCCGCGGCGGCCACGTGGACGTCGCCGTCCTCGGGGCGCTGCAGGTCAGCGAGCGGGGGGACATCGCGAACTGGGCGATGCCGGGAAAGGACGTGCTCGGTGTCGGGGGCGCGATGGACCTCGTCGTCGGAGCCGGCAGGGTCGTCGTGACCATGACGGCGACCACGCCGGCGGGCGAGCCGAAGCTCGTGCGCGAGTGCACGTTTCCGGTCACGGCACGGGCCGCCGTGGACGTGGTCGTCACCGAGCTCGCGGTGTTCCGGTTCCCGGACGGGTCGCCCGTGCTGAGCGAGCTCCTCGGCGGCGCGACCCTCGACGACGTCGCGGCCGTGACCGAGGCGCGGTACTCGGTCGATCTCGGCCGCGCCTGATCAGCGCGCGCTGCGCGCAGCCCAGGAGGCGAGCGCGTCGAGCAGCCCACGGAGGCGCTCACCGTCACCCGTGAGCACGTACTCGACGTGCGGCGGCCGCTCGTCCCTGACCTCGCGGCGCAGCACGCCCGCCCGCTCGAGCTCGCCGAGCCGCTGTGCGAGCGTTCCCGGCGGAATCGCGCCGAGGGCCTGGCGGAACTCGGTGAAGCGCGTGCAGCCCTGGTGCGACGCGTACAGGATCGAGACCGCGTAGCGCCGCTCGAGGACGGTCGCGGCGCGGCGAACGTCCTCGGGAACGGTGACGCAGGCCTTACACCGCGACATCGGTGCGCGCCTTCTCCTCGAGCGCGAGCGTCAGCACCTCGTCGATCGACATCACGGGGTGGAACGTCATCTCGGCGCGCACGTTCTCCGGGATGTCCTCGAGGTCGGCCCGGTTTCGCTCCGGGATGATCACGTCCGTGAGCCCCGCGGCGTGCGCCGCGAGCACCTTCTGCTTGAGCCCGCCGATCGGCAGGACGCGGCCCTGGAGCGTGATCTCCCCGGTCATCCCGACCGTGTGCTTCACCGGGCGGTCGGTGAGGAGCGAGGCGATGGCGGTCGCCATCGTGATGCCCGCGCTCGGGCCGTCCTTCGGGATCGCGCCGGCGGGGACGTGGAGGTGGAAGGAACGGCTCTCGAAGGCGTCCTCGTCGATGCCGAGCTTCGTCGCGAGCGCGCGGACCGAGGAGAGCGCGATCTGCGCCGACTCCTTCATGACGTCGCCGAGCTGGCCGGTGAGGACGAGCTCGTCGCCGTCCTTGTGGGACGTCGCCTCGATGAAGAGCACGTCGCCTCCGGTCGCCGTCGCCGCGAGGCCGGTGGCGACTCCCGGCACCGCCGTCCGCTCCGCCACCTCGCGGTAGTACTTCTGGCGCCCGAGCGCCTCCCGCACCTCCTCGGTGCCGATCTCGACCGGCGCCTCGACCGTCTCCGACGCGATCCCGGTTGCGGTCTTGCGGAGCACGGTGCCGAGCTCGCGCTCGAGCTGGCGCACGCCGGCCTCGCGGGTGTACTCGGCCACGACGAGCTCGAGCGCCTCGTCGGAGATCGACACCTCGTCCTCGCGCAGCCCGTTCCGCTCGCGCTGTCTCGGCCACAGG
>CAZMUG010000098.1:0-9515 GCA_964569165.1 uncultured Gaiellales bacterium
GGCGCCGTGTACAGGACCGTGACCTTGTACCGCTCGACGATGTCCCACCAGCGGTCCTTGTCCGGGAAGTCCGGCGTGCCCTCGTAGAGGACGCTCGTCGCGCCGTTGCAGAGCGGCCCGTAGACGATGTAGCTGTGCCCGGTGACCCAGCCGATGTCGGCCGCGCACCAGTACACGTCGCGCTCGGGCTTCAGGTCGAAGACGTAGTCGTGCGTGGAGGCGACGCCGACGAGGTAGCCGGCAGTCGTGTGGACGATGCCCTTCGGCTTCGCGGTCGTCCCGCTCGTATACAGGAGGTAGAGGAGGTCCTCCGAGTCCATCGGCTCGCACGGGCAGCTCGCGGGATCGGTGGACTGCCCCTCGACGAGCTCGTTCCAGGTGCGGTCCCGCCCAGGCGTCATGGGGACGTCGCCGCGCGTCCGCTGCCCGACGACGACCGTCTTCACACCCGGGCACGAGAGGAGCGCCTCGTCGGCGTTCTTCTTGAGCGGCACTATCGTCCCCCGGCGGTACCCCTCGTCCTGGGTGAGCAGGATCTCGCAACCCATGTCGTTGAGCCGGCCGGCGAGCGCCTCCGCGGAGAAGCCGCCGAAGACCACCGTGTGCGGCGCGCCGAGCCGCGCGCACGCGAGCATCGCCACCGGCAGCCCCGGGCCCATGCCCATGTAGATCCCGACCGGCGTGCCCTTCCCCACGCCGAGCGCCTTGAGCCCGTTCGCCGCGCGGACGACCTCATCGAGCAGCTGCTGGTACGTGATCACGGCGCGCTCGTCCACCGGCTCGCCCTCGTAGTAGTAGGCGACGCGATCGCCGAGCCCGGCCTCGACGTGCCGGTCGAGGCAGTTGTAGGCGGCGTTGAGCTTCCCGCCCCCGTACCACCTTGCGTACGGGGCGTCCCACTCGAGCAGCGACGAGAAGGGCTCGAACCACGTGAGGCGCTCACGTCCTTCCCGCTCCCAGAACTCCTCGAACGGGACGTCGTAGATGTCCGCCTGCACGTTCGCCTGGGCGGCGAAGTCGGCGGGGGGCGGATACCGGCGCTCCTCCGCGAGCAGCGTCTCGATCGCCTGGTCCGTCACGGGAAGACCTCCAGCTTCGTTGTCGTCTGACGCCGATCCTAACCGCGTCGGTAGAGTCCACCGGCGGTGAACGCGGACCTCCGCACGCTGAAGGAGCGGCTCGCCGAGATCTCGGACCTGTCCCGCTCGCTCGGCGTCCTCGGCTGGGACCAGAAGGTCACGATGCCGTCAGGCGGGCATCCCGCCCGCGCGGAGGCGATGGCCACGCTCGGCCGGATCGCGCACGAGCGGTTCGTGGACGACGAGACCGGAAGGCTTCTCGAGCGGCTCCGGCCACTCGAGGAGTCGCTCGAGTACGACTCGGACGACGCGAGCCTGATCCGGGTCGCCCGCCGCGACTGGGAGAAGCAGCGCCGGGTCCCGACCGAGCTGCGGGCGGAGATGATCCGTGCGGGCGCGCTGGGCAACCAGACCTGGATCGAGGCGCGCGAGCGCAGCGACTTCGCGCTGTTCCTCCCCGTGCTCGAGCGCAACCTCGAGCTCAAGCGCCGGTACATCGAGTGCTTCGAGTGGACCGACTCCCCCTACACGCCCCTCCTCGACGACTTCGAGCCGTTCATGGAGACGACGGAGGTGGCCGAGGTGTTCGGGACGATCCGGCCGGTGCTGTCCGGGCTCGTCAAGGAGGCCCCCGAGATCGACGCCTCGTTCCTCGAGGAGCCGTACCCGGTCGAGGCCCAGGTCGCCTTCTTCGGACGGATCCTCGCAGCGCTCGGGTTCGAGGAGGGCTCGTACCGCCTCGACCCGACCGTGCACCCGTTCTGCACGTCGTTCTCCCGAAGGGACGTGCGCATGACGACGCGCTACGAGAGCGGCCTGGACGGCCTCTGGTCGACCATGCACGAGGCAGGGCACGGCCTGTACGCACACGGCATCGCCCCCTCGCTCGAGCGGACGCTGCTCGCGACCTCGCCGTCCCTCGGGCTGAACGAGTCGCAGAGCCGGACGTGGGAGAACCTCGTCGGGCGCAGCAGGCCCTTCTGGACGCACTGGTACGAGCCGCTGCAGCAGGCGTTCCCCGAGCAGCTCGCCGGCATCGGGCTCGACACCTTCCTGAGGGCGGTCAACCGCGCCGAGCCCGGGCTCATCCGCGTCGAGGCGGACGAGACGACGTACAGCCTGCACATCATCCTCCGGTTCGAGCTCGAGCAGCAGCTCGTCGACGGCTCGCTCGACCCGAAGGACGTCCCGGAGGCCTGGAACGCGGGCATGGAGGACCTCCTCGGCGTCCAGGTGCCGGACGACGCGCGCGGCGTCCTCCAGGACATCCACTGGTCGTACGGCGGCCTGGGCTACTTCCCGACGTACGCGCTCGGCAACGTGATCTCGCTCCAGATCTGGGCAGCCGTGCGCGCGGCGATCCCGGACCTCGACGCGCAGATGGAGGCAGGCGAGCTCCGGGAGCTGTCGGCCTGGCTCCGCGACAACCTCTACTCCCTCGGGCGCAAGTTCACGCCGAAGGAGACGCTCGAGCGCATCACCGGCTCGGCCTCCATCGACCCGCAGCCGTACCTGGCGTACCTCCGCGAGAAGCTCGCGGCGCTACCCGCAGGTGCCTGAGCTCTCGCTCGTCGTCAACGGGGAGCCCCGCTCCCTCGAGGTCGAGGGCCGAACGCTGCTCGTGCACGCGCTGCGCGAAGGCCTCGGCCTGACCGGGACGCACATCGGCTGCGACACGAGCCAGTGCGGCGCCTGCACCGTCCTGCTGGACGGGCGGGCCGTGAAGAGCTGCACGGTGCTCGCGCTCCAGGCGTCCGGCTCGGAGGTCACGACGATCGAGGGCCTGGGGGCGAACGGCGAGCTCCACCCGCTCCAGCGCGCCTTCGTCGAGCACCACGGAGTGCAGTGCGGGTTCTGCACGCCGGGGATGATCCTGACGGCATCCGACCTTCTCGCCCACGATCCCGATCCGAGCGAGGAGGAGATCCGTCACGCGCTGCGCGGGAACCTCTGCCGCTGCACCGGGTACCAGACGATCGTGGAGTCGGTCCGGGCCGGTGCCGCGGCGCTTCGCGGCGAGGGAGGGTCGTGATCCCGGCTTCGGTCCGGTACGAGCGCGCGTCGGACCTCGAGCACGCGCTCGTGCTCCTCGGCGAGCCCGAGGCGAAGGCCCTGGCGGGGGGACACTCGCTCCTACCGCTCATGAAGCTCCGTGTGGCAAGGCCGTCGCTCGTCGTGGACATCTCGACGCTCCCGCTTCGCGGCCTGGAGGCCCGCGATGGAGCGCTCCACATCGGCCCGCTGACGACGTGGGCGGAACTGGCCTCGGCACCGGAGCTCGCCCGCCCCGCGCTCGCCGGGATCGCCGAGTGCGCTCGGGGCATCGGCGACCTCCAGGTGCGAAACCGCGGGACGATCGGCGGCAGCCTCGCCCACGCCGACCCGGCGTCCGACATGCCCGCCGTCTTGCTCGCCCTGGAAGCGCGGCTTCGCCTGCGCTCCCCGGGCGGGGAGCGAGCCCTGCCCGTCGCGGAGCTCTTCCGCGGTCCGTTCCTGACGGCTCTCGAGCACGGTGAGCTGATCACGGACGTCGTGGTGCCGGTTCCCGCCGCGGGATCCGGGTCCGCGTACGTCTCCGTGGAGCACCCTGCCTCGGGGTTCGCGATCGCAGGCGCCGCCGCGCTCGCCGGGCCGGCGGGGGAGATCCTCGCGATGACCGGGATCGCAAGGGTGCCCTTCCTCCTTCGCGGTGAGGACGACCTCGCAGAGGCCCTCCGTGACGCCGACGTCTTCGGCGACCGGTTCGCCTCCGCCGAGTACCGGCGTCACGTGGCTGCGACCTGTGCCCGGCGGGCGGCCGAGCTGGCGCGCACACGGGCCGTGGAGGACGCAGCGTGACCGAGGTCATCGGCACGCGCCGTCCCCGCGTCGACGCGCCCGACAAGGTCACGGGCGCGACGCGCTACGCCGCCGACGGGCGGATACACGGCCTGCTCCACTCCCGCCTCGTCCTCGCGACCGAGGCCCACGCGCTGATCGAGGGCATCGACCGCGACGCGGCGCTCGCCGTCCCCGGCGTCGTCGCCGTCCTCACCGCCGCGGACCTGCCGACCGCCACGACGGGCACGGATCGCACGGCGGAGCCCCTGGCCCGCGAGGAGGTCGTCTTTGCAGGGCAGCCGGTCGCGCTGGTGGTGGCCGAGACGGAGGCGGCCGCGGAGGACGCGGCCGAGCTCGTCGTCGTCGAGTACGAGACGCTGCCGGCGATCGTCGACCTCGAGGCCGCGATGGAGCCGGGCGCCCCGCTCGCTCGCACCGTGGAGGAGGCGGAGGAGGGCGGAGACCTCGAGTCGATCCACGCAGCCGTCGACCACGGACAGCAGGACGACCAGGAGGAGCGGCTCTCGGCCAACGTGGTCGACCGCATCCACCGGAGTCACGGCGACGTCGCCGCCGCGCTCGAGGCGAGCGCCGCCGTCGTCAGCGGGACCTTCAGGACGCCGTGGGTCTACCAGGCGTACCTCGAGCCGCAGGTGTGCACCGCCTGGCTGGAGCCGGCGGGGACGCTCGTCGTCTCGACGAGCACGCAGGGGTCGTTCGTCACCCGCAGGGAGCTCGCCCGCGCGTTCGACCTCCCGCTGGAGCGGATCCGCGTGATCGCGGAGCCCCTGGGCGGGGCGTTCGGCGGCAAGTTCGCCCTGGTCGAGCCGCTCGCGGCCGGCGCCGCGCTCGCGCTCGGACGCCCCGTGCGCCTCGTGTTCACGCGGAGCGAGGACTTCCAGGCGACGAATCCCGTCTCCGGCCAGGTGACGCGGCTCCGCGTCGGCGCCCGGGCCGACGGCACGCTGACCGGGATCGAGGCGCGGATGCTCGTGGACCGCGGGTCGAACACGGGCTGGGGCGTCGAGGGGATCACGTCGCTGCTCGTGGCCGGCCCCTACCGCTGGGAGGCGCACGACCTGCGCGCGTACGGAGTGCAGACGAATCGCGTCACGTGGGGCTCGTACCGCGCGCCGGGCGCGCCGACCGCCGCCTACGCGCTCGAGTCGCTCCTGGACGAGCTCGCGGAGACGCTGGGGCTCGACCCGATCGAGCTCCGCCTGCGCAACGCCGTCGTCGAGGGAGACGTCGGCGTGAGCGGCAGGCCGTTCGGCGTCATCGGCGCCGTCGAGGTGCTCGAGCAGTTGCGCGAGCATGCCCTGTGGCGCGAGCGCGGCTCGCTCCCCGAGGACGAAGCCGTTGGATTCGCCGTCGGCTACTGGCCGGGAGGCACCGAGCCGGCGTCGGCGGTCTGCCGCGTAGACACGGACGGGACGATGACCGTCGTCACGTCCGCCGCGGACATGAGCGGCGTCGACACCGGGTTCGCGATGATCGCAGCGGCGGCCTTCGGGCTCTCCCCGGACCGGGTGCGGGTCGTCTCCGCCGATACCGCGACCGGGCCGTACGCGGGAGCGAGCGGCGGCTCCAAGGTGACGTACACCGTCGGTCCTGCCGTGCTCCGGGCAGCCGAGGCAGCACGGGCGAAGCTCCTCGAGGCCGCCTCGCACGAGCTCGAGATCGCGCCGGACGACCTCGAGGTCGTGGACGGTGTCGTGCGGGCGGTGGGAGCACCCGACCGCTCCGTCACGGTCGAGGAGATCGCCGGCAAGGCGATGCGCTTCGGTGGCCGCTACGAGCCGATCGAGGGGCATGGCGGCTCGGCGCAGGTGAGCTCGGCCCCCTCGGTCGCCGGCCACCTCGCGCATGTCCGGGTCGATCGCGAGACGGGCGACGTCGAGGTGCTCCGACTCGTCGTCGCCCAGGACGTGGGCCGGGCGCTCAACCCGTCGCTCGTCGAAGGGCAGATGCGCGGGGGTGTCGCACAGGGGCTCGGCTGGGCGCTCCTCGAGGAGATCGTCCACGACGAGGACGGACGCCTCCAGACGGGGTCGTTCCTCGACTACGCGGTCCCGGTCGCGGAGCGCGTGCCCGAGATCGAGACGCTGATCGTCGAGGTGCCCGCGCCGGACGGGCCGTACGGGGCGAAGGGGATCGGCGAGGCTCCCGTGGTCGCCGCCCCGGCCGCGATCGCGAACGCGGTCGCCGCGGCCGCGGGCGTCCGCCTGCACGAGCTCCCGATCACCGCGCCGCGCCTCTGGGCCGCTCTCGAGTCAGCCGGTGGCTGAGCGAACGCGGGCGCAGCGGCGGCGAGGCGCTCCCCTGCGGCGATCCGCGCGGGGCCGGGATCCGTTCGACGGGCCCCGCTCGCTGCGGGAGACATAGACTTGGAAGTGCCGTGAACCACTGGGACCGGGCCCGCGCGATCGTCGATCTCTGGGCCGCGCAGCTGGCCACCGAGCTTCCCGAGAACGCCTACCTGTTCGACGTCCACACCCATCTCGGCCACGACATCGACGGCATGAACGGCTGGCCCGAGGAGCTCCTCGGGATGCTCGACCGCTACGGCTTCGACCGCGCCTTCACGTTCTGCATGGACGAGTACGACCGCGAGCCCGCGTTCTCGGTCCCGAACGACAGGACGCTCGCGCACGCCGAGCGCTCGGGCGGACGGTTCGTCCCGTTCGTGCGCCTCGACCTCGGCGCGCGTCCCGTCGAGGAGGCCCGCCGCTGTCTCGACCTCGGTGCGAGGGGGATCAAGCTCCACCCGCGCGCGCAGGCCTTCACCCTCGACGACGAGCGGCTCCCGCCCATCTTCGAGCTCGCCGTCGACCGCTCGGTCCCCATCCTCATCCACGGAGGCCGCGGGCTACCTCCGATCGCAGACCACCTCGCGCACCTGGTGAGGCGGTACGAGGGGATCAGGATCATCATCGCCCACGCGGGGATCGCCGACATGGGAGGGCTGGCCGGTGCTCTCGCAGGGCTCGAGGGAGTCTTCTTCGACACGTCGGTGTGGAGCGCGGTGGACCTCCTCGACCTCTTTCGCCAGGTCGCCCCCGAGCAGATCGTGTTCGCGTCCGACTATCCGTACGGGAGGCTGCCGAACTCCTTGCTCATGGCGCTGCGTACGGCACGGGTTGCCGAGTTCGACGACTCCCAGCTACGCGCGCTGCTGGGAGAGACCGGGCGGCGCATCGCGGATCGCGAGCCGCTCCCGCCGCTGAGCTCGCCGAAGAAGCTGAAGGCGCTCGGCCAGCCGCTCACGTTCGCGCGCATCCACCAGTACATCTCCATGGCCGTCCCCATGCTGTGGATGCGCCAGCGCGACGGGATCGGCGCACTCGGCCTCGCGGTCAACGCCTCGCGGGAGCGGAACGGCTACCACGACGAGTCGGAGCAGATCCAGGAGCTCCTCATGACCGCGGAGGCTCTCTGGAAGGAGGGAACCGAGGTCGTCTCCGACGACGCGCGCGTCGAGGCGATGCGCACCGCGATCCAGCTCGTCAACCTCGCCGACCTGGTCGCGATCACGACGCGCGCGTAGGCGGCTACCGGGCGGCGAAAACCCGGCGTGGGCCCTCGAGGCCCTTGAGCTCGTGCTCGCCACGGTCCGCGAACTCGAGGCCCGAGCCCGCCACGAGGTCGCGCGTGGTCGAGCTCACGAGCACGTCTCCGGCGCCGCCCAGCGCCATGACGCGGGCGCCGGCGTGCACCGCGATCCCCTGGGGCTTGCGGCCCGGAGCGCGCTCCAGCTCACCGGTGTGCACCCCGCACCGGACCTCGAGGCCCAGCGCTCCGAGCGACTCGCGGATCGCGAGCGCGCACCTGATCGCGCGAGCGGGCCCGTCGAACAGAGCCAGGAAGCCGTCGCCTGCGGTGTCGATCTCCTCGCCGCCGAACCGGGCGAGCTCCGCCCGGATCACCTCGTCGTGCCGCGCGAGGAGCGACGCCCAGGAAGCGTCCCCCAGCGCCGTCGCCTTGCGGGTCGACTCGACGAGGTCTGTGAAGAGAACCGTTGCCAGCACGCGGTTCGTCGACGCAGCGGGGCGCGTCCCCGTCAGGAACTCCTCCACCTCGTCGAGGATCTCGTCGGGTCGGAAGAAGGGAACGTGATCGTCGCCGGGCAGCTCGACGAAGCGCGCGCCGGGGATGTGCTCCGCGATGTAGCGGCCTTCTTCGATCCGGGCGTCGCGGTCGCCTGACCGGTGGAGCACGCAGGTCGGGCACTGGATGCTGCCCAGGACGTGCCGCACGTCGACCTGCGAGTTCATGAGGATGAGGTCGCGGGCCCCCGACGGGCTGAGGCTGGCCCGCCCTCGACGCAGGACCCAGGCGATCTCGGAAGCATCGGCACTCGGCCACATCGTGGAGTGGTCGACGTTCTCCCCCCACGTCTCCTCGAGCTCGCGGGCGACGCGCTCTCGCTCTTCCCGGGTCGGCGCCCAGGGGTAGTCGTCGTCCGGGTCTTGCCGCTTCGCATACGTCCCGTAGAGCACGAGAGCGCGCGTCCGCTCGGGATAGGTCGCCGCGAAGAGGGCGCACATCGGCCCTCCTTCCGAGTACCCGAAGAGCGCGGCCGACTCGCTCCCGACGGCGTCCATCACGGCACGGACGTCGTCCATCCGCGTCTCGAGGTCGGGGAGCCCGACGCCGCGGTCCGAGAGCCCGGTTCCTCGCTTGTCGAGGCGGATGAGACGCGCGAACGACCCGAGCCGGTCGTGGATGTGCGCCATCGCCGGCGACTCCCAGTCGATCTCGAGGTGGGAGAAGAAGCCGTGGATCAGCATCAGATCGAGCGGCCCCTCGCCCGTGACCTGGTAGGCGATGTTCACGTCGCCACTTCGCGCATAGCGGACCGGTGCTCTCATACCGCGAGCTGGCGATAGCGGAAGCAGTCGAGCGTGTGGTCGTTGACGAGCCCGACGGCCTGCATGAACGCGTAGCAGACGGTCGGGCCGACGAACCGGAAGCCGCGCCGCTTGAGATCCTTCGACAGCGCCTTCGAGAGCGGCGTCTCCGCCGGCAGCTCGGCCATCGTCCGGAAACCGCCGACGACCGGCTCGCCGCCCACGAAGTCCCACAGGTACGCGGCGAAGCTCCCGCTCCCGGCCTGCAGCTCGAGCACGCGCCCCGCGTTCACGACCGTTGACTCGACCTTGAGGCGGTTCCGCACGATGCCCGGGTCCTGCAGGAGCCTCTCGACGTCCCCGGCCGAGAACCGGGCGACCGCCGCCGGGTCGAAGCCGGCGAACGCGCGGCGATAGCCCTCGCGCTTGCGGAGGATCGTGGACCACGAGAGCCCCGCCTGCGCGCCTTCCAGCGTCAGCAGCTCGAACAGGTGGCGGTCGTCGCGCGACGGGACGCCCCACTCCTCGTCGTGGTAGGCGACCATCTCGGGGCTGCCGGATGCCCACTCGCAACGCGTCGGGGTCGTCATCCCCGGGTAGCATCGCAGGCCGTGCGCGTCCTCCTGGCACTCCTTGCGGTCGCCGCCGCGCTCGTGCCGGCCGGGTGCGGCGGAGACGACGAGGCGAGCGACACGTCGCCGACGACCCCGGGCACGACCACCTGCGAGGACGTCGAGGCCCCCGACCCGCGCGAGGGGGCCTACCA
>CAZMUG010000099.1:0-271 GCA_964569165.1 uncultured Gaiellales bacterium
CCTGCCGCCCGTCGCCTATCGTCTGTCGCCGGCTTCTCCCCTGCCGCCTGCCGCCTGCCGCCTGTCGCCCATCAATCGAAGTAATTCGTGTACTTCCCCCACAGTTCCTCCGCCAGCTTCCAGTAGCGCAGTTCCCCCGGACCGGCCAGGTAGGCAACCGTGGGCAGGAGCGCGGCCTCGACGGCCGGGCGGAGCAGGACATTGGGGGAGAAGCGGCCCGGATCATCGTCGGCCAGCTGATCGATGGCGGCGGGGGTAAGCTCCTCGCGGC
>CAZMUG010000099.1:281-9479 GCA_964569165.1 uncultured Gaiellales bacterium
GCTTCCAGTAGCGCTCGACCGCGTCGTTGGCGATCTTGTGGGAGTACTGCGTGAGGAACTGCTCCGCCTTCGCCGGGTCCTGTTTGTAGAGGGCCACCGCCTCCGCCTCGATCTTCGCCTGCTCCGCCCACGCCTGCTCTTCGATCGGCCGCCAGACCTTCTCGATGTCGGCCACCATCGGCTGCCACCGGAGGAACGCGAGCTGGCTCACCTGGCGGAAGGCCCACCAGGCGCAGTCGCGGCGGAACTTCGCGCGGCCGTCCACCATGTAGGACTCGGGCATCTGGGTGATGCCGATGTAGATCGGCACGTGCGGCGTCGTCATCGGGTTGTCGTAGCCCAGCCAGACCACGCCGCCCACCGGGTCGGGCAGCCAGGCGCGCGACTGCGTCACGCTCAGGTAGGTCGCGCGCTTGCAGGCGATGGTGCGCTCGGAGGGGATCTTGAAGGCGTCGAGGTAGTCGTTGTTCATGAACGGGTTGGCGATCGGGTTCTTCGACGCCCTGCCGTCCTTGTCGATCTTCAGGAGCGTCCGCGTCATGTCGTACGGCGTGTTCTCGTAAGTGTCGCGGAAGATGTCGAGCACGTCCTTGACCGACAGTTTCTTCTCCGGCTTGACCGAGAGCGGGTAGTGCTCCGCGTTCGGGTCCAGGTTCAGCGAGGGCGCCAGGCGGCTGAGCGCGCGCCACTCGCGGCGCCGGCTGCCCAGGCTGCTGCGCGAGCCGTAGACCGTGCAGAACTCGAAGGGGTCGCCGCTCTTCGGGTCCCACCAGCCCAGCTCCTCGGCCAGCGAGTAGACGTTCTCGGACGCCATGAAGTTGTCCGGGTCCTTCAGGTTCAGCTTCCGGATGCGGGGCGCGTTCGCCGACACCGCCACCTCGTCGTCCGGGATGCGGACCGCCGCCCATACCGCGCCGAGCTTGCCGCGGCCCGGGCCGAGGATTTCGAAGAACCAGACTTCGTCCTTGTCCGCGAACGTGAACGCCTCGCCGTAGTCGTTGTAGCCGTACTTCTTGGTGAGTTCGTCGGCGATCTTGATCGCCTCGCGGGCCGTCTTCGCCCGCTCGAGCACGAGGCGGTAGAGCTCCGGACAGTCGATGATGCCGTTGTCGCTCTTGAGTTCGCGTTTGCCGCCGAACGTGGTCTCGCCGATCGCGAGCTGGTGTTCGTTCATGATCGGATAGGCGGCGTTGAGGAACTTGTACGTCTCGGCCACCTGCGGGATCTCGCCCGCGGGGATCCGGTCCGCGTCGTCGGGGCCCTTGGTTTCCTTCGGGTCCATCCAGAGCGTGGCCATGGCGCCCGGCTTGTGCTTCCGGTTGGGCACGAGGTCCATCCACGTGCGGTCGGTCGTGCTGTCGCACGAGTGCGACGTCATCGTCGAGCCGTCGACCGAGGCGGCCTTGCCGACGAGGACGCTCGTGCAGCCCTCGCACTCGCAGAAGTCGCCTTCCTGCGGCTGCTGGACGGCGAAGCCCGGCTGGAGCCAGAGCAGCGCGGCGGCCACGGCCACGAGTACGCGTGCGGAACGGCGGAGATGAAGAGGGGTGAGCATGGGAATTCCTCAGCGAAGCACGTTGTCGTCCTTGCGCATCGAAGGGCTTGGGGCTTATGCGCGCGGCGGGGGCGGGGTGAGGATACCACGGGGGACGGAAAACGGGGCCCGGAGAACGGGGCCCGGGGATCGGTGACCGGGGATCGGTTCTGCGGGATGCCCCCTCCCCGCCGTAGCCCGCCAGGGCGCGCTCAGCCTGCCTCGCCGTAGCCCGCCAGGGCGAAGGCGGGCCGAGCGCGCCACGACACTTGGCATCAGCCGCCGGCTGTGTTCAGATCCGCCATGTCGAAGATGCCTCCGTCGCCGAAAGGAGGACTTCCCATGCCTCGCTCCGCCGCTCTCTTCGTGCTGTGTCTGACGGGACTGGCCGGTGTGCTGGCCGCTCAGGGTACCGGCGGGTCATCCGGTCAGGTCCCCGTGATCGAGGGCCCCTATCTCGGACAGCAACCGCCCGGCTCCCAGCCGAGGTTGTTCGCGCCCGGCATCGTGTCGACCGGCATGGACGATCTGAATGCCGTCTTCAGCCCGGACGGGACGGAGTTCTACTTCACGGTGAAACTGCCCGTGCGCGGGCGCCACGTGCTGCTGACCATGCGGCAGGTGGGCGGGCGCTGGTCCGCACCTGCTGTGCTGCCCTTCTCCGGCAGGTACAACGATGCCGACCCAGCCCTCAGTCCGGATGGCCAAACACTCTACTTCGCGTCGGCGCGACCGCTGACGCCTCAGGGGGCCGAGAAGGACTGGGACATCTGGGCGGCCGATCGAACGCCGGACGGGTGGGCACTCCCCAGGCGGCTCGATGCCCCCATCAACAGCGAGGGGATGGAGTTGTACCCGTCGCTCACCGCCGACGGCACCTTGTACTTCAGCTCGAGCCGGGCTGCCGGAACGAAGCCAGGTGGGATCTTCCGGGCCGTTCCTGAAGCCGGGCGGTACACGCGCGCCGAGGTCTTCGACGAAACCATCGTGGCCGAATACGGCGGCGGCGATGTCTTCATCGCGCCCGATGAGGGGATGATCGTCTTCTCGTCGGGCCGGCCCGGCGGGCATGGGAACAGCGATTTGTACGTCGCATTTCGGCGCGACGACAAGACCTGGACAACACCGCAGAACCTCGGTCCTGCCATCAACTCGCCGCAGCAGGAGTACTGCCCGAGTCTCTCACCGGACGGCAAGTACTTCTTCTTCTCGAGCTACAAGCGTCCCGCCGACGCGGCCGTGCCCGCCATGCGCTCGCTCGACGACATCCTGCGCATGTACCAGGAGCCGCACAACGGGAATGGCGACGTGTACTGGGTCGATGCGTCGGTCGTTCGCGCCCTGAGACAGGACTGAGGGTGGGTATGCTATATTGTTGAATCGTTCTGCGCGGCTGACGGGCCGCCGGGACGCCCACCAGCCGGCCGGCGTAGCTCAGTTGGTAGAGCAGCTGATTCGTAATCAGCAGGTCGTCGGTTCAAGTCCGACCGCCGGCTCCAGTTCTTCCGCAATCTCATCGATTCCAGAGGAGCCTGAGGCCTCTCGGCGGGTTTGCCCCCCGCCAATTGACCCCACTTGCGGACCGCCGACTCGGTCGACATCTCAGACTCCGGAGAGCAGCGCGCGACAACCGCGCGACCTTCCTGACCGTACGTGCCTAGTCACTCCCTCTGGATGATGGCCGTCGTCGCGCCGATGCCCAGAGCCAGCGTCAGAATGGCCGCAGCCGAGTAGCCTCGTGATTTCCTCAGCACGCGCGCCACGTAGCGCACGTCCCGCCGATGTCCCATGGATCAGACCTCGATGGGCGTCCCCCATCAACAGGCGCAACCACTCCGGGAGTGGCGTCGCTCCCGAGTTCGCTTCCAAGGTCTGGCGCTCGGGACCCAGCCGCTACATCCCGGCCAGGCTCACGATCTGCCACAGATCGTCAGCCTTGTAGAGCTGGAAGGTCGTGTGGCTGCGGCTGTTGCCGCCAGCCCTGGGGATCTCCACGAGCACCGTCACCGTCGCCACGGCGCGCTCCTGCTTGAAGTCGACCACCGTCCGTTTTTCGCCCGGCAGCGGACGCGAGGCAGGGCGACGATTGCCAGACTTCATCCGTTCGATGTCCGTGTCGAACGTCACGAACTGCAGCGCGCCCCCATGCACGAACCAACTCCTCGCGCCGGGCGCCAGGACCTTCTCGAGCAGCGCCGCATCGTCCCCATCGTGCCCTTTCCACCAGGTGTCCACCGCCGCCAGCACCGCCGATCGCTCGGACCCGGAGGCTGGCGGAACCCACGGCGCGCTGGTCACCTTCACGGCCGGCGCCGGCCCGGCGCCCTTCAGGCGCAGGATGAAGATGTTGTCGCGCGGGAGCGAGGCGTTCACTGCCAGCAGTTCGTAGCCCGCGTCCACCGCCTCGGCCTCGACACGCTCGCGCGTAGTCGGCCGGTCCGAATCCTTGTCGCCCGTCCGGTCGTAGGCCGGGTCGACGATCACGAGTGTGGCGCCCGGCTTCAGCGACGACGCGAGGTTCCGAAGCAGCGCCACCGGCTGCTCGAGGTGGTGATAGACGATGGCCGCGATGGCGAGGTCCAGCGCGCCCTTCGGGAACATCGGGTCGTCCACCGTGCCGGTGATCGTCTCGATGTTCTTCACGCCACGGCGCTCACACGTCGCGACGAGCTGCGCCAGCGACTTCGAGTCGATGTCGTTGGCGTAGACCTTTCCCCGCTCGCCGACGCGCCGCGCGAGCGCCAGCGTAATCCGACCATTGCCGGCCCCGATCTCGCCCACCGTCATCCCCTGCCGGATGCCCATCGCGTCAAGCGTACTGTCGGCCGTCTCGCCGGCGTACTGGTCGGCGTGGCTGACGACACTGGCGATGGTCCAGCCCGTCGCGGACTCGTAGAGCTGGAACGCGTACACGATGGGCACGCCGGCTCCTCTCGTTGGGGGCAGGTACTGCATGTGCACCCAGGCCGTGGCCATCCCGCCGTGGACGAACAACTCGCTGAGCGTCCGCTCGGCCTTGACGGCCGGCGGCTTGCGGTTCGCGGGTGCCTTCCGGAGCTGCTCAAGCAACCGCGAATACGCCATCAGGTCCACCACCGGCTGCCCAACGCCGCCGGTCGTCGTGGCCTCGGCGTGGAGCGCCTGCGCCATCACGTCGGCGTCCATCGTGTCGAAGCCCCGGAAGTACTGCTCGACGGCAGCCGCGATCGCCGCCCGCTCGGGTGTCGTCAGCGCCTGGACGGCTGGCGCGAACGTCAGCAGCGGCGGCGCCGGCGTCTGCCCGGCGGCGGTGGCGGAGTCTTGCGCGCTACCCGGTTCGGCCACGAACAGCGCGAGGGCGACGAGACAGAATCGTGTCAGCATCATGGTGTGCTCCTCTTCACGCTCGAGAGACGATCCGGCCCGGCGGGTCGATCGCCGAAGCGATGCGAACGGCAGCCCGCGTGATGCGAGCGGAGCCGGGGCCGCTTGCGGCCCGGAGCGTTCGGTGTTCGAATAGGCCTCCGAGGGAGATGGACATCGCGATGGCTCAGCAAGCCTGGACTCGAACCCGGTGGCCAATCTGGCTGTCTGGCCTCGCGCTGTTCTACACGGGCGTCGCGCTGGTCCTCGCCACCCAGGACTACCTGCTCGCCCCCAACCGAGGGCTGTCCGTTCCGTGGCTCGGCTGGGTGGGTTACCGGTTCACGCAGTGGTTCGTCTGGACCGGCTGGACGCCGTTCGTGGTGTGGCTCGGCGGCCGCTACCGTCTGGACCGCGAACCGCGGCTCCGCAACCGACTCGTCCACGTGGCTGCCATGATCGTCATGGTGCCCGTCGTCTTCATGTCGGACATCCTCCTGTCGGAGTTGCTCAGCCTGCCGGGCACCGGCCGCACCCTCGCCGACAAGCTCCTCGAGAACTTCCGCGTCCCGGCGCCGATGCTCCTCGGCTGGCTCCTCATCGCCGCCCTCACGTGGGTCGCGGTGCTCACGCTCTCCTACGCGTGGCGGTACCGGAAGGAGGCGTTCGAGGCGCGCCGCCTGCAGGCGGAGCTGGCCGAAGCGCAGCTCCACGCCCTCAAGAGCCAGCTGCACCCGCATTTCCTCTTCAACGCCCTCAACGCCGTGGTCACGCTGACGACGAGCGACCCGCCCGCGGCAAAGCGGGTGGTGATCCTGCTCTCCGATCTCTTGCGCCGCGCGCTGGCCGACGGAGGAGTCCAGGAGGTCCCGCTCGCCCGGGAGATCGAATTCGCCCGCTCGTACCTGGAGATCGAGCAGGTCCGCTTCCCGAACCGGCTGTCGGTCGAGGTGTCGGTCGACCCGCGGGCGGAGCGGGCTCGCGTCCCGCACCTCGTGCTCCAGCCGCTCGTCGAGAACGCCGTACGGCACGGGATCGGCCCCAAGGCCAGCCCCGGCACGGTCCGGATCGAAGCCGGCCTCGACGGTGACACCGTCACACTGTCGGTGCTCGACGACGGGATCGGACCGTCCGCCGCCGCCAGGAGCCGTGGGGCGGGCGTTGGATTGTCGAACGCGAGGGCCCGGCTTTCGCGGCTCTACGGCGACCGCGCGAGCCTCGAGTGCGGCGCGCGGGCCGGCGGCGGTTTCCAGGCGTCGGTGCGGCTGCCGCTGCGGACCGACGCACCGAGTGCGGGCGGTGGCGCGGTTCCCGGGAAGGCCGCGTGATCCGCACCCTTCTGGTGGACGACGAGCCGCTGGCCATCGAGGGCCTGCGTGGCCTGCTCGCCGGAGAGCCCGACGTCGAAGTCTCCGGCATGTGCTTCGACGGCCAGGAGGCGGTGAGCGCGATCAGGACGATTCGGCCGGATCTCGTGGTGCTCGACGTGCAGATGCCCGTGCTCGACGGGTTCGAGGTGCTCGAGGAACTCGAACCGGAGGAAGTCCCGCTCGTCATCTTCGTCACGGCGTACGACCAATACTCGGTCAGGGCGTTCGCCGTGCACGCCGTAGACTTCCTGCTGAAGCCGGTCGAGCCGGAACGGTTCAGGGACGCCCTCCGCCACGCGCGCGGCGTGCTGGCCGCCCGACAGGAACGCGAGACGAACCGGCGGTTGCTCGCGCTCCTCGGCGAAATCGAAGAGCGGCGGACCACGCTCGATCGGTTCGTCGTCCGCGACCGGGACCGTGTCCGGTTCGTCAAGGCGCACGAAGTCGAGGCCATCGAAGCAGCGGGTGTCTACGCCGTGCTTCATCGCGGCCAGGACGTCTTCGTCCTGCGCGATGCGCTCTCATCCCTGGAGAGCCGCCTCGGCCAGGGCCGGTTCCTCCGCGTCCACAGGTCCTGGCTCGTCAACGTCAGCCGGGTAGCCGAGATCCGCGGCGCGGCCGGGGCGCCGGCGGAATTGCTGCTGACGGGCGGTCTCCGCGTGCCGGTCAGCCGCCGCCACCGGGCGGCCGTCGTGGCGCGCCTGCGCGGCTGAACGGGAGGCCGCGATTCTGAGTCGCCAACAGGAACGGGCGCATCTCTCGCGCGCCGCTTCGCAGGCCGGGAACGCGTCCTCACGGTGCCGCGGTCTCCGGATTCATGCGTCGGGCTGGCGGTCGTCGCGCGCGCGGCGGTTGGTCTCCAGCGGCCCCCACATCATTCGCTGCGCAGCACGACCACCGGGTCGATCCGGGACGCGCGGAAGGCCGGCCCGACACTTGCGACGAGCACCGCCGCAACCGCGAGCGCGCCGCAGCTGGCGTAGACCCAGGCGTCAGTCGGGCTCACGCCGAAGAACACCGTCGCAGCCAGGCGCATCAGACCGAAAGCGGCCAGCATCCCGATGGCCGTCCCGCTGAGGGCCAGGCGCAAGCCCTGGCGCGCCACGAGCCGCCAGACGCCTGCCGGCGCCGCGCCGATGGCGAGGCGGATGCCGAACTCGCGGGTCCGCCGCGCGCTGGCATACGCCACCACCCCGTAGACGCCCACCAGCGCCACGGCGAACGCCAGTCCGGAGAACGTCGCGAAGAGCCGGGGGTAGACGCGCGGCTGCCAGTACCGCTCGGCCACGAGGTCATCGAGCAGCCGGTTCCAGTGAAGCGGCAGCGCGGGCTGCTCCTTCCAGACCATCCGCTGGACGTCGCGGATGACCTCCGACACATCGCCCTTGAAACGGATCATGAGAATGAGTTCGCTGAACCCGCGCTGGCCCTGCGGCAGGTAGACCCACCCGCGCGGCGGCGCGAACGTCGACGCGCGAACGTCACCGACGACGCCCACCACCTCACGCCAGGGGTCGCTGCTGCTTCCCCGGCGAACCAGGCGAACGCGCTTGCCGACGGCCCGCTCACCGGGCCACGTGGCGCGCGCAAACGCCTGGCTGACCACGATGACCGGCGCGCTCCCCACGCCGGCGTCGCGATCGTCGAAGTCGCGTCCCTCGACGAGCGGCATCCGAAGCGTCCGGAAGTAGCCCGGCATCACCACGGCGTCCATCGTCCGCGGGCGCTGGGCGGCGGACTCCAGTGGCATGCCCTCCGCCTCGTACGCGACGTTCCAGCCCACGTGCGGCGGTGGGTTCCCCGCCGACACGCTCTCCACCTGCGGCAGGCCGCCGACGCGCTCGACGAGACTCGTGAAGAACCGGATCGCCCGCGCCTCGTCCGGCGAGCCGCCGTCCGGCAGATTCACTTCCATCGTCAGCAGGTTGCGCGAGTCGAAGCCTGCGGGCTGCGAGGCCACCCGCATGGCCCCCTTGAGCATGAGGCCGGTGCCGACGAGCACGAGCACTGCGGCGGCCACCTCGAACACCGCCAGGCCCGTGCGCAGGCGGGCGCGATCCGATGGGTCGGAGGCGCCGCGAGCGGCGGAGCGCTGCGTCGTGAACGCGTGCCGCGTGACGGACCAGGCCGAGGCCGCACCGAACACGAACGTGACCGCCAGTACGACGAGAGCCAGCATGACGCCGCCGGGCGCGTCGAGGTCGAATCTGAACGGTCCGGGGGCCGGGCTGAGGGTCGCCTCGAGCAGTCGGCGCGCCCAGACGCCCGCGAGGGCGCCGAGCGCTCCCCCGGCCACGGTAACGAGCGCGTGTTCAGCCAGCACCTGTCGCACGATCTGGATCCGGCCAGCTCCCAGGCTCGCGCGGATGGCGAACTCGCCGGACCGGGAGGCGCTGCGCATGACGAGCAGCGTCGCCACGTTCGCGCAGGCCAGCAGCAGCAGCAGGCTGACGACGCCGTAGAGGATCAGGACCGGCTCCCGGTTGTCGTCGAGCAGGTCCGTCCGGAGCCCCTCGGCGAAGATCCGTACGCCGGCATTGTCGTCCGGGGACGCCGAGGCGAGCGCGGCGCTCAGCACCTCGAGATCGCGGTTCGCCTGTTCGAGCGTCGTGCCCTGCGCGAGGCGCGCCACGAACCGGTAGCGCCGGTCCCGCCTCTGCGCCAGCAGGTCGCTTGCGATCGGGAGGTACAGCTTAGCCCAGGGGTCCCACGCGGGCGACGCGGGCAAGACGCCGACGACCGTGTAGCGCTCGCGATCGAGCGTCACCGGCTTGCCGACGATGCCGGGGTCGGCATTGAAGGACGACCGCCAGAGGTTCTCGCCGAGCAGGACCACCGGGCCCGACGCGCCCCGCTCGTCGTCGGCCGTGAACATGCGCCCGGCGATGGGCCGGATGCCGAGCAGATCGAAGAGGTGCGTCGAGACCACCCCGGCCTCGATACGCCGCGGCT